>NZ_JBGQOH010000017.1:0-76441 GCF_052113745.1 Cryobacterium sp. W22_MBD10_FK3
GCTGATCCGGCTGATCCGGCTGATCCGGCTGATCCGGCTGATCCGGCTGATCCGGCTGATCCGGCTGATCCGGCTGATCCGGCTGACCCGGCTGACCCGGCTGACCCGGCGGCTCCGGCGTGTTCGGTGGGTGTGGCGGGGGCTGCGGGCCGGGTGGCCGGGGTGGCGGTGGTGAGGATCTGCACCGCGGGGCGGCGGCCGCCGAGCATGTCGTTGGGGTTGATGGTTGTGCCGGCTTTGAGGAGGTCGATGAAGCCGTCGCAGGTGATCTGGGTGGTGGTGCGGGGGTCGTCGGTGACTCGTTTGGCCCAGGCGGCGCGGTCGGTGTCGACGAAGCGCACACCGCCGCGGCGGGGGCTGGTGAGGCTGTCGAAGGTGGACTTGATGAACTCGCCCTGCTCGGCGGGGAAGAGTCCGTCGACGCGGACCTGGCCGGTGCCCAGGGTCCAGATGCGCAGGTAGCGGTCGTCCCAGGCCTTCTGTTCGCGCACCCGGATGCCGGCCGCGTCGAGGGTGTCGCGGGCCTGCCGGGCCCGTTTGAGTAGCTGGTCCACGTTCATCGACGCGGCATCGGTGAGCAGCTCGGCGAGGGCGTGGGCGAGGACCGGGCCGGTGACGACGGTGTCGACGTCGCCGAGGCCGGTGCGCAGGGCGTGCGCGGCGTCGATGGAGAGGGTGCCGGCGGTCACGGCGTGCGAGATCGGTGCGTGCCAGGGCAGCGGTGCCGGCACGAGCAGCGGAGCGACCGGGTCCGGGGCGTCGGAGGAGTCCGGATCCAGCGCCGGGTTCATCGCCTCGTCGAGCAACCGGCGCGCCGCCTCGGCCTCCGCGGCGGCGGCCTGGGCCTCGGCGTCTTCGGTCTCGGCGAGCATCCGGCCCACACCGACGAGTTTGCGGGACTCGACCTTGCTGGTGCCGGTCAGCTCCTGGATCAGGGCCTCGGGGTTGAGGAAGCCCTGTTGCGCCGCGAGGCCGGCATGGCCCAGCTCCCACCGGGACCGCTGGGCCAGGGTCTTCGCCATCCACGCCTTGCGGGTGTCGAGCTCGCGTTGGGCCCGGGCGAGAGTCTTCTGCCCGGCCAGCACCGCCGCATCCGACAAAGCGTCGTAGTCGGTGCTGCACGAGCCCAACCGGGCCACATCGCCGGCCGCAGCCATCAGCACATCGCCGCGCGAAGCGGCGAACGTGTCTGCGATGGTGGATTGGTTGGTCATGCCACGAATGTAGCCCGATTTCGAAGCTTTGTGTGAGTGAATGTCAACTTGTGGATAACTCTTTCTGCCCACGACAAACGGTCCACATTCGCCACGAGGCACCACACCCAGCAACCCCACCGGGCATGCCGGGGATCACCGCGGCTTGGGGCCGGGCGAGAGCCTAGCCGGGGTAGGGGGCGTTCGGGCGGGCGTAGAAGACCCAGGCCAGCACGGTGCAGAAGACGCAGAACACTGCGCAGCCGATGAAGAAGGCGGTGGGGCTGATCGCGGTGAGCGCGATGCCCACGATGAACGGGCCGAAGGCCGCAATGGCGGAGGTCCAGGCGATGGCCCCGCCGGCCTGGCGCTTGGGGAAGATCATCGGCATCTGCTTGAAGGTGCCACCGTTGGCCAGGCCCGCGAAGAAGAAGATGATCAGCATTCCTGTGAGGAAGCCCCAGAACTCGCCGACACTCGACGGGGTGAGGAAGAACGCTGTGAGCACCGTGCCCACCACCATGCCGGCGCCGCCGACGAATGTGAAGATCGCGCCGCCGAACTTGTCGCAGAACGGGCCGCTCGCGGCGCGCACGGCGGCACCGACCACGGGGCCGATGAACGCGAACGCCAGCGGGTTGGGCGCATCCGGGAAGTCGCCGTAGACATTGAGGATGATCAGGCCCATCTGCGCGGCCAGGCCGCTGTAGGCGCCGAAGCTCATCAGGTAGATCGCCGTCATGATCCAGGTGTGCTTCACCTTGAAGATGTCCACCTGCTGGGCGAAGTTGGCCGTGATCGGTACCCGGCGCAGGTACAAAATCGAGAGCACCATGGCGAGCAGCGCCCAGGGGATGAGCACCAGTCCGCCGTTGTGCAGCCAGACCAGTTCACCGTTGGCACTCGACTGCGGGGTGAGGGCCGCCGTGCCGAGCAGACCGAAGCCGACCACCCAGGGCAGCAGCAGCTGGATCAGACCGATACCGAAGTTACCCAGGCCCGCCTGCAGGCCGAGGGCGGTGCCGGCGAGTCGCTTGGGGAAGAAGTAGCTGGTGGAGGCCATCAGCCCGGAGAACGCGCCGCCGCCGATGCCGGCCGAGAACGACAGGCAGAGCAGCACCCAGAACGGGGTCGACGTGTCGCGCACGGCGAGGGTCCAGCCCAGCATCGGCAGAATCAGCAGCCCCGACGACATGGCCACCAGGTTGCGGGTGCCCATGATCGGCGGGAGGAACATGAAGACCAGGCGCAGGATGCCGGCGGCGAGCCCCGGCAGGGCCACCAGCCAGTACAGCTGGCCCGGTGCCAGCGAGTAGCCGATGTCGTTCAGCCGCGGCGCGATCGCGCTCACCAGGTACCAGGAGGCAAAGGCCAGGGTCAGGCTGAAGGTGGTGATCCAGAGGGTGCGCCAGGCGAGCTTGGAATCCCAGGTCTCTTCGTTCTCCGGATCCCAGTTGGACAGGTCCGGTGCGAGTTTGCTGCTGACGGCGGTGGTAGCGGCGGCTGACATGGGAGCTCCTGGTTTCCGGTCGCGATCGGCAGGCCAGGCCGGCCCGCTTATGGTCAGCCTGACCGTCGGCGCAGATCGCGACAACGCGCGAACACCGTGAAAAATGATTTGCCCACGGTGCCGGCCCCGCGCTCACCGATCGTGAGGCAAACCCGCACCGTTCGGGGTTAGGGTCGGTGTATGTCAGGCGCACCGATCCCCGTGCACTCCGCCGCGCCCCCGGCCGGCGATGTGCCGGTTCAGCCTGCCCCGCCCCTGGCTGCGCCGCTCGTCGACACCCTCAACCGCCCGCTGCATGACCTGCGCCTGTCGGTCACCGACCGGTGCAACTTCCGGTGTGTCTACTGCATGCCCAAGGAGATCTTCGGCAAGGACTTCGCGTTCATGCCCCGCGACGAGATGCTCTCTTTCGAGGAGATGACCCGGCTGGCCCGCATCTCGGTGGCGCACGGCGTGGAGAAGATCCGGCTCACCGGCGGCGAGCCGCTGCTGCGCAAGGGCCTCGAAGAGCTCATCGCTATGCTCGCCGAGCTGCGCACCCCGGCCGGCCGGCCTGTGGACATCGCCCTCACCACCAACGGCTCCGCCCTGGCCGTGAAGGCCCAGGCGCTCAAGGACGCCGGTCTCCAGCGCGTCACGGTGTCGCTGGACTCCCTCGACGACACCACCTTCCGCGCCATGAACGACGTCAACTTCCCGGTCGCCCGCATCCTCGCCGGCCTCGACGCCGCGCACGCCGTTGGCCTCGGCCCGATCAAGATCAACATGGTGGTCAAGCGCGGCCAGAACGACCACGACATCGTCAACATGGCCCGGCATTTCAAGGGCACCCCCTACATCCTGCGTTTCATCGAGTTCATGGACGTAGGCACGAGCAACGGCTGGGACATGGCCGCCGTGCTGCCCTCCAGCGAGGTGCGCGACCGCATCCATGCCGAACTGCCGCTGGAGGAAGTGGCCCCCAACTACACCGGCGAGACCAGCCGTCGCTGGCGTTACGTGGACGGCGAGGGTGAGATCGGCCTGATCTCCAGCGTCACCCAGTCCTTCTGCCACACCTGCTCCCGTGCCCGCGTCTCCACCGACGGCAAGCTGTTCACCTGCCTGTTCGCCAGCGAGGGCCACGACCTGCGCGCGCTGCTGCGCGACGGCAGCACCGACGAGCAGCTCTCCGCCGCGATGGGCTCCATCTGGCGGCAGCGCACCGACCGCGCCTCCCAGCTGCGCAGCGCCCAGACCGGCGCGGTGCGCTCGTCGGGCAAGAAGATCGAGATGTCCTACATCGGCGGATGACCGCCGGCCCGCCTCGGTTTAACCGCACGCTGCTACTCTCAAATCATGACCCAGAGCCCGCAGAGCGACGCGTGGCACGCCGCCCTGGCCAGCGCGCCCAGGCGCCGGGTGCTGGCAGCGCTCACCGCGGCGGCGGGGCCGCTCGACGCGATCGCGATGGCGGATCTTCTGGGGGTGCACGTGACCACCGCCAGGTTCCACCTCGAACAGCTCGAGGCCGGCGGTCTCGTGCAGCGCCAGGTCGCCAAGGCAGGACAGCGAGGCCGCCCGCACATCCTGTTCAGCCCGGTCGACTCGTCGCAGGCAGCAGACCCTCAGCAGCAACTCACCCAGGCTCTCGCGGCGGTGATCGGCGAAGACGACGACAAGGGCCGGGCCCGCTCTGTTCGTGCAGGCGAACGCTGGTCTGCGGAGTACGCCGGCACGCCGGACTCCGGTCCGGCCGCGGCGGGCGACGGCGCCGCAGAAGGGCTCGTTCCGCCGTTGCTGCGTGTGCTCGACGAGATCGGCTTCGAACCCGAGCTGCGCCCTGACGGCACGATCGCCCTGCCGACCTGTCCGTTCCGCCAGGAGGCGCGCCTGAACCCCGACGTGGTCTGCTCCGTACACCTGGGCCTGCTGCGCGGGGTGGCCCGCTCGCACGGATACGACGCAGAGCAGATCACATTGCGCCCGTTCGTGCAGCCGCACCTGTGCCTGGTGCAGCTGCCGTCCCGCGAGCCGTGACGACGGACGCTGCAATCCTTTCGCGTCGGCGTCCGGCGGATGTCACGACACGGTCGATGCCAAGCCCGAGGCAGAGGGCCAGTGCCACCCCGATCATCGCGCCGAGAACTGGCTGGTCGGTGAAGGCGGTGCCGGCCACGATGCCGATGAGTACCGAGTAAACCGACCAGCACGCGCCGGCCAGAACAGCCAGGGGCCAGAAGCGCCGGAACGGCAGGCGCGTCGCGCCGGCCGTCATGTTCACGGCCACTCGGCCGACCGGGATGTAGCGGGCCACGAGGAGCAGGCTGGCGGGGCGACGAGCGAGGCCGCGGCCGGCTCTCTCGATGGCGTCTCCGGCCCGACGCCCGCCCATCCACCTGAATCTCGTCACGCCGATCCGCCGGCCGAGCCCATAGGCGATCGTGTCACCCAGCGTTGCCCCCACCGCTGCGAGGACCAGGATGGCCACCGGGTCGGGCGTGCCCGTGCTCACCCCGAGGGCCGCCGCCACGACAACAATGCTCTCACTCGGAACCGGAGGGAAGAAGCCGTCGATCACCACCACCGCGAAAACGACGAGGTAGACCCAGGGGGAGTTGACGGCAGCGAGCAGGAAGTCGGTGAGCAGGTCCAGCGGGTTCATGGCACGTCGATTCTGGAGTGGGACTGGAGAGCGGAGCGGTTGGGGTCGTGCGGGGCGACGCTCGCGAGAGCTGACGCCGGGCGTCGTCCGAAGCGGTCAGTGCCGCTCAGTGCGAGACCGAGCAGCAGGAGGGAGATCGCGGCGGGCACCGCTGTGAATCCGGCAATCAGTGCCACAGTCACCCCACCGGCCCCGAGGAGGGTGTCGAGCGTGACTCGGCGGGCGCTCACCGGCACCCGGTCGACTCGGCGGCCGCCGGCTTCGAACCGGGCGAACAGGCGAACTACCGCAACCACGGCCGCCGCCACGCAGATCAGCCAGAGCGGCCGGCTCGCCCACCAGGGAGCGCTCAGAGGTGCCGGGAGCAGGCCGCCGTATGCCGCGTCGCCCACAATGAGCAGCGCGGAGAGTCCGATGAGCACCGGCAGGTGCCAGAGGTACACCGTCATGCTGCGCCGGCCCAGCGCGTCAATGAGCACTCCGGTCAGCTGACCGTCGGCCAGGGCCGCGAACCGGGCTCGCAGCAGCGAGAAGGCCATCAGCTGCGCGACGCCCAGCACCACCAGGCACACGGTGGGCGGGTTCAGGTTCACGAACATGTCGGCCGGGTACGGCCCGTTCGTGAGTGCGACCAGGAGCGCGAGCGCCGCGAGGAGGACCCCGGCCCTGGTGCGCCGGCTGAGGGCGTCGACGGATCCGTCGGCCAGCCAGAAGCCCAGCTGTTGCACCAGCAACCAGACGAAGAGCAGGTTGAGGAAGCCGACGGCGGCCACGCCGCTGCCCAGCCGGGCGAGGTCCACCAGGGTCACGGCCGCGAGCAGCACCAGCGGGGTGCGGATGCGCGCAATGTCGTGGGCGCGGCTCAGCATCGGCACCAGTGCACAGCAGAGGATGTAGACGCCGAGGAACCAGAGCGGCTGACCGATCCGGAAGCTCGCCGTGGCCACGATCTCGCCGGGCACCCCGAGCAGGGACATCGTGGCGAGGCTTGCCCCGGTCACGGCGACCAGCGCGATGGCCGGTCGCACGAGCCGCACGATCCGGGATCGAACGTACTGAGCGGGCGACACCCCCGCGGCGCGAAGGGAGCGCCACTGGGTGATGCTCGCGAAACCGCCGACGATGAAGAACAGCGGCATAACCTGCACCAGCCAGCTGACCGGGGCGAACCATGGCTGGTTCTCGAGGGCGTTCGCCATCTCGACGCCGCCGGCGCCGACGCTCACACCCACCATCAGCGAGTGCAACGCAACGACGACCATCAGGAGGGTCGCGCGGACGGCATCAATGCTGCCGTCCCTGACCGCCCGTGTGCCGGTGGGCTCGGCGGGCTGCGTGAAGTGGGGCCGACCGCCGGTCGGTCCCAGTGTCGACGTGCGCAGCCTCGACGCTGCCCGTGGTTCTCTCGTGATGGTCACGTCCCGCTCCCTTTCGAGCGGCACATCCGCTCGAGAGGCAGGTTAGGGAGGCGGTACCGGGAGGAACATCACCCCGTGGAGCCGTTCTGCGCCCCTACCGGGGTAGGGGAACGGGGCAGGTGCGGCTCGGCCGGCCGGAGAATCAGCCGCCGGGCTGTACCAGGGCCACGTCATAGGCGAACACCACGGCCTGCACCCGGTCGCGAAGTCCCAGCTTGCTGAACAGCTTGCTCACGTGCGTCTTCACGGTCTGCTCCGCGATGAAGAGCCCGGCGGCAATCTCCGTGTTGGACCACCCGCGGCCCACCAGCGCCAATACCTCGGTCTCGCGGGCGGTGAGAGAGGCGAGCAGCTCGCTCTCGACCCTCCGCGGCGGTGCCGTGCGGGCGAAGTCCTCGATCAGCCGGCGGGTGACGCTGGGCGCGAGCAGCGCCTCACCGCCGGCGACGATGCGCACCGCCGCGACCAGATCCTCCGGCAGGGCGTCTTTCAGCAGGAAGCCGCTGGCGCCCGCGCGCAGTGCCTCGTAGACGTAGTCGTCAACGTCGAAGGTGGTGAGCACCAGTACCCGGGGAACGTAGTCGCTGCTGCGCGGCGGTGTCTGCAGGGCCCTGGTCGCCTCGAGTCCGTTCATGACGGGCATCCGCACGTCCATCACGACAACGTCGGGGCGCAGCTCGTGAGCCAGCGCCACAGCCTCCTGCCCATTGGCCGCCTGGCCGAGCACGCTGATCCCGGGCTGCGCGTCCAGGACGGCGGCGAACCCGGCGCGCACCATGGCCTGGTCGTCAACGATGAGAACTGTGATCGTCATGACGGGGTCGAATCCTTGCCGGTGCGGGCCGCCGCGGCGGCGGGTGGGGCGGATGCCGGAAGTGGCAGTGTTGCGAGAACGCGGTATCCGCCCTCGGCGGTCGGGCCGGCGTACAGGGAGCCGCCGAAAATCTCACAGCGCTCCCGCATGCCGATCAGCCCGTGCCCGCCCTGGTGGGAGACCGGGGCGGTGGCGGGCGGCTCGTTCTCGATCGCGAGCGCCACCGCGCCGTCGATCAGTTCGCCGCGCACCCGGGTGGAAGCTCCGGGTGCATGACGCACGACATTGCTCAGGGACTCCTGCACGATGCGGTAGGCGGCGAGGCTCAGCAGCCCGCTGGCCGGCAGAGCGGGGGAGAGGTCGACAGCGACGTGCACGCCGGCGCGCGCGAGAGACGGCACCAGGTCGGGGATCTGGCCGATGCCCGGCTGCGGGATGCCGTCGGCGCCGGTGCCCTCGCTGCGCAGCACGCCGAGCAGTTGGCGCATCTCGCGCATGGCCGTGCGAGCGGATGCTGCGATGTCGGCGAACTCCTCTCGAGTCGCCTCGTCGAGATGGGGCAGCCGGTATGGGGCGCTGGCGGCCTGCACCTGGATCACCGACATGCTGTGCGCGACGACGTCGTGCAGTTCTCGGGCGATGCGGTTGCGCTCCTCCACCAGGACCCGGCGTTGATGCTCGCTGGCGAGTTCCCCGCGCATCCGCACCCGTTGGGCGACCAGCACTGCGAGCACCAGAACCGCGGCGGTGATCGCCGTTGTCGTCACCAGATTGGCCACCACGCCGTCGACCGTGGCGACCTGCACGGCACCCGCGCCGACGACGACCAACACTAGGAGCGAGGCGCAAACGCTGAGGGCCCAGGCGGTGACGCCTTCGCGTACGGGGCGCCGCAAGCCCAGCGATGCGAGTAGCGCGCACAGGCTCAACAGCCCACCGACGTCGACCGGCCACGGGGCTCCGGGGACGGGCGTGCTGAAGGCGAAGAAGCCTACAGCCCCGGTGATCCAGCTGGCCGTGGCCCAGCGCGGGGCGACCAACGGCAGCAGGATGCCGCCGCACTGCAGCAACGCGACGGCGAAGGCGGCGAGCACAGGAACCCGATAGACCGTGACGTCCACGGGAACGCTGACGCTGAAGATCACGATCCCCAGTAGGGCGGCCGTGGTCCACCACCAGAAGCTCTGCCGGGCCGACAACGGAACTGCCAGGGACGGGGTCCCCGAGTGTGGCGCCGCGGTGGCCAGGGCCTCTGGTGGTCTCGCTGGTGCGCTCATGGTCCGGCTAGTTTGGCACGGGCATCCGGCGGTTGCGTCACCCTCCGGTAGCGTCAGGGCCCTACCGGCGTATGGGTCGGCTCAGGCCGACGCCTCGTACGCCGACACGTCGACCTGCACGCTGACATCCACGTAGACGTCGCCGTCCACGATGGTGAGCGGGTAGACCGGCACCGGCTCGGAGGCGGGCAGGGTGCGCGCGCGTCCGGTGGACAGCTCGAACCGGCCGCCGTGCGCCCAGCACTCCAGGTCGTCGCCCTCCACGAAGCCGTCCGACAGCGAGATGTCGGCGTGCGAGCACATGTCACCGAGCGCGAAGCAGTTGCCCGCGCTGTCTTTCACCAGGGCAACGGCAACGCCGTCGACCATCATCTTGATCGCTTCACCGAGCTCCAGCTCGGACTCTGCGCACACCCTGGTTGGCACCTGCTCCTCGTTCCTGCCGGTCATATTCCGGCCTGGCGGACGGGACGAACGTCCCGATTAAAAGGATAGGCATCCTCTAAAGTGACGGAACAGGGTCATTCGACCCGGCCAAAGGAGAATTCTTGTGACTGCCGAACCGATCATCCTGACGTCCAGCCGCCCCGGTGCCGCCGACGCCGCTCCGGCCGCCCCCGGCTGCGCCTGCGGCCACGAAGACGCCGACAACATCGTGCTCGACACCCGCACCATTCCGCACGCCATCCGGCACGCCACCATCTTCGGCGCCCTCGGGGTCATCCAGCCCGGCTTCTCCCTCGACCTCGTCGCCTCGCACAACCCGCTGCCGCTGCTCGCGCAGCTCGAGGCCAACCGCCCGGGCGACTTCGCCATCGCCTACCTCGAGAACGGTCCGGAAACCTGGACCATTCGCCTCACCCGCGCCAACTAGCCAGCGCGCCGTAGCCGACCCTCGCCGCCCGATGACCACGCTGAGCCCGATTCGCCGCACCGGCAGCGCCGCGCGTGGCACCGGCGCCGCCGCGCGGCCGAAGGTGACCGGGCGGCTGGCCTTTCTGCTGCTCGGCGGCATCGCCCTGCTCGCCGGCCTCGACGGCGCGCTGCTGCTGCTCGGCCTGGCGGCCCCGGTCGACAGCGCCCGCCTCAGCGCGGTGCACGGCCCGCTGATGGTGTTCGGGTTCGTCGGCACCGTCGTGGTGCTCGAGCGGGCCGTGGCCGTGCGCCGCGGCTGGGCCTACCTCGCGCCCGGCCTGCTCGGCGCCGGCGGCATCGCGCTCATCTCGCCGCTGCCGCTCCTCGCGGGCCAGGCCGCCCTGGTCGCCGGCAGCACCGTGCTGCTGGCCATCTACGCCGAGATCTGGCGAAAGCAGGGCTCGGTCTCCACCGCTGTGCAGGTGCTCGGAGCCCTGAGCGGACTGATGGCCACCATCTTCTGGCTGCGCGGCATCGGCATCCCGCGGCTCGCGCCGCTGCTCATCCTCTACCTGGTGCTCACCATCGCCGGCGAGCGCCTCGAGCTGTCCCGCATCTCGCCCACCGTCAACCGCCGTACCGAAGCATGGATGCTCGGCATCGGCCTGGCCCTCAGCTTCGGCTCGGTCATCGCCCTGGTCTGGCCGATCGCCGGCTACCCCGTGCTCGGCGCCGGGATGCTGGCGCTGGTGGCCTGGCTGTTCCGGCACGACATCGCCACCCGCATGGTGCGCTCCAGTGGGCTGCCTCGCTACATGGCCTGCTGCCTGCTGGCCGGTTACGGCTGGCTCGTCGTGGTGGGCGGCATCTGGCTGCTGCAGGGCCCGGTCTACTCGGGGCCCGCCTACGACGCCATGATGCACGCCGTGTTCCTCGGCTTCGTGATGTCGATGATCATGGCGCACGCGCCCACCATCCTGCCCGCCGTGCTGCGCCGGCCACTGCCGTACCGGCCGATCATGTACCTGCCCGCGGCGCTGCTGCACGTCTCGCTGCTGGCCAGGGTGCTGCTCGGCGACGCCTACGGCTGGCCGGTGCTGGTGCAGTGGGGCGGCGTGTTCAACATCGTGTCGGTGCTCCTGTTCGTGGCCATAGCCGTCGTCTCGGTGCTGCTCGGCACCACAGCGCTGCCCGCGCGCACGGCGCCCCGCACACCACCGGCACCACCTGCACCACCGCTGCGGGGCTCGCTCCTATGAAAGACAAGCTCTGGCACATCGTCTCCGGCAGCCTGGTGCCCGCCTGGCTGGCCGCCGCGGTGGTCTTCACCCTCCTGCACCGGATGGTGCCGTCGTCGGGTTGGCTGCTCGTGCACCTGCTGCTGCTCGGCGCGGTGAGCACAGCCATCCTGATCTGGAGCCAGCACTTCGCCGACACCCTGCTGCGCAGAAAAGCCCTCGGCCACCGCGTCTCGCTCGGGCTGCGGCTGGGCATGCACACCCTCGGCGCCGTGCTGGTGATGACCGGCATGGTCGCCGGCTGGTTCCCGCTCGTGCTGGTCGGCGGCATCCTGGTGGGGCTCAACGCCCTCGCCCACGCCGCCGTGATCGTGGGGCAGACCCGAGGGGCCATGCCGGGCCGGTTCGCCCCGCTCATTCGCTACTACGTCGCCAGTGCAGTGACCCTCGCCGCCGGCGTCACCCTGGGCATCTTGATGGCCAGGCTCGACGGCGGCGGTGAGGAGTACGAACGCCTGTTCATCGGCCACCTCGGCCTCAACCTGCTCGGCTGGGTGGGCCTCACCGTGATCGGCACCATCGCGCTGCTCTGGCCCACGGTGCTGCACACCCGCATCGAGGGCGCCACGGTGGCGGCCGGCCGCACCCTCACCGTGCTGCTCGGCGGCCTCGGCCTGCTCACGCTCGGCTGCCTGGTCGACCTGCGCCTCGTCGTGGCGCTCGGTGTGCTCGTCTACCTGGTGGCCCTGGGCCGGGTGCTCTGGGAGGGCATCGGCCACCTGCGCCGGGCGCCCGCCGTGGCCTTCGCCGGCTGGAGTCTCGGCGCCGCGCAGGTCTGGTTCGCGCTCTGCACCCTCGGGTTCGGCCTGCAGGTGGCCCTCGCCCCCAGCTGGACCGCCGCGGCAGCCGGCGTCGAAACCCTGGTGCCCTACTTCGCGATCGGCTTCGCCGCCCAGATCCTGCTCGGCGCCCTCAGCCACCTCGTGCCCGTGGTGCTGGGCGGCGGTCCGGCCGCCCTCAAGGCCACCGCGGCCGAGCTCGACCGGGGCGGCCTGTTCAGGGTCGTGGTGGTCAACGGCGGCCTCGCTCTGTCACTGCTGCCCGTCTCCAGCACCCTCACCGTGGCGCTGTCCATGCTGATCGTGGCCACCTTG
Source organism: Cryobacterium sp. W22_MBD10_FK3 (assembly GCF_052113745.1). Lineage (NCBI taxonomy): Bacteria > Bacillati > Actinomycetota > Actinomycetes > Micrococcales > Microbacteriaceae > Cryobacterium > Cryobacterium sp. W22_MBD10_FK3. The sequence continues at coordinate 12,104 of NZ_JBGQOH010000017.1, forward strand.
GCCAGCTTCCTGGTGCTGTTCGCCCGGGCCCTCCGCACCAACCGGCGGGTACGCGCCCTGCCTCTCGTGCGCATTGCGCCCGGCGAGCGACCGGCGCCGGGCGAGCGACCGCGCATGACCGGGCGGATGCTCGCGGCCGCGAGCGTGCTGCTGCTCACGGTGACCGTGGGCATCGTGGTCGACCCGGCCTCGGTGGGCCTGTCGACGGTGTCGACCCAGGCCGCCGGCACCTCGGCGTCCGCCGCCGCGACCGGGCACACCACCACGGTGGCCGTCGACATGGTCGAAACCCGCTTCGTGCCCGACCGCATCGAGGTGCCGGTCGGCGACGAACTGGTGATCACGCTCACTAATAGCGATGACATGGTGCACAACCTGGTGCTCGAATCCGGGCTGGTCTCCGGGTCGCTCGAGCCGGGCGCCTCCGAATCGGTGGCAGTGGGCGTGATCGGAGCGAGCGTAGACGGCTGGTGCTCCATCGCCGGACACCGGCTGCTGGGCATGGAGCTCAGCATCGTCGCGGTGGGCGCCGAGTCGGTGGGCGCCGCCTCCGCCGGCAGCGGCGACACGTCGATGGACGGCATGGCGGGCATGGCCGCAAACGGCTCGCACACCGGCCACGGCACGGCCGCCACCGGCGCCTCAGCCGCCGACGACCTCGACCCGATGGCCGAACCCGACGCCGATTTCGCCGCCCGCGACGCCACCCTGCCGCCCGCCACCGCTGCCACCGTGCACCGGCGCACCCTGATCGTGCGCAATGTGGAGGCGGAGGTGGCGCCGGGGGTGACCCAGATGCTGTGGACCTTCAACGGTGCCGCGCCCGGTCCCACCCTGCGCGGCACGGTGGGCGACGTGTTCGAGATCACCCTGGTGAACAAGGGCACGGTCGGGCATTCCATCGACTTCCATGCCGGCGCCGTCGCCCCCGACGACGTGATGCGCACCATCCAGCCCGGTGAGAGCCTGGTCTACACGTTCACCGCCACCCGGTCGGGCATCTGGCTCTATCACTGCAGCACGATGCCCATGTCGGTGCACATCGCCAACGGCATGTTCGGCGCCGTCATCATCGACCCGCCCGGCCTGGCCGCCGTGGACCGTGAATACCTCGTCGTGCAGTCCGAGCTCTACCTCGGCGCGCAGGGCGGCGAGGTCGACGCGGTCAAGGTGGCCGCGCAGACCCCCGACCTCATGGTCTTCAACGGCTACGCCAACCAGTACGCCGCCAGGCCGCTGCAGGCCAGGGTCGGCGAGACCGTGCGGGTCTGGGTGCTGGATGCCGGCCCCAACGTGGGCAGCGCCTTCCACGTCGTCGGCGGCCAGTTCCACACCGTCTACAAGGAGGGCGACTACACGCTCAAAGACGGCGGCAGCACCGGCACCGGCGGCGCCCAGGTGCTCGACCTCGCCGCCGCGCAGGGTGGCTTCGTGGAACTCAGCTTCACCGAGGCGGGCCACTACCCCTTCGTGAGCCACATCATGTCGGATGCCGAGAAGGGCGCCCGCGGCATCCTCGAGGTGCTGCCGTGAGCGAGCCCCGGCGCACAGTGCCGCTACGCAGCACCTGCGGCCGCCCGCACGCGTGCCCACCCGCCATGCAACTGCGCATCCTCGAGCAGATCGCCCTGTTCAGTGGCCTGTCCGGCGATGAGTTGGCATCCATCCGCTCGCGGATGGAGTCGCTGGCCTGGTCTGCCGGCGACGCCCTGTTCAGCGCCGGCGAGCCCGCCGAGCACGTCTACCTGCTCGCGGCCGGCCAGGCGAAGGCCTTCCGCACCACCGCCACGGGTCAGCGCACCAGCCTCGACTTCTTCGGCCCTGGCGACGTGCTCGGCGGCCTCACCTGGGCCGGCCGGAGCGGCTACACCGAGACGGCGGTCGCCCTGGTCACCACCTGCGCCCTGCGGATCGATGCCGGCGCCTTCCGCGAGGTGATGCTCGCGCATCCGTCCGTGGCGCTCGGCGTGCTCGATGTCGTCTCCGACCGCCTCGCCCTGGCCCGCTCCGCGGAGCAGGAACAGGCCTCCGCCACGGTTACCGAACGGGTGGCCGGCGGCCTGCTCCGCCTCGCCCACACCTTCGGCGTGCCGGGCGACGTGCCCGGTGCCACGCTCATCCAGCTGCCGCTCACCCGGGCCGACCTGGCCGCCATGGCGGGCACCAGCGCCGAGTCGGTCTCCCGCGTGATGAGCCGGCTCCGCCGCGACGGACTCATCGATTCGGGGCGCCGCTGGACCGCCGTCCTCGACCCGGCCGGCCTGCTTGCGGCAAAGTGACGGCCGTCATGGTCACCGACCGCCAGGCTCCGTAACGTCGTGAATGCCCCGGTCAGCCCGGGGAACGTCACGAAAGGACACCTCATGACCACGCTCACCGCCACCCACACAATCCTGCGCGCCGACGGCTTCTCCTGCCCCTCCTGCGTGGCCAAGATCGAGAAGCTGATCGGTCGGCTGCACGGCGTCACCGGAGTGCAGGTGTTCTTCGCGTCCGCCCGCATCGAGATCGACCACGACCCGGCCGTCGTGAGCACGGATGCCCTCATCACCGCCGTCGGCAAGGCCGGCTACACCGCCCGCCTGGCCGCGTTCTGACCAGCCAGGTCGGGGGAGTGACATGCCCATCGTGGCCGGCGCCGTCCGCCGCCTGAACACTCGCTGGACGATTCCGGCCGCGGCCGGCACGCTGATCGCCGCGGCCTGGCTGGCCAGCCTCGCGCCGTCGATGAGCCTGGTCTCCGACGCGGCCATGGTGGCGGCCGCGGTCGTCGCCGGTGCCCCGATCGCCGGGGCCGCCGTGCGCGCCCTGGCGTCCAGGGTGGTCGGCATCGACCTGTTGGTCACCGTCGCCACCGTCGGCGCGATCGTGCTCGGTGAGTATTGGGAGGCCGCAGCGGTGACCTTCCTGTTCGCCATCGGGCACGCCCTCGAAACGGCCACCCTGAACCGCACCCGGGCCGCGCTCAGCGCCCTCGTGGCGCTGGCCCCCGACGTGGCCCTGGTGCTGCGCGGCGGCGTGCAGACCGAAGTGCCCGCCGCCACGGTGCGGACGGGTGAGACCGTGCTGGTGAAATCCGGTGCGCGGGTGCCCGTGGACGGCACCGTGCGGCAGGGCACCGGCACCCTCGACGAAGCCTCGATCACCGGTGAATCCCTCCCGGTGGCCAAGGCGGCGGGCGACAGGGTCTTCGCCGGCACCATGAGCACGGGCGGGCTGCTGCGCGTGGAGGCCACCGAGGTCGGCGCGGCCACCACACTGGCCCGCATCGTGCACAGGGTCGAAGAAGCCCAGGATGCCACCGCGCCGACCCAGGTCTTCATGGACCGGTTCTCCCGCTGGTACACCCCCGGCATCCTCGCGCTTGCCGTGGTCGTCGGCCTGCTCACCGGCGACCTGTTCCTCGCGCTGACGCTCCTGGTGATCGGCTGCCCAGGCGCCCTGGTCATCTCGATCCCCGTCGCGATCGTCGCCGGCATCGGCCGCGCCGCCCGCGTCGGCATCCTGATCAAGGGCGGCGAGTTCCTCGAGACCACCGCCACAATCACCGTCGTCGCCCTCGACAAGACCGGAACCCTCACCACCGGCCGCCCGCGGCTGACCGACGTCGTGGTGCTGAACCCCGAGCTCACCCCCGCCGACGTGCTCGACTGGGCCGCCAGGGCCGAGGCCGGCTCCGAACATCCGCTGGCCGGCGCAATCGTGCGCGCCGCCGCGGAGCGCGGCGGGGTCGAACACGACGGCGCGTTGCCAGAGATGATCGAGTCGGTGCCCGGGCAGGGCATCGTCGCCACCGTGGCCGGCCGCAGCCTGCTGATCGGCAACCCGGCCCTGCTCGCCGCACATGCGATCCCGGGCACGGATGTTGCTGCCGGCGTGGCCGCCGGGCTTGCCGCTCGCGGGCGCACCCCTCTGATCCTCGTGATCGACGGCACGGTCGCCGGGGTGCTCGCGGTCGCCGACGAGGTGCGTCCAGACGCTGCCGACATGGTGGCGGGGCTCCGCGCCGTCGGCGTGCACAGGGTCATCATGCTCACCGGCGACAGCCCACTCGTGGCAGCGGCCGTCGGCGCCGCTGTCGGCATCGACGACATCCGGGCGCAGCTGATGCCCGAAGACAAGCTCGACGCGGTGACCAGGCTGCAGCAGAACGGTCACGTCGTGGCGATGGTGGGCGACGGCGTCAACGATGCCCCGGCCCTGGCCACCGCGGACATCGGCATCGCGATGGGCGCGGCCGGCTCTGCAGTGGCGATCGAGACCGCCGACATCGCCCTGATGGGCGACAACCTGCTCATGCTCCCCGCGGCCATCGACCTGGCCAGGCGCACGGTGCGCACCATGCACCAGAACGTGGCTATCGCCCTCGCCACCGTTCTTCTGTTGCTGGCCGGCGTGCTGTTCGGCGGGGTGACCATGGCCGTGGGGATGCTCGTGCACGAGGCATCCGTTCTCATAGTGATCGTCAACGCTATGCGGCTGCTGCGCCACACCTCATCCGAGCGACGACGCCACCAAGGCCGGAGCCACCCGAGCCCGCTCGTGCCGCAGCAACCCCCACACGATGAGCGTCTGGGCCGCGATGTAGGTGACCATGATCAGCACGTCAGCCTGGGGGATGCCCGCATCGGGCAGGAATTTGTTGATGGCCAGGATCGAGTCCGAGGCCACGAAGAGCGCCCCACCCCACGCGACCGCGCGGTTGCACCGTGAGGCGAACGCGGCCATCGAGCACAGCACGATGCCGTAGGCGATGACCGGAATGAGGAGCGCCCCGGTGCTGGTGCCCAGAATCGTGAGTAGCGCGACCAGCCAGACCGCGTAGGCGATGGCCCACCACTGCACCCGGCGCTCGGCGAGCCGGGTGACGAAGAGCACGAGGTAGACGATGTGCGCCAGCAGAAAGAAGACCAGCCCCACGACGAACCACCGGAGCGTGACATCGCCCACCCAGGAGAAGAGAAGCGCGATCAGCCCGAGCACGACTGCAGGCGAGCGGCGCTGGGGCGCGCCCCAGATCAGCCCGATCGCCAGGGCCGGCATGAGCAGCGGTTTGGTCCATTCCACGATCCCGGGCAGCGCCAGCAGGATGGCGCCCACGTGGATCACGCCGACCACGATTATCGGCAGAACCGGAACGACGGTTGATGCCGGCTCAACCGCACTGCGGGATTCGTGCACTTCGCTCACCTCGATGTGGGACGGATGTCTCACTCACTGTACTGAGTAGTGGCAGCCGCACGGCTGTTTCCGGCCCGGGCTCGCCGGTCAGCGCGTGACGTCATCACGGCCGGCGCCCGGCTCGGCCCGCCCGGCCGGCGAGCCGGTGTCGTCGGGTGGGTCGAGGAACGAGAGCACATCGGGCAGGAACCGCGGGTCCATGGTGGTGGACAGGTGCCCCCTGCCCTCGTACAGGGCGAGGCGGCCGCGGGGGATACCCTCCGCCGTCTGCCGGAACAGCTCGGCCGAGTAGAACGCATCCCGCTCCCCGCCGATCACCAACGTGGGCGCGACGATGTCGGCCAGCCTGGTGCGCAGGTCGAAGGCATCCTCGGCCCGGATGGTGGTGATCAGGTCGGAGGTGGCGCGGCCGAAGTAGGACGTGCCGACCAGCCAGCCGAGCCCCGCCAGCATTCGCCTTGACCCGGCGCCGGAGCCCGTCATCCGCATCAGCTCAGCCCCGGCGGCGCGGGGGCGGCCGTCCAGCACGTCGTCGGCGACGCGTAGCATGGTGTCGCGGCCGTCCTCACTGAGTTTGTAGGCCGCCGAAACGATCACCAGCCGCTTCACCACGGCCGGATGGTCGGCGGCGAGCTGGAGCGCCACGCTGCCCCCGGTGGACTCGCCGATCACGTCGACGGGCTCGTCCAGGCGCCGGAGCATCGCCTGGGCGTAGTCGCTGGCGATATCGGCCATGGTGGCGTCCGGGTCGAGCCCCGGTCGGCGGTTCACCCACCACACCCGGCGCGACGCGGTGTAGGCCTGGAATTGCCGGGCCTGGAAGCGGCGGTCGCTGCCCGTTGGCGGCGCATGGTGGGGGGTGGTGCCGGGCAGAAAGACCAGCGGCGGGCCGGAGCCGACGGAAAGGAACGGCATCCCGCCCGGCCAGGTTCCATAGACGCGGGGCGGCGGGGAAATGGGAGACATCGTGCTGGCCCTTCGCTCGGGGGCGGTCTGCGCGTGGCGCTTCGACGTAGCCGAGAGTAGCGCGGCAGAGGGGCGCAGGGGAGGGTGCCGGTGCCGGTGCCGGTGTCGGCGGGGTCAGCTGCGGTCGTCGGTTGCGCGCCGGGTGGGGTCGTCGGCGTCGCGCGGGTCGGTGCCGCCTGTCACGCCTGTCACGCCTGTCACGCCCGGCCCGGACGTGCTCTGGCCGGATGTGTTCTGGCCGGATGTGCCCTGGCCGGATGTGCCCGGCCGGCTGTTCGCGTCACTGCCGTTTCCGCCGTGCCGGCCACCGCGCCGGGTCTCTACGGTGGGGTCGAGTTCATCCGCCCGGCGGCTCTGCTCGGCGGAGTTGGCGCGCAGACCCTGGGCTTCGGCCTGGCGTTGGTCGGCTTCCTGTCGGAGCCGGTCGGCGTCGACCTGCGCCTGTTGCGCATCCGCCTGAGCCCGGGTGGCCTTCGCCTCGTTCTCTCTGGCGTCGATCGCGCGCGCCTCAGCATCGCGCCGAATCGCTTCGGCCTTCTGCTGGTCCTCACGACGCTTTCTCTCCCGCTGTTCCCGGCCGCGCCGCGAGGCGAAGTAGACCACCACAGCAATGATGGCGAGCACGACGACGATGCCGACGACGATCCAAATCACAGTCGCGGTGTCCATGGCAATTCCACCTTCCGCAATCGAGTTGACGGTGCGCTTACCGGCGATAGTAGGCCGCCGCGTGCACTTTCGCGCGGTGCTGTCCTGGCCGGTCTGTTCCGCTCACGGCCGATCCGCTCGGGGCGGATCCGCTCGGCGGCCCACCACTATTCGCCGTGCGCTCAGCGGCCGTGTGCTCGGCGGCCATCCGCGGGGCGAGCCACGTCAAAGCCCACCGGTCTCAGGAGGCGGGCAGCCTCATCACCACTCGCAGCCTTTCGAGCACCACCACTGTGTCGTCGGTCGCGGTGAAGCCGGGATCGCCCAGCTGGGCCCGGCTGCGTGCGCTGTGCCACATCTCCTCGTGAGCGGCCCGCCAGGCCGCAACGGATTCGAACCCCTCACCCTCGTCGCGGGCGTGCTCGAGATCCACGTCGCCCACGCGCGCCAGGCAAAAACCTGTGGTCTCGACGATCGCCACCGGCTGCCCGGCCGAATCGATCATGACCTGTCGACCGCCCACGACGGGCATCGGCTCATTCTCGACCTCGTAGGCCGCGAGCGTCGCAGTGGTGGAGGTCTTCGTGCCGTTGAGGACCGCGGCGACGAGCTGGTCGCGCAACGGTCCGGGAAAGGCGAACTCGATGACCGGCAGGCCGTCGATGGACCCGGCGGCGGCGGGCGTCGTGCCTGTGCCGGTGGGGGTGGTCGTGGCAGTGCCTGTGCCGGCGGTGTTTGCGGGGGCCAGGGCGGGTATCGATTCGGCGATCCGCAGGGCTTCGGCGGCGATCCGGGCGGTTGCCGCCACATCTGTCATCCAGAGCGGCACGGCGGCGGCGCGGATGCCGGCGGCTTCCAGTGCGGGCACGGCCGCGGCATCCGTCTCGTCGACGAGCCAGGCATCGAGCACCCCATCGGCCGCACGGGAGCCGTAGTGCAGGCCAACCGCCAGCGCGCTCGTCTCGACGCCGATGGTGGTCAGGCAGGCGTCGGCCATGCCGCGCACCGCGGCGCCGGCGATGATCGGCGCGATGCCGACCACCCGGGCCGTGGTGGTGCGCAGGGCCTCGCGGATGCCGGGGATCGCAAGGATGGTGCCGACCGACACCACGGGGTTCGACGGGGGCAGGATCACCAGGTCGGCGGTGCGGATGGCCTCGATCACGCCGGGCGCGGCCACGGCATCGGCCAGGCCCACCTGCACGAACTCGGTGACCGGTTTGCCGGCGCGGTAGCGCACCCACCACTCCTCGAAGTGGATGAGGTCGCCGGCGCGGTGCTCGTCGGCATCCGTCGCCAGCCGCACGTGGGTCTCCACGAACTGGTCGCTCATCGGCAACAGCCGGGCGCCGGGCTGCCAGCGCCGGCAGAGGAACTCGGTGGCGGCGCTGAGGGTGGCGCCGTTTCGGAGCAGGTCGGTGCGCACGATGTGGGTGGCCAGGTCGAGGTCGCCGAGGGTGAACCACGACCAGCCCCGACCGTAGGCTGCGATCTCGGCCGAGGTGCGGCGGGACTCCTCCGCCCGGCCCCAGCCCTGCTCCTCGCTGATGCCGCCGCCGAGGGTGTACATCACGGTGTCGAGGTCGGGGCAGATGCGCAGCCCGTCCAGCCACATGTCGTCGCCGGTATTCACGATCACGGTGACGTCGCTGGCGGTGCCGGTCCCGGTGGCGGTGCTGGTGTCGCTGGTGTGCTCGGACCCCTGCGCCGAATTGCCGGAGAATTCCCCTTCGAGCGCGCTGATGGGAGCATTCGCCGCGACTCGCGCATCCTCGGCGGCCAACTGCTGCAACAACCCGCGGGTGAAGCGGGCGCCGCCGACGCCGCCGGCCAGAACGGTGACTCGGGTCATGGGGTTCCTTCTCTAGTTCCGGCAGGTCGCGAGATGCCAGTTGAGGCCACTTGGCCGGTGCTGAGGGGGCCGAAAGTGTCATCTCGCGAAGCGGGCGGGGCGGATGCGGGTTGCACGCGCGGCCCTGGTGCCTCGTCCGGTCCGGAGAACACGATCACCGGGCGCCCGGTGCGGGGGTGCGGCACGATGTCGCAGTCGACGCCGTAGACATCCTGGATGATCTCGGGCCGCAGCACCTCGGCTGGCGTGCCGAATGCCGCCAGCCGGCCGCCCTGCAGCAGCAGGATGCGGTCGCAGTAGGCGGCCGCGAGGTTGAGGTCGTGCAGGGCGAGCACCGAGGTGAGACCGAGCCCGCGCACCTGGTGCAGCAGCGACAGCTGCGCGCTCACGTCGAGGTGGTTGGTGGGTTCGTCGAGCAGCAACAGGCTGGGACGCTGAGCGAGCGCCCTGGCGATCTGCACCCGCTGCTGCTGCCCACCGCTGAGGGTGTGCCAGCGTCGCTCGATGAGCTCGTCGGCGCCCACCATGGTCAGCGCCTCGGTCGCCACGGCGAGATCGTCGTCACCGCCGAAGCTGCCCAGCAGTCGGCTGCGGTGCGGGATGCGGCCGAGCAGCACGACCTCGCGCACCGAGAGGTCCACGCTGGGTGCCACGTTCTGTTCCAGCAGGGCGATCCGCCGGGCGGCCTCGCGCCGGCGCAGCTGCCCCACGACCGCGCCGTCCAGGGCGACGGTGCCGGCATCCGCCCGGTCGATGCCCGCGATGATGCGCAGCAGCGTCGACTTGCCCGCGCCATTGGGGCCGAGCAACCCGGTGACGGTGCCGGGCGGCAGCTCAGCCGAAACATCCTGCAGGATGCGGGTGCCCTCGATGCTGAGCGACACCCCCTCGAGCACCACCCCCGCAGACGATGCCGCCGAGAGGGCAGTTGAGGCCAGTGGCTCGCCGCCGGACTGGCCAAAAGTGTCCTCTCGCGGGAGGGGTTTCGCCGAGAGGGCAGTTGGGGTGCCTGGCGTGCTCGTGGACTGCCCGGAAGTGTCCTCTCGCGCGCGGGAATCTCGCGAGTTGCTGGTCAGTTCCGCTTCAGGGCCACTCAAGGGGGCACGTGCGGCGAGTCGTGACGTGTCGGATGCGCTCATGCCCAGGCCGCGCTTCGCTTGCGCTTGATCAGCAGGATGAACACGGGCACCCCGATGAACGCCGTGATGATGCCCACCGGCAACTCCCGCGGGTCGAAGACCGTGCGGGCGAGGGTGTCGGCCAGCACCAGGAACAGCGCCCCCACCACGGCGACGAGCGGCAGCAGCCGCCGATGGCCGGGGCCGCTGAGCCCGCGCACCAGGTGCGGCAGAATCAACCCCACGAAGCCGATCGCCCCGCTCACCGCCACCATCGCGCCGGTGAGCAGCGCCACCGCCACGAGAAAGCCCCAGCGGGTGGCGTTCACGTTGATGCCCAGCGACGCGGCGTTGGTGTCACCGAAGGTGAACGCATCCAGCCGGCTCGCGGCCAGCAGGATGCCGGTGCCCACCACGACCAGCGCCACGCTGGAGATCAGCACGCTGCTCCACGAACTGCCCGCCAGCGAGCCGAGCAGCCAGTTCAGGATCTCCCGGTAGGAGTCGCCCTTGGCGGCCCAGAAGATGATGAACGAGGTGCCGGCCGAGCCCAGCTGGGCGATCGCGAGGCCCGCGAGCACGGCCCTGCCCGGCGTGATGCTGCCGCCGACCCTGGCGATGTTGAGGGTGGCGAACAGGGCGATCAGCGCGCCGGCGAACGCGGCGACCGGCAGTGCGAACCCCACGCCGAGAATGACCACGCAGACCGCGCCGAGCGACGCACCCGACGACAGCCCGAGCAGGTACGGGTCGGCCAGCGGGTTGCGGGTGACGCTCTGCATCACCGCGCCGCTGAGCGCGAGGCCCGCGCCCACCATAGCCGCGGTGAGCACCCGCGGCATCCGCAGTTGCCACACGATCGCATCGGTCAGCGGCGGCACCGGGGTGTCGCCGGCCAGCCCGGGCAGCCCGAGGTGGGTCACCACGCTGGCCCAGACCTGGGCCAGACTCACGTCGGCCGGACCGATCGTCACGGCTACGGCACTGCCGAGAATCAGGGCCACCGCAGCGGTGACCAGCCAGAACAGGTACCGGCCCGGCCCGGTGCGACGGGCCGCAGCGGATGCCTGTGCCGGGCCGGTCGACCGGCCCGGCCGGGTGCGCCGCCGGTCGGTGCCGGGGCGAGGCGCTGTTGCGGCGGTGGTGCGGGGCGTGCTCGATGCGCTGCCCGAGGTCGTGCCGGGGCCCGCCGAGGCGTCAGGCGTCGGGGCTTCTGGCGACGGGGCGGTGGCTCCGTTCGATGCGGGAGCGGGGGCGGGAGCGGGGGCGGGCGCGCGCGACCCGGTGTTGCGCGTGTGCGTTGTGCCGGTCATCCCTCTCCCTCATTCAGTGTGGCCGCCGTGGCTGATGCGCTGGTCCTACTGTGCCTCGAGCGCCGCGAGCTGGTCGATGATCGACCCGGCGGCCTCCACGTTGCGGATTCCGGCCTCGCCGGCGGCGAACGGAACCACCAGGTAGCGCTTGTTGACGACGGCGTCGAGCCCGGCGGTGGCCGGGTTGCCCTCGAGCAGGGCGATCTTCGAGTCGGCGGTGTTCCAGGTGGCGTCGACGAGCACGATCACGCTCGGATTCGCCGCCACCACGGACTCCCAGCCGGCCGAGGTCCAGGTGTCCTGCAGGTCGGCGAAGATATTGGTCAGGCCGGCGGCGTCCATGATCATCTGCGGTGCGCCGATGCCGGCACCCACATACGGGGTGTCGGTGCCGCTGGAGTACCAGAGCGCTGTGGTGTCGCCGGTGGGAGGCGTCAATGCGGCCAGTTCGGCCTCCTGTTCGGCGACGAGCTCGGCGGCGGCATCCGGCACACCGAACAGCGCGCCGGCCTCGTCGATCTCGGCGAACACCGTGTCGAAGGTGAGTGGGTCGGGCATGGCGTCGCCCTTGCACGCCGCCGGCGAGACGTAGCTGCCGATGCCCAGATCGGCCAGGGCCGCTCGCTCGCCCACACCCTCGGCCGAGAAGTTCGACTCCCAGCCGCCGTAGACGAAGTCGGGGGTGAGCGCCAGCACGGCCTCCTGGCCGGGCACGAAGTCGCTGATCACGTTGAGGTCTGCGCCGTCTTCTGCGAGGGATGCCGGCAGCGGGCCGTCCAGGAACGCCGAGCCCACGATGCGCTCGCCGAGCCCCAGCGCGAGAAGCAGCTCGGTGGTGGTCGACTTGATCGTGACGATCCGCTCGGGGGCGGACTCGACGGTCACGGTGGTGTCGCAGTTCTGCACGGTGACCGGGTACTCGCCGGCGCCGGCCGACGCGGTGCCTGAGGGCGCGGCGGCGGGTGAGCCGCTCGCGCAACCGGTGAGCAGCAGGGCGGCCGTTGCGGCGGTCATGATGGCGGGGTAGCGAGTCTTCATGGGGCCAATCTGAGGCGGGGAGCCGCGCATCCGCCGGGCGGGAGTGAGGTCACCGCGAGGACACGGTCGGCACTCTCCCTGGCCGGGCGGCAACCGCGGCGCCGGGGCGCCGGCAGCTGTGCGGGCTCAAACGAGGTGGGGAAGAAACGAAGGCAAAGCCCCGACCTGCCGCCCAAATCCGGGCCAGCGCAACCGGTCAGATCGAACCGGGGGTCGTATCCAGCCTAAACCCAACGTGTGCGGGGCGGATGCCCGCGCCCCGCTCGCCGCTCTGCGGGCAAGGCGCCGCGGAGGCGCCACGGCCGCGCACCGGCGCTGGCCCCGCAGAGCTCGCCGCTCCGAAGGTGTGCGGGCAACGCGCCGCTCTGCGGGCAAGGCGCCCCGGAGGCGCCACGGCCGCGCACCGGCGCTGGCCCCGCAGAGCTCCCCGCTCCGAAGGTGTGCGGGCAACGCGCCGCTATGCGGGTGGCGTGCCGTACGCATACCGGCGCCTGCCCCGCGCACCTCGCCTGCCTACCTGCCCCGCCCGCACGCGTGACGGCCCCCACCCCGCGCTCGCCACCAACTTCGCGCTCCCTACGGCGGACCAGGCGCACCGTGATGTGCGCACTCCGGGCCCAATCGACAGTGGATGCGCGGCCCGACTACACCAGCCGGCGCCGGATGCGCTCTGGAATCATGGTGACCCGGCTGGGCAGGTCGACGCCGGGGTAGCTGTCATCGATGCACGCCCGCCAGTACTCGAGGTGCTTGAGGTCGATCCAGTGCTCGGACTCGGGTCACGGCGCTGCCGCCGCGAACCCTACTCGGGCGTCGCCCCCTCATTCGCCCCCCAACTGTTGCCCGTGCGGACATTTGCACCCGGTGCGCCGGCACCAATTGTCCGCTTCGGCACCAGTTGCACCCCGAGAGCACCCGACCCGGCGGACGACCCCGGCCCCAGCGGACGACTCCGAACCCGGCCGCCAGCCAGACGGCCCCGCCAGCCAGACGCCCCCGCCCGCCAAACGCCCCCACCCGCTACGGCACGATGTTGTGGTTGTACGCGAGCACGTTCTCGGGGTCGTAGCGCCGTTTGGCCGCCCGCAGCCGCTCCACCGTGGCCGGCGGGTAGATCCGCTCGAGCGTCGTCGCATCCGGGTGCATGCTGAAGTTGCCGTACTCCCCGGTCACGTCGCCGGCCAGGGCGGCCCAGCCGTCGTGGATGCTGCGCTCGGCCTCGGCGGGGGCATCCGGCGGCAGCAGGGCCGCCGACACGACGAAGACTTCGGCGTCCCGGTAGGCCAGGGCCGTCGCATCCGCCGGCACCCGGTTGAACGCCCCGCGCAGGTAACGCACCATGAGCACGGCCGCTCCGAAGGTGGCGTGCGCGGTGGTGAGCCGGGTGATCAGACCGTCGTCCGCGTTGCGGGCAAAGCCGTTGTGGTCGATCAGCTTCACCTCCGCGGGAGGCGGCGCGGGCTCCTCGAGCACATCCACATAGGCCTTGGGCGCCACATCGTTTCCGGTCACGCCGGGCAGGGCCAGCAACGGCTGGATGGCCCTCATCGCCTCGTCGACGTCGTTGCCGCCGAAGCAGACCAAGACCTGGGTTGCGGCCGGCATCTCGGGCCCGAATGCGGGCATCGCGATCACCGTGGAGTTGAGTTCCTCCGGCGACTGGCGCATCACGTCGCGCCACCCGCGCAGGGTGTCGGCCAGCCGGGCCGGGTCCACGTCGATGGCGCCGGCGACCACCCCGGGCAGCGGATGCGCCTGGAACGTGAACCTGGTCACCACACCGAAGTTGCCGCCGCCGCCGCGCAGCGCCCAGAACAGTTCCGGCTCACGGGTGTTGCTGGCCGTCACGACGGCGCCGCTGGGCAGCACCACCTCGGCCTCGCGCAGGCTGTCCAGGGCGAGGCCCTGCTGCCGAACCATCCAGCCGATGCCGCCGCCGAGGGTGAGGCCGCCCACACCCACCGAGTAGGTGTCGCCGCTGGAGATGGCCAGTCCGTGCGGCTGCAGCGCCCGGGCCACGTCGCCCCAGACGGCGCCGCCGCCCACCCGCACCAGTCCGTCGCCCAGCACCTCCACGTCGCTGATGCGGGCCAGATCCAGCACCATCCCACCGTCGTTGGTGCTGAACAGGGTGTGCCCGCCGCTCCGCACCGACAGCGGCAGACCCTGCGCCCTGGCGTAGCCGATCGCCGCCGCGACATCCGCCGCCGACGACGGCCTGGCAACGAGCGCCGGGCTGCCGAGCACGCCGTAGGCGGTGGCTGCCGCGGGGTATTCCTCTGCGCCGGGCACCAGGATGGTGCCCGCGAATCCGTCGATCATCGTTCCTCCCACGCGTATCGCGTGCGGCGCCGATCACCCCGAGTCGCATCCACCGGCCCGCACTGACTGAGTAGCCAGCATGCCCCTCGGGAACCCGGCCCGCGACCCCCGCCATCCGTGCTCAGGGCACGATGTTGAGGTTGTGCGCGAGCACGTTCTCGGGGTCGTAGCGCCGCTTCGCCGCCCGCAGCCGCTCCATGGTCGCCGGAGGGTACATCAGGTCGAGCACGTCGGGATAGGCGCGCAGATTGAAGCTGCCGTAGGTGCCGGTCAGCCGCTCGGCCACGACCGACCAATCGTCCAGGATGCGCCGCTCGGCCTCGTCGGGCGCATCAGGCGGCAGGAACGCCGCCGACATCACCAGGGCCTCCACATCCCGGTGGGGGAATGCCGTGGCGTCGACGGGCACCCGGTTCAACGCCCCCCGCACGTAACGCACCATCAGCACCGCCGAGCTGAGCGCGGCGGTGGCGGTGCTGAGCCGCTCGATGAGCACGTCGTCGAGATCCCGGGCGAAGCCGTTGCGGTCCACGATCCGGATCGAACCGGGCGCGGCGGATGGTTCGTCGAAGACCTCCACGAAGAGCTTGAGTTCCACGTCGTTGCCGGTCACCCCCGGCAGGGCGAGCAGGGGCCCGATGGCCGACCCGGCCTCGTCCTGATCGGCACCGCCGTAACAGACCAGAATCTTGGTCTCCGCCGGCATCTCCGCACCGAACTCCGGCGTCGCGTACACGGTCGAGTTGAGCTTCTCCGGCGAGGCGCGCATCACGTCCCGCCAGCCGCGCAGGGTCTCGGCCAGGCGACCCGGCTGCACGTCGATGGTGCCGGCAACGACACCGCGCAGCGGATGCGCCTGGAAGGTGAACCTGGTCACCACGCCGAAGTTGCCGCCGCCGCCGCGGAGCGCCCAGAACAGCTCAGGCTCACTGCTCTCGCTGGCCGTCACGATGGCGCCGCTGGGCAGCACCACCTCGGCCTCGAGCAGGCTGTCGAGCGCCAGGCCGTGTTGGCGCACCAGCCAGCCGATGCCGCCGCCCAGGGTGAGGCCGCCCACGCCCACCGTGTAGGTGTCGCCGCTGGAGACCGCCAGATCGTGCTCGATCAGCTCCTGGGCCACGCTGCCCCAGGTGGCGCCGCTGCCCAGCCGAACCCGGTTGTCGTCGAGCAGCTCGACGGCACGGATGCGCGAGAGGTCGAGCACCATGCCGCCGTCGTTGGTGTTCAGCGGGCTGTGCCCGCCGCTCCGCACAGACAGCACGAGCCCGTGCGCTCTGGCGTAGGCGATCGCCGCCGCGACATCCGCCGCGTCGGTCGGCCGTGCCGCCAGCAGGGGCTTGCCGACCTTGCCGTAGGCGGTGGCCGCCATCAGATACTCGTCCGAACCGGGCAGCAGGATGGTGCCCGCGAAGCCGTCGATCATCATTCCTCCCACACCGTGGCATAGTCCGAAACCCCTGAGAAGGAGGTGTGGGCCCGCACTGGTGAGTCACCCTTCTACGCCCAGCATGCCCCTCGGCCCTGCCGCCCGCGACCCCGCAGCCCGCAACCGGATATCAGGAAAAAGTGACTGTGCAAGGACTGGATTGCACAGGACGTCCTCTTTTGCGACCGATGTCCCCTTAAGCCGCCGTCAGAAACCCCCGTCAGACCCCAGCCGCCGCCGCGATCGCGCGGGCAACCGCCTCCACGTCGTCCGTCAGCGCCCCGGCGGTCACGCGGATGAACGCCTCCGGCCGCTCCGATGCGAGAAACGGGCTGCCACCGGCCACGCGGATGCCCGACGCCGCGAGCCGCACGATGGCGTCGCGTTCGTCGGCCACCGGCACCCACGCGTTGATGCCGTCGGCGCGGGCGAGGGGCAGACCGAACCCGGTGAGGGCATCCGCCCTCGTTCACCTGCGCCATGCTCGCCCCGTCGGTGAGCAGCTCGTGCAGGATGGTCTGCAGCATCCGGCTGGTCCACCCGGGGCCGAGCATCCGCCGGGCCACGATGCGGTCCACCAGCGCCGCGGGCCCGCCGAGCGCGGCGATGCGCAGGTCGGGCCCGTGTGACTTGGAGTAGCTGCGCACGTGCAGCACCCGCTCCGGCAGCCACTTCCCGAGCGACACGTCGGGGGAGGTGCTGATGGCCCCGGAGTGGTCGTCCTCGATCACCACGGTCTGCCCGGCACGGGGGCTGGCGGCCAGCAGGCGCGCCAGCTCGGCGGCACGGTCGGCGGTCATCGACGCCCCGGTGGGGTTGTGTGCGCGCGGCTGCAGGATGACCGCGGCCGGCGACAAAGACAACGCGGCCTGGAACGCGGCGGGCACGATGCCCTCCGCATCCACCGCCACGGGCAGCCGCTCGATGCCCATCTGGTCGAGCAGGTCGAAGAACGGCGGAAAGCCGGGGTCCTCGACGATGACCCTGTCGCCGAACCTGGCCACCTGCTCGAGGCTGCGGGAGACGGCATCCAGGGCTCCGTCGACCACGGTGATCGACTCGCACCGGTACGGCCAGGAGCCGGCGAGCACCGTGAGCAGCTCGGGAATCACCGGCAGCGCCTGGTAGCTCGGGGTCATCGCCCGTTGCGAGACCCTGGACAGCGCCGGTCCGAGCGCCGGCAACAGCAGCGGGTCAGGGGTGCCGCGGGACAGATCGATGCGGGCGTCGCTCACGTGTCCGGCCAGCGACTGGGTGCGGGCGGGCAACCACCGGGTGGCCTGCTCCCGCACGAAGGTGCCGCTGCGTCCTCGCGAGACGATCAGCCCGGCCGAGGAGAGCGCCTGCCAGGCGTGACTGACCGTGGCCGGGCTCACGCCGAGCAGGCCGGCGAGGTCACGCACCGTGGGCAGGCGCTCGCCGGGGGCGAGCCGGCCGGAGCTGATCAGGCGGCCGAGCGCCGCCGCGATTCCCGCCGGGGTGGCCTGTTCGATCTCGTCGAGAAACAGTCGCACGTGGCCCTTCCGATGCAGATGCTTGCTAAATCGCCCGATCCAAGGACAGGATGATTTACGCGTGCGTCATGTGAAGAAACAGAACAGAAATGTTTACGTCGAATAATAACAAAACCGGACACCGAAATGTGGCTCGATCTCGACAGGCTCTCCAACGTTTGGCTCGCAGGAATCTTGCGCTGTCGCCGATTGCCGCTGACGAGGTCACCCCAGTGTGAGACCCAGCGGAGGCAAACAGAATGAGCGTTGACCTAACGAACACCGGCACATCCACCATCGTGCGAGCGGCGATCACCCAGACCACCTGGACGGGCGACATCGAATCGATGATCGCCAAGCACGAGCAGTTCGCGCGCGACGCGGCTGCCGACGGCGCCCAGGTGATCTGTTTTCAGGAGCTCTTCTACGGCCCGTACTTCGGCATCACCGAAGACGCCAAGTACTACGACTACGCCGAGCCCGCCGACGGCCCCATCGTGCAGCGCTTCGCCAAGCTGGCCAAGGAACTGAACCTGGTCATGGTGCTCCCCATCTACGAGGAGGAGCAGCCCGGCGTCTACTACAACACCGCGGTCGTGGTGGATGCCGATGGCACGATCCTCGGCAAGTATCGCAAGCACCACATCCCCCACCTCGACAAGTTCTGGGAGAAGTTCTACTTCCGCCCGGGCAACCTCGGCTACCCCGTCTTCAACACCGCGGTCGGCCCCATCGGTGTCTACATCTGCTACGACCGGCACTTCCCCGAGGGCTGGCGCGAGCTGGGCCTGAACGGCGCGCAGATCGTCTTCAACCCCAACGCCACCAAGCCGGGGCTGTCGAACCGGCTCTGGGAGATCGAGCAGCCGGCCGCCGCCGCCGCGAACGGCTACTTCGTGGCCGCGCCCAACCGGGTGGGCAGGGAGGACAACGAGTACGGCGAGGACGCCGTGACGTTCTACGGCACCAGCCAGTTCGTCGATCCGCAGGGCAACTATGTGGGGGAGCTCGGCAGCGCCGACCACGAGGAGGTCGTGATCCGCGACCTCGACCTCGGCATGATCCGCCAGGTGCGCAACAACTGGCAGTTCTACCGGGACCGCCGCCCCGAGTCCTACACCTCGATTCCCAAGCCGTAGCCGGTCTCGACGCTCGACCAGCGATACCCAACGAACAGGAGAACTGAGATGAAGACCCTGATCAAAAACGGCACCGTGGTCAATTCCACGGGCACGGCCACAGCGGATGTGCTGATCGACGGCGACACCATCGCCGCGGTGCTCGCCCCCGGTTCCACCCTGCTCGGCTTCGACATCGAGCGGAACGTCGACACCGTGATCGACGCCGCCGGCAAGTACGTCATCCCCGGCGGCATCGACGCGCACACCCACATGCAGATGCCGTTCGGTGGCACCGAGGCCAGCGACACCTTCGAGACCGGCACCCGCGCCGCGGCCTGGGGTGGTACCACGAGCATCGTCGACTTCGTGGTGCAGTACGCCGGCGAGAATGTGCTCGACCAGTACGCCGCCTGGCAGGAGAAGGCCCGCGGCGAGTGCGCCATCGACTACGGCTTCCACCAGATCCTCTCCGACGTGCAGGACTCCTCCCTCGTGGCGATGGACGAGCTGGTCAACGAGGGCGTCTCCAGCTTCAAGCTGTTCATGGCCTACAAGGGTGTGTTCCTCTCCGACGACGGCCAGATCGTCAAGGCCATGCAGAAGGCAGCCAGCAACGGCAGCATGATCATGATGCACGCCGAGAACGGCAGCGTCATCGACCTGCTCGTGCAGCAGGCCATCGCCGCCGGCAACACCACCCCGTACAACCACGGCCTCACCCGGCCGTGGCAGGCCGAGGAGGAGGCCACCCACCGGGCCATCATGCTCGCGAACCTCACCGGGGCCCCGCTCTACGTGGTGCACGTCTCTGCCAAGCAGGCGGTGGAGCAGATCGCCATCGCCCGCGACCGCGGCCAGAACGTCTTCGGCGAGACCTGCCCGCAGTACCTCTACCTCTCCCTCGAAGACCAGCTCGGCGCCCAGAGCGAGGAGTGGGGCGACTTCGAGGGCGCCAAGTGGGTGTGCTCCACTCCCTTGCGCTCCAAGGCCGATGGACACCAGCACCACATGTGGCAGAGCCTGCGCACGAACGACATCCAGATGGTCTCCACCGATCACTGCCCGTTCTGCATGAAGGGCCAGAAAGATATGGGCCTCACCGACTTCTCCAAGATCCCCAACGGCATCGGCTCGGTCGAACACCGCATGGACCTCTTGTATCAGGGCGTGGTCGACAAGCAGATCTCCCTGGAGCGCTGGGTGGAGGTCACCTCCACCACCCCGGCGCGAATGTTCGGCATGTACGGCACCAAGGGCGTCATCCAGCCCGGCGCCGACGGCGACGTGGTGATCTACGACCCGAACGGGCATACCTCCATCGGCATGCCGGAAACGGGGAGGGTGAAGACCCACCACATGAACATGGACTACTCGGCCTACGAGGGCTTCGAGATCGACGGCCACGTCGACACCGTGCTCTCCCGCGGCAAGGTCGTCATCGACGACAACCAGTACCTCGGCGCCAAAGGTGATGGCAAGTACATCAAACGCGGCCTCAGCCAGTACCTGATCTAGGCGGGAATCCCATGGACTTCGGTGCAGTACTCCAGACCAATCCGCCGTCGGCGCGAACCGTGCAGCTGGCCGTGTTGGCCGAGAACCACGGCTTCAGCCACGTGTGGACCTTCGACTCGCACCTGCTCTGGCAGGAACCCTATGTGATCTACAGCAAGATCCTGGCCGAGACCCGCAAGGTGATCGTGGGCCCCATGGTCACCAACCCGGCCACCAGGGACTGGACGGTCACGGCCTCCACCTACGCCACCCTCAACGAGATGTATGGCAACCGCACCATCTGCGGCATCGGCCGCGGCGACTCCGCGGTGCGGGTCACCAACGGCCGGCCCAGCACGTTGAAGACCCTGCGGGAGTCGATCCACGTCATCCGGGAGCTCGCCAACTCCCGGCCGGTGGAGTACAACGGCGCCACCCTGCAGTTCCCCTGGAGCCAGGGCTCCACCCTCGACGTCTGGGTGGCCGCCTACGGCCCGCTCGCGCTCAAGCTCGCCGGTGAGGTGGGCGACGGCTTCATTCTGCAGATGGCCGACCTCGACGTGGCCGAGTGGATGATCAAGACCGTGCGCACCGCCGCCAAGAACGCGGGCCGCGACCCCGCCGCGGTCAAGTTCTGCGTCGCCGCCCCGATGCACATCGGCGACGACATCCAGCACCTGCGCGACCAGAACCGGTGGTTCGGCGGCATGGTGGGCAACCACGTGGCCGACATCGTCGCCAAGTACGGTGAAGGCTCCGCTGTGCCCAAGGCCCTCACCGACTACATCAAGGGCCGCGAGGGCTACGACTACAACGAGCACGGCCGCGCCGGCAACACCCACGCCGACTTCGTGCCAGACGAGATCGTCGACAGGTTCTGCCTGCTCGGCCCCGCCGAGGCGCACATCGAGAAGCTCACCGCGCTCAAGGAACTCGGCGTCGACCAGTTCGCCGGCTACCTGCAGCACGACAACAAAGAGGAGACCCTGCGGGTCTACGGCGAGACCGTGATCCCCGCCCTCGCCAACCACATCACGGCCAAGGCATGACCCAGACCGGCTCCGTGCGCACCGGACCCGCGCGGTCCGGCACCGCGGCGCGCGGCCGGTCCTGGCTCGGCCAGGGGATGCCGCGGCGCATCCTGGTGGGCACGCTCGGCGTTCTCATCCTGGCGCTGCTCTGGGAGCTCTACATATTCTTCGGCCCCACCGACGGCGTGGTCGTCGGCGGGCTCACAGTGCTGCCGCGGGCCAGCGAGATGGCCATGCCGCACCTCTGGGTGATGCTCGAACGTATTCTGGAGCCGGTCACGGGCAGCGCCAGCGCCGTGCCGATGTGGCAGGCCGTGCTCGAGGCCTCGCTGTTCACCCTCGGCATCTCCGCGGTCGGCTGGATCGTGGGCGTCACCGTGGGGCTGGCCCTGGCGCTGCTCATGCAGCGGTTCACGCTGGCCGAGTCGGCCATCCTGCCCTGGATCATCCTCAGCCAGACGGTGCCGCTGATCGCCCTCGCCCCATTGGTGCGGCGCTGGGGGGCGCAGATCGAATTCGGCGCGTTCACCTGGGAGAACTGGATGTCGGTGGCGCTGATCGCTTCCTACCTCGCGTTCTTCCCGGTCTCCATCGGCGCCCTCAAGGGCCTCGGCTCGCCCGACGCCAACCACGTGGACCTCATGCGCTGCTACGCCGTGGGTTGGTGGAAGACGCTCTGGCGGCTGCGGCTGCCGGCCAGCGTGGGCTACCTGCTGCCGGCCCTGCGCCTCGCCGCGGCCAGCGCCGTGATCGGCAGCGTCGTCGCCGAGGTGTCCATCGGCTTGCGCGGCGGCATCGGTCGGTTGATCGTGGAGTACGCCGGCGCCGCCGGCAGCGACCCGGGCAAACCCTGGGCCCCCATCTTCGGCTCGATCCTGGTTGGCCTCGTGGCCGCCGGCTTCGTCGGACTGATCTCACTGTTCCTACGTCGATTCCGCAGGGGAGAGGTGGCCGCATGACCACGGCAACACAACCGGTAGAGCACGCCGTGCAGGTGAACGCGGTCAGCCGCGTCTTCGCCGGCCGCAAGGGCGCATCCGTCACGGCCCTGGATGCGGTGAGCCTCACCGTGGCCCCCGGCGAATTCGTCTCGCTGATCGGGCCCTCCGGCTGCGGCAAGAGCACGCTGCTGCGCCTGATCGCCGACCTCGACACCCCCACCACGGGCTCGATCGAGGTGTTCGGCAAGAGCGCCAGGCAGGCGCGCATCGACCAGGACTACGGCATCGCCTTCCAGCAGGCCGGCCTGCTGCCCTGGCGCACGGTGGCCGGCAACATCGAGCTGCCCCTGGAGCTGCACGGCGCCGGCAAGATTGCCCGCCGCGAGCGGGCCGCGGAGCTGATCGAACTCGTGGGCCTGACCGACTTCGCGAATCACTACCCCGACCAGCTCTCCGGCGGCATGCAGCAGCGGGTGGCCATCGCCCGGTCGCTGGCGGAAAGCCCCAGCCTGCTGCTGATGGACGAACCGTTCGGCGCCCTGGACGAGATGACCCGGGAGCGCATGCAGAATGAGCTTGTGCGCATCTGCGCCGAGACCAGCGCCGCCGTGGTCTTCGTCACCCACTCCATCCCCGAGGCCGTGTTCCTCTCCAACCGGGTGGTGGTGATGTCGCCGCGGCCGGGCCGCATCCGTGATGTGCTCGGCGTCAACCTCGGCCGCATGAGCGACCGCGGTGAGAACCTGCGCGAAGACGAGGAGTTCTTCCACTCGGTCAGCCGGGTGCGGGAGCTCCTGCACGGCAGCGCCTCCACCGGGCCGCGCGGAGTCGAGACGCGATGAGTGCCGGCGCAAGCACGAGTGTGGCGACCCCGGCGGGCCCGGCCCGCCAAGGCGCAGCCGGCGCCGGCCTGGCCCGCACCGTGCTGCCGCCGGTGCTGCTGGGCATCATCGCGATCCTGCTCTGGCAGGGCTTCGTCACCGTGCTGGCGATCAAGCCGTTCATCCTGCCCGGCCCGTTCGCTATCGGCGAGCAGTTCTCCGGCAACCTGCACAACGTGATCAATGGCATGGTCGTCACCGGCCGCAACGCCCTGATCGGTCTGGTGCTCGGCGCGATCGTGGGCGTGCTGCTGGCCGTTCTCTCGGCGCTGGTGCGGATCTTCGACGAGATGGCGGCGCCCGTCGTGGCCGCGGTGGCCGTGGTGCCGATCGTGGCACTGGCGCCGGTGCTCTACACGATGTTCGGCGCCAACGCCGAGACCGCGAGGCAGCTCGTGGCCGCGCTGGCCGTGTTCGTGCCGGTCTACTTCAACACCCTCAAGGGCCTGCGCATGGTGCGCCCGGTGCACCGCGACCTGATGCGCTCCTACGCCGCGTCGAGCTGGCAGGCCACGAAGACCGTGACCCTGCCCACCGCGGTGCCGTTCGTCTTCACGGGCCTTCGCATAGCGTCGTCGCTCGCCGTGATCTCCGCCCTGATCGCCGAGTACTTCGGCGGCCCTGTCGGCGGGCTCGGCAAGTCGATCACCTCGGCCGCGTCGAGCAGCAACTACGGCCTGGCCTGGGCCTATGTGCTCGGCTCCATCATTCTCGGTCTGCTCTTCTACTGCGCAGCGCTCGGCCTCGAAAAACTGGTCGGCCGCCGCGCTCCCACCGTCTGAACGTCCCGCTCGACAGCTCCCGCAGCACCCCGCAGCAGTACCTAAAGGAGGAACTCATGAAACACAGCACTCGATGGCTGACGACGGCTGGCGCCGTTGTCGCGGCCAGCGCACTCGTCCTCACCGGATGCACCGCCTCCGGCGATACCGAACCGTCCGATGACTCCTCCGGCGGCGACCTCACTCCCGTCACCCTGCAGCTGCAGTGGGTGGCGCAGGCCCAGTTCGCCGGCTACTACGCGGCCGTCGAGCAGGGCTACTACGAAGAGGAAGGCCTCGATGTGACCATCGAGGAGGGCGGTGCCGACATCGTGCCGCAGGATGTGCTCGCCTCCGGCGATGTGGACTACGCCATCTCCTGGGTGCCCAAGGTGCTCGGCTCCATCGAGCAGGGTGCCAACATCACCAATGTGGCCCAGATCTTCGAGCGCAGCGCCACCACCCAGATCTCGTTCACAGACAAGAACATCACCAGCCCGGCCGACCTGGCCGGCAAGAACGTGGGCAGCTGGGGCTACGGCAACGAGTGGGAGCTCTTCGCCGGCATGCAGAAGGCCGGTGTGGAGGTGGGCGACATCAACCTCGTGCAGCAGGCCTTCGACATGAACGCGTTCCTGGCCGGCGACATCGACGCTGCCCAGGCCATGACCTACAACGAGTACGCGCAGGTGCTGGAGACCATCAACCCCGACACCGGTGAGCTCTACCAGCCCGAGGACCTCAACGTCATCGACTGGAACGACGAGGGCACCGCGATGCTCCAGGACGCCATCTGGGCCAATGCCGACAAGCTCGCCGACGACGAGGACTACGCCGACCAGACCGTGAAGTTCATCAAGGCCTCCATCAAAGGCTGGATCTACTCCGCAGGCAACCCCGACGAGGCCGCGGCCATTGTGGCCGACGCCGGTTCCGCCCTGCCCGCCGGCCACCAGCTGTGGATGACCAACGAGGTCAGCAAGCTGATCTTCCCGTCCACGAACGGCGTGGGCCTGATCGACGAGGCCGCCTGGGCCAACACCGTCGACATCGCCATGAACACGAAGAACGAAACCGGTGGCACCATCATCACCACGGAGCCGCCCGAAACCGCATACTCCAACGAGTACGTGCAGCAGGCCCTGGATGAGCTCACCGCCGACGGCGTCGACGTGATGGGCGCCGACTGGGGTCCGATCCAGGTCACCCTGAAGGAGGGCGGCGAGTAGTAGCAATCCCGCACCGGGCGGGCGCCCGCCGCGGCCGCCCGGTGCACCACCGCCCCACCAGCTGGGACAAAGAAGAGAAGGAACAAGCATCGTGACCGACATCGATACCGGCACCGGCACATCCACCGCCACCGAACCCGGGCTGAACGAACGCACCGCCCAGCTCGACAAGGCGCACGTCTTCCACTCCTGGTCGGCCCAGGGGGCCCTCAAGCCCCTCGTCATCGCCGGCGGCCTCGGCTGCCGGGTCTGGGACCACGACGGCCGCACCTACCTCGACTTCTCCAGCCAGCTGGTCAACGTCAACATCGGCCACCAGCATCCGGCGGTGATCAAGGGCATCATCGACCAGGCCCAGCTGCTCACCACCATCGCCCCGTCCACCGCCAACCTCACCCGCGGCGAAGCGGCCAAACGCATCGTCGACCGGGCGCCCGACGGCTTCAACAAGGTCTTCTTCACCAACGGCGGTGCGGATGCCAACGAGAACGCCATCCGCATGGCCCGCCTGCACACCGGGCGCGACACCGTGCTCTCCACCTACCGGTCGTACCACGGCAACACCGGCGCGGCCATCGTCGCCACCGGCGACTGGCGGCGCATCCCCAACGAGTTCGCCCGCGGACACGTGCACTTCTTCGGGCCGTACCTCTACCGCAGCGAGTTCTGGGCCCGCACCCCGGAGCGCGAGTGCGAGCGGGCGCTGCAGCACCTGGAACGGGTCATCCAGAGCGAGGGCGCCAGCTCGATCGCAGCAGTGCTGCTCGAGTCGATCCCCGGCACCGCTGGAGTGCTGATGCCACCGCCCGGCTACCTCGCCGGAGTGCGGGCGCTGTGCGACAAATACGGCATCCTGCTCATCCTCGACGAGGTCATGGTCGGCTTCGGCCGCACCGGGCGCTGGTTCGCCTTCGAGGGCTCGGGCGTGGTGCCCGACCTGATCACCTTCGCCAAGGGAGTGAACTCGGGCTACATCCCCGTCGGCGGCGTCATCATCTCGGATGCCATCGCCGCCGACTTCGACACGACGGTGTTCCCCGGCGGTCTCACCTACAGCGGGCATCCGCTGGCGATGGCCTCGATCGTGGCGGCGCTGGACGCCATGGAGGCCGAGGGCATCGTGCAGAACGCGGCCCGCGTCGGCGCCGAGGCCATCGGCCCGGGGCTCGAAGCGCTCAAGGCCAAGCACCCGATCGTCGGGGAGGTGCGCGGCGAGGGCGTCTTCTGGGCGATCGAGCTCGTGGCCGACCGGGAGACCAGGGAGCCCGTGGCTGCCGCCGTGATGGCCCGGATCAAATCCGAGCTGCTGGCCCGCAACCTGGTGCCCTTCGTGCAGGACAACCGCATCCACGTGGTGCCGCCCTGCGTGGTCACCGACTCCGAGGTGGCCGAGGCCCTGGCCATCTACGACGAGGTTCTCTCCCTCGATCTCCTCTCCTAGCTCTCACCCCCAACAGAATCGACTGACATGACCGACCTTCCCGTCCTCACCCACTGGATCGACGGCGCCCAGGGCGCCGGAACCTCGACCCGCACCGCACCCGTCTACAACCCGGCCACCGGCGCAGTGCAGCGCCTGGTGTCCCTGGCCTCCGCCGCCGATGTCGACACCGTCGTCGCGTCGGCTCAGGCCGCCTACCCCGCCTGGCGCGACGCTTCCATCGCCAAACGCCAGGGCGTCATGTTCACCTTCCGCGAGCTGCTCAATGCCCGCAAGGGTGAGCTGGCCGACATCCTCACCAACGAGCACGGCAAGGTCACCTCCGATGCCCTCGGCGAGATCGCCCGCGGGCTCGAGGTGGTCGAGTTCGCGCTCGGCCTGCCGCACCTGGCCAAGGGCGAGTTCTCCGAGAACGTCTCCACCGGCGTCGACGTCTACACCCTGCGCCAGCCGCTCGGCGTGGTCGGCATCATCAGCCCGTTCAACTTCCCGGCCATGGTGCCGCTCTGGTTCTTCCCGATCGCCATCGCCGCCGGCAACACCGTGGTGCTGAAGCCCAGCGAGAAGGACCCGTCCGCCGCCAACTGGCTGGCCGCCCTGTTCACCGAGGCCGGGCTGCCGAACGGCGTGCTCAACGTGGTGCACGGCGACAAGGAGGCCGTGGACGCGCTCCTGGTCAACCCCGACGTGCAGGCCATCTCCTTCGTCGGCTCCACCCCGATCGCCAAGTACATCTACGAGACCGCAGCGCAGCACGGCAAGCGGGTGCAGGCCCTCGGCGGCGCTAAGAACCACATGCTGGTGCTGCCGGATGCCGACCTCGACCTGGCCGCGGATGCCGCGGTGAACGCCGGCTTCGGTTCGGCGGGGGAGCGCTGCATGGCCATCAGCGTGATCGTGGCCGTCGAACCCGTCGCCGACGAGCTCATCGCCAAGATCGCCGAGCGCGTCAAGGGCCTCACCGTGGGCGACGGCATGCGCGGCTGCGACATGGGCCCGCTGATCACCGAGGCACACCGCGACAAGGTCGCCGGCTACATCGATATCGCCCTGGCCGACGGCGCGGAGGTCGTGGTCGACGGGCGTGGGATCGAGGTCGACGGCGAGGCATCCGGCTTCTGGCTCGGCCCCACTCTGTTCGACAAGGTCAGCCTGGACTCGGCCGTCTACACAGACGAGATCTTCGGCCCGGTGCTCAGCGTCTTGCGGGTGGCCAGCTACACCGACGGCGTGGCCGTCATCAACGCCAGCCGCTACGGCAACGGCACCGCGATCTTCACCAACGACGGCGGTGCCGCCCGGCGCTTCCAGCACGAGGTGCAGGTGGGCATGGTCGGCATCAACGTGCCGATCCCGGTGCCGGTGGCCTACCACTCGTTCGGCGGCTGGAAGGACTCCCTCTTCGGCGACGCCAAGGCCTACGGCCCCGCCGGCATCAACTTCTACACCCGCGAGAAGGCCGTCACCGCCCGCTGGCTCGACCCCAGCCACGGCGGCATCAACCTGGGCTTCCCCCAGAACACCTAGCCCGGTACGTAAAGGCGGCCTTCCGCCTTTACGTACCGGCGTCACCCAGGCACCATGGGCGCATGAAGCAGTCGGATGTGGCGTGGCGAGGGCAGGACGACCCTGACCGCATCGATCGGGCGTTGATCGAGATCGGGCAGAGCGGCCTGAAGGCCGAGGGAACCTCGGTCACGGCCGGCTATGCCACCGCCTGGGCGTTGGACGCCACCGATTCCTGGTGCACCCTTACAGTCGATATCAGTGCGCACGGCGCCGGGTGGATGCGTTCACTCGCGCTCACCCGGGATCAGAACAACCACTGGGCAGCCCTGACCCAGATGCAGGGTGATGCCGGCCTTCCGCCCGCCGGCCTTGCCGAACCAGGCAGCATCGACGGTGCGCTCGACTGCGACATCGGCCTGTGCCCTGTGACGAACACCATGCCGATCCGGCGCCTGCGGCTGCTGACTGGGACCGTGCCGGAGACCCCGCTGGTGATGGCCTGGATCGAGATACCGTCCCTGCGGGTGATTCGGAGCGACCAGGTGTATGCCTCGTTGACGCCCGGCCTGGTCCGGTACCGCGGCGCCGGTGGCGACGATCAGGTCGAGTTGACCGTCGACTCCGACGGCATTGTGATCGGTTACCCGGGCTTGGCGACCCGGCTCGCCACGCGCTGAGCCACGAGCCTCCGCCGGGCCTGTCAGGGTTGCGCTCCCTGCCTGCGGTCCCGGTGGCCGGCCAGGTGGCGACCACCGGGAGACCGGCTAGTGCTGAACGCTGCGACGGCTGCTGACGCGGATGTAGATCAGGAGCACGATGATCGCGCCGATGATGGATCCGATGACGCCGGCCGGCTGGAAGAAGCCGTCCATCGGGTCGTGCTGGAAGATCAGGAAGCCGAGGAATCCGCCGACGAAGGACCCGACGATGCCGAGCACGATGGTCATCGGGATACTGATGTTCTGCCGGCCGGGCACGACGAGGCGAGCGATGGCGCCGGCGATGATGCCGACGACGATGAGGCTGATGATGAGACCAAGCATTGTGGTCTCCTTCCTGTTGGGTGGGGCTGAGCGTTCGTTGTGACCAGCGGTTGCTGGGCGATGACCAGCCAAACACCCTCACGGAGGCCGCGGTACACCCCTAGGGGTGTAACTCATCCACGGCAACGGGCTGTAACGTCCTACTATGTCTTCGTCCCAGCCTGTGACTGTCGCCCTGGTCGATGACTATGACATTGTGCTCAAGGGCCTGGCGCACATGTTCGATCACTATCGGGATCGGGTGCTTGTCGCGGAGATCGATGCGAACGCGGGTCTCTCCGATCGCACCGACATCGTGCTGTACGACTCCTTCGCCCAGCCCGAATCCGATCTGTCGGAGCTCTCGGCTCTCGTTCGGAACCCACGGGCCGGTCGCGTCGTTATGTACACCTGGAACTTCCAGCCTGCGCTCATCAGCGATGCGCTGGAGCGGGGCGTCAGCGGCTACCTCTCGAAAACCTTGCCGGCCCGGGACCTCGTCGCGGCCCTGGAAGCAGTCCATGCCGGCGAGATCGTCGTGAGTGACCCTCCGCAGCGGTCGGGCAGCGCACCGGGCCTCGACTGGCCGGGGCGCCGCGAGGGGATCACGGACCGCGAGTCCGAGATCCTGGCGCTCATCACCCAGGGTAAGAGCAACGCCGAAGTGGCGGCGCTCACCTATCTCAGTCCCAACACCGTGAAGTCGTACATCCGCAGCGTCTACGGCAAGATCGGTGTCGCCAGTCGAACCCAGGCGGTTCTCTGGGGTGTCGGCCACGGCTTCACGCCCGACCACCATCGGATCGAAAGCTGGCTCGGCGGCCCCTGAACCTCGAGGTAGACGCCGCGACGGGCGTGGGCGGTACTCGTCCTCACCCGGACCGGGTGATAGCGGAGAGGTGCAATCACAGGCAACGTTCAGTACGCGAGTACCGAAGTCACCTGGGAGGCACGATGTCATCACCTGCGGGGGTACGAAGCGGCACCACCACGTTGTGGTCGTTGCTGCCGTTGGCCCTCGCGCAGTTCATCTGTTCCTTCGCCGGCTCGAACATGAACGTCATGCTCAACGATATGAGCGAGGACCTCGACACTTCGGTCCAGGGCATCCAGCTGTCGATCACCCTGTTCCTGCTCGTGATGGCGGCCCTGATGATCCCGTTCGGCAAACTGACGGATCAGCTGGGGCGGAAGACCTGTTTGGTGCTCGGCCTGGCCGTCTACGGGGTGGGGGCCGTCATCAGTGCGATGTCGCCCGGCCTGGGCGTGCTCATCCTGGGCAACTCGATCCTGGAGGGCGCCGGTACCGCCCTGCTCATCCCCCCGGTCTACATCCTGGTCACCATGTACTGGACCGGCGTCGCCGAGCGGGCGCGCGCCTTCGGCCTCGTCAGCGCGGCCGGCGGCGTCGGTGCGGCCACGGGGCCCCTGATCGGCGGATGGATCGCCTCGACCATCAGCTGGCGGGCGGCATTCATCTTCCAGGCGCTTGTCATCGTGGTCATCCTGATCCTCGCCGTGCGGCTCAAGGATCCGCGCGCCAGTGAACCCGACAAGCCTTTCGACGTCATCGGGGCCGTGCTGTCGGCACTGGGGCTGATCGTCTTCGTGATGGGCATCCTCGCCACCGACAGCAACCTGCTCGCAGCGCTCGTGCTGATGGCGGCGGGGATCGGTGTGATCGCGCTGTTCTTCTGGTGGGTGCGGCGGCTGGAGCGGAAGGGGCGTGAGCCGCTGCTTTCGACCGCGCTGTTCCGGAACCGGGTCTCCAACCTGGGGCTGGTCACCCAGAATTTCCAGTGGCTGCTGTTGATGGGTATTTCGATGCTCGTGGCGAGCTATCTCCAGTTCGTCCGCAACTACGATTCGATCGAGACCGGGGTCATTTTCAGCGCCGCCACGGTCGGTATCCTGGTGTCCTCTCTCGCCGCCGGCTCGCTGGTGCGGCGGTTCGCGCAGCGATCGCTGATCCTGGTCGGCTTCGTGGTCACGGGCATCGGCTTGCTCCTCCTGCTTGTCGTGGCGACGGTGCCAGGTGCCTGGGCGTTCGCGCCCGGGTTGCTGGTGCTCGGCCTCGGGATCGGGTTGATGCTCACGCCGAGCGTCAACATAGTTCAGTCGGCCTTCCCCGAAGAGCAGCAGGGGGAGATCAGCGGGCTCTCCCGCAGCGTCTCGAATCTCGGGTCGAGCTTCGGCACCGCCATCGTGAGCACCCTCCTCGTGTTGAACGCGGATGCAAATGCGGGCGGGTATCTGGCGGCGATGGTGCCTCTGTTGGCCATCGCAGCCGTCGGAATTGTCATCTCGGTCTTTTTGCCTGGGCGCACGAAGCTATCCGCCCCGCCGGCCGGTGCCGTGACCAAGCCATGATCACCACACAACGAAGGACCACCCCTCGATCGCCGACCCAGATGGGGGTGCTCGGCCACGCCTCGATGCGGTGTCGTGGCCGCTAGGCTCTGGCCATGCTCCGCATCCGCAAGAAGCGTTGGAAGATCGCCTACATCGTCATCATCGGTGTGGGCTTACTGGCCTTTCTCAATGGTGCGGTCGTTCCGCGGCTATTCTCGGATCCGCTCAGCTCGGTGATGGCCAACGTGTTCGTTGTCCTCGTCGTTTTCGGCGGGGTGCGCTCATTCCGTGGATCAGACGAACCGATCGAGCCGCCCCGCGCCTGGTGGCGCATGACCTCTCGGCCGCGAGCCGGGTTCGTCCTGGGCGCGCTCCTGATTCTCAACCTGGCCAACTCCGTGTTCGGGGTTGTCTCGGGATCAACGGACCCACAACTCACCGGCGTACTCAGCGCGGTCGTGGATGCGCTGCTGGCGTTCTTGTACATCAGCTCGTCCATCCGGCTTGTACGCGATCCTCCGCAGATCGAGCGTCAGCACATCGTGCACGACCTGCCACGATGGGCCCCGCTCAAGCGCTAGCCGACCTATCCGGCCCACACTCGGACTCGCGATCCGTGTTTCAGCGCCGACCGCGCGGGTGGCGCCTGCTGTACCGGCCCGGGCGACGAGCTCGTTGTGGTGCGTCTGCGCTCGCAGCGTGAGGTGGAGCGCTGGCTGGGCGGCGCTCTTGCCGACGCCATGCGCTAACCCGCTCGCGGTCTCACGAGCCGTTCCGCGGCATCCACGGTGGCGAGTTGTATCGTGAGTGGCGTGAGCAGCCGCCGCAATCCCGGGTCGCAGTCGTCCCTGCGTGAAGCCAACCGCGCCCGCATCCTCGACGCGATCACCCACTACGGCGCCCTCACCCAGGTGGAACTCGCCGGGGTCACGGGACTCTCGCCGGCGACGGTGTCCAACATCGTCAAGGAGCAGGCCGCGACCGGCGTGCTGCAGACCACTCCCACCTCGCGCAGCGGCCGCCGGGCGGTGCGGGTCACGCTCGCCCGCGAACTGGGCCTCGTGGTGGGGCTGCACGTGTCCAATCGGCAGCTGCGGCTGGCGCTGGCCGACGCGGGTCACCAGGTGCTGGCCGAGCGGATGCTGCCGCTCGCCCGCGACCACCGAGCCGACAGTGAACTCGACAGGGTGATGCTGCTCATCCAGGACATGACCGATTCGGTCGGCGCCGGACTCGACGAGGTGCTCGCGGTGGGGGTGGGCCTGGCCGCGCCGGTCGACCCGCGCACCGGCATCATCGCCACGGCCGGCCTGCTGCGCGGCTGGGACGGCGTGCCCGTCGCCGAGGAACTCGAGGCCCGGCTGCACCGGCCGGTGTTCGTCGACAACGAGGCCAACCTCGGCGCGCTCGGCGAGCACAGGCTGGGTGCCGCGATGGGCATCGGGCAGGCTGCCTACCTGCGGGTGTCGCACGGTGTGGGCGCCGGCCTGATCGTGGACGGCCGGGTCTACCGCGGCGGCAACGGCAAGGCCGGCGAGATCGGCCACCTCACCCTCGACGAACAGGGGCTGGTCTGCCGGTGCGGCAACCGGGGCTGCCTGGAGACCCTGGTGGGAGCGTCCGCCCTGGCCGCGAAGTTCCCCGGCAGCCATGGCGATGTGAAGCTGCGCGACATCCTGTTGCGCGCCGAAGCCGGAGACGCCAGGGCCTTGCGGGTGATCGCCGACGCCGGGCGGCACCTCGGCATCGCGCTCGCCGGCCTGAGCAACCTGCTCGACCCGCACCGCATCGTCGTGGGCGGTGAGCTGGCCGAGGCCGGCGAGCTCCTGCTCAGCCCGTTGCGGCATGCCCTCGAGCGATCCACTCTCGCCACGGCATCCGGGGTGCCCGACGTGGTCAAGGGGGAGTTGGGTGAGCGCGCCGAGGTGCTCGGTGCCGTGCTCTTCGCCATCGATCGGGCCCAGATCACGGCCGGCCGGCCGGAGGATGCGGTGCGCACCGTGGCCGGTGGCCCGGTGCCCGACATCCTGCCCGGAATCGGTGGGATCCTGCCCCTCGCGGCCCCCGAAAAAACGCCCGAAAGGGGCGGTTTGGCCTCTTGAGTTCAAGCCTTGACGGCATTTGGCACCGGGGCCATGCTCGTTACACCGCCAACGAGGGTGGTCACAGTAGGAGGCACATCATGAGAAAACCCAGGAAAAGGCTCGCGCTCCTGGCGATCGCTCTGATCGCTACCGCAGGAACCCTGACCGCGTGCACATCGAACGGTTCCGACTCCGACAGCACCGATGGCGGCGGCTCCGGCGATGCCATCAAGATCGGCCTGCTCCTCCCCGAATCCCAGACCGCCCGGTACGAAGAATTCGACCGCCCGCTCTTTGAAGCCCACCTCGCCACGCTCGGCGATTACGAGGTCGTTTACGCCAACGCCGACCAGGATGCCTCGAAGCAGCAGCAGCAGGCTGAGTCGGCCCTCACCGAGGGCATCGAGGTCATGGTCCTCGACCCGGTCGACGGTGCGGCGGCAGCCAGCATCGTCGCGAACGCCACCGCGCAGGATGTGCCCGTGATCGCCTACGACAGGTTCATCGAGGGTGGCCAGGTGGCCTACTACATCTCCTTCGACAACGAACAGGTCGGAGTCCTCCAGGGCGAAGCCCTGGTGGAGCGGCTGCAGGCCGACGGCACGACCACGGGAATCATCATGATCAACGGGTCGCCCACCGACGGCAACGCCACCCTGTTCAAGAAGGGCGCCCACTCGGTCATCGACGAGAGCGGCATCCCGGTCCTGGCCGAGTTCGACACACCAGACTGGCTCGCCGAGGAAGCCCAGAACTTCGCGGCCGGCCAGATCGGACAGTTCGGTGACCAGATCTCGGGTGTCTACGCGGCCAACGACGGCACGGCGGGCGGCGCCATCGCGGCGCTGCGGGCCGCTGGAGTCGAACCGATCCCGCCGGTCACCGGTCAGGATGCCGAGCTCACCGGTATCCAGCGCATCGTTGCCGGCGACCAGTACATGACGGTCTACAAGGCGATCAAGCTGGAAGCGGAGTTGGCCGCCGAGGTGGCCGACCAGCTCGCTCGCGGCGAGACGCCGGAGGCAGACACCGAGGTGGACGGCATCCCCGCGACCCTGCTCACCCCGGTCGTCGTCACCGTCGACAACATTCAGGACACCGTGATCGCCGACGATTTCTACACCGTCGACGAGATCTGCACAGCTGAATACGCGGACGCCTGCGCGGCCGCCGGCCTGCAGTAACGCGGCGGCCACAGACGCCGGCCGGGGATCTTACCCACGATTCGATCCCCGGCCGGCCCCACCGGCTCCTCCAGCCGGACTCCGGCAGTTGCAAACAGAGGACTCATAATGACCGTGCTTTCCCCCGAACCCGTGCACGGCGCACCCACCGGCGAACTCGTGCTCTCCATGCGTGGGATCGACAAGAACTTCGGCGCCGTGCAGGCCCTCACCGCCATCGACCTCGACATCTACTCCGGTGAGGTCGTCGCGCTGGTCGGCGACAACGGTGCCGGTAAGTCCACCCTGATCAAGATCCTCGCCGGTGTGCACCCCAAGGACGGCGGCACCATCACCGACGGCGACAGGTCGGTCTCGATCAACAACCCGGCCGAATCCGGCGCGTTGGGCATCGCCACCGTCTACCAGGACCTCGCGTTGTGCGACAACCTCGACGTGGTCGCCAACCTGTTCCTCGGCCACGAACTCGGCCGGGGCACCATCAATGAGGTCGAGATGGAGAAACGCTCCTGGGAGCTGCTGCGGCAGCTGTCGGCGCGGATCCCGTCGGTGCGTATTCCGGTGGCGTCGCTGTCCGGCGGCCAGCGCCAGACCGTGGCCATCGCCAGGTCGCTGATCGGCGAGCCGCGCATCGTGATCCTCGACGAGCCCACCGCTGCCCTGGGCGTGGCCCAGACCGCCGAGGTGCTCAACCTCATCGAGCGACTGCGTGAACGTGGGCTCGCCGTGGTGCTGATCAGTCACAACATGGCGGATGTGCAGGCCGTCGCCGACCGCATCGTGGTCTTGCGCCTGGGCCGCAACAACGGCGAGTTCAAGGTGGCCGACGTCAGTTACGAGGAGATCATCGCGGCCATCACCGGTGCCAGCGACAACGCCGTGACCCGGCGTGCCCAGGCACGGGTGGACTCCGCGGACGCCGAGACCGGCGTTCCGGCGGGCGCAGCCACCGACAGCGCACTCCCAGAGGAGGAACGGCCATGACGACCCCGACTTCGACCCCGCCGCCGGCAGGCCCGGAGGGCACCGCCCCGCCCACCGAAACGGTTCGGTTGTCGGCCGTGGCGGCCGACCTGCAAGACGAACGCCTCATTCAGCAGCACGGCATCGGCGGCGCGGTGCGCGCCTTCGGCAGACGGGTGCGCTCGGGCGACATCGGCTCGCTGCCCGTCGTCATCGGCCTGATCGTCATCTGGGTGGCGTTCTCGCTGCTCAACCCCAACTTCCTCTCCAGCACCAACCTCGTCAACCTCACCCTGCAGTGCGCGGCCGTCGGCACGATCTCGGTCGGCATCGTGCTCGTGCTGCTGCTGGGCGAGATCGACCTGTCGGTCGGGTCGGTGAGCGGCCTGTCGGCAGCCATCCTGGCGGTCAGTTTTGTCAACCTGGGCTGGCCCCTGCCGGTGGCCCTGCTGGCCTCATTGCTGGCCGGACTGGTCATCGGGCTGCTCTACGGCTTCCTCTACACCCGGTTCGGCGTGCCGAGCTTCGTGATCACCCTGGCCGGGCTGCTCGGCTTCCTCGGCCTGCAACTGTGGGTGCTCGGCTCCACAGGGTCGATCAACCTCCCGTTCGACTCCTGGATCGTGCAGTTCGCCCAGCAGTGGTTCCTGCCCGACTGGCTCTCCTACGTGCTGGTGGTGCTGACGGCGCTCGCCTACGCGGCCCAGCTCTTCGTCACCGCGAACCGTCGGGCCGCGGCAGGGCTTTCGGCCGTGCCGGCCGGGTCGATCGCGGTGCGAAGCGTCTTCCTGCTCCTGGTGCTCGCCGTGCCGACCTGGTACCTCAACCAGACCCGCGGCGTGGGCGCTTCGTTCGTGCTCTTCCTCGCGCTCGTCGTGTTGATGAACTTCTTCCTCACCCGCACCCGCTGGGGCCGGTCGGTCTACGCCGTCGGCGGCAACGTGGAGGCCGCCCGCCGGTCGGGCATCAACGTCACCCGGGTGTACGTGTCGGTGTTCGTGCTCACCTCCACCTTCGCGGCTCTGGGCGGCATCCTCGCCGCCGGCCGGCTGGCCGCGGCCAACCAGGGTTCGGGTGGCGGTGACACCAACCTGAACGCCATCGCAGCGGCGGTGATCGGCGGCGCCAGCCTCTTCGGCGGCCGCGGCAGCGCGTTCTCCGCTCTGCTGGGCATCCTGGTCATCCAGTCGATCTCCAGCGGCCTCACCCTGCTCAACCTGGACTCGTCGATCCGCTACATGATCACCGGCGCGGTGCTGCTGCTGGCGGTCATCGTCGACTCCCTGTCGAGGCGCACCCGGGTATCGCACGGTAGAGCCTGACCGCCTCCAGCCCGGGGCCGGGCGGAGGCGGCAGAGAAGGCGGTGGTTCGCGCTCACCTCGGCGGCGCAGTCGAATGGCGGCAGAATCACCGTCTTTGCTGTGCGCTCCCCGCCGACTTGCCGCTAAGTGCCCCTTCGAGCGCGGGAAGGGTGCACTTTGCGGCAAGTGACCGTGTTCTCACTCGCCGACTTGCCCCTATGTCCCCATTCAGCGCCCGGGAAGGGGCATTTTGTGGCAAGTCGGCGCCCTCTACGCCCGGCGGGAACGAGCCTAAGTCGCCAGTTCCGCGGCCTCGCGCAGCAGCTGGGCGGCGTCGTCGTCGCCGTGCGCGGCCAGGGCCACCACCTCGCCGATGACCACCACGGCCGGGGAGCGCACCCCGGCGTGGGTCGCGAGCGCGCCGATGGTGTCCAGTCGGCCGAGGGTGGTGCGTTGGTCGTGGGCGAAACCCCGCTCCACGATGGCGACGGGCATGTCGGTGCGCATCCCCAGCCGGGCGAGACCGGCGACCATCTGCTGCAGGGTGCCGATGCCCATCAGCACCACGATGGTGCCGCCCAGGCCGATGAGGTGGGTCAGTTCGGTGTCGCTGATCGGGGCATGCCCGGAGACCACCGTGAACAGGTGACTGACCTCGCGGTGGGTGACCGGGATGCCCGCAGCCGCGGGCACGGCGATCGCGCTTGTCACGCCCGAGATCACGGTGACCGGCACACCGGCGGCGCGGCAGGCGAGCACCTCTTCACCGCCGCGGCCGAACACGAACGGGTCGCCGCCCTTGAGCCGCACGACGGTGAGGCCGCCCAGGGCCGACGTCACCATCATCCGCTCGGCATCACGCTGCGGGATCGCGTGGTGCCCGGGAGCCTTGCCCACATCGACGTGCTCGGCGCCCGGCGCCCAGTCGTCCAGCCGGTCGGTCGGTCCCAGCCGGTCGTAGTAGACGATGTCGGCGGCGTTCAGGGCCGCCATCGCACCCACCGTGAGCAGTTTTTCGAGCCCGGGTCCGCCGCCGACGAGGGTGACCGATCCGACGGGGGATGTCGATGCCGCAGTTTCCCGGCTCAGCCAGGTGCGGTGCCTGGCGCAGGCCGCGGCGATGACGGCGTCGGTGTGCGGGCTGGTCTCCACGACGGCGACCAGGTCGACCGCGGCGATGAGCGCATCCCAGGCGCCGATCGAGCGGGGAAAGGCCGGGGTGAGCACCCCGGGCACCGCTGGTGCGACCGGCGCGGCCGTGCCGGTGGTACCGATGGCGCCAGCAGTGGTGCCGGCTTCGGCCAGCTGGTACACGGTCGCGCCGGCGGCCAGGTAGCGCGCCAGAACGCGGCGCGCCGTCCGGGCACTGCCCACCACGAGAACCCGCTTCCCCGTGTAGTCGAGACCGAGGGCCATGAGCTACTCCGCGCCGGTGGCCGCGGAGACCGGAACGTCGACGCCGTCCCGGCGCACCGGGATGGTGAGGCCGGCCAGGTGCACCGGGCCGGCGGCGCTGGAGCCGTCGCGTTCTTCGGGGCGGGCCGGTCGGGGCTGACCGCGGTCGATCACCTGGAGGAGTGACGGGTCGGGGGTGTCCGCGTTCACGAACGGCCGGAACCGGCGCAGGCGCTCGGGGTCGGCCAGGGTGGCCGCCCACTCGTCTTCGAAGACGTCGATGTGCCCGGCCATGGCGGCCTCGAGGTCGGCGGCGATGCCGAGGGAGTCGTTCACGACCACGTCGTACACGTGGTCGATGCCGCCCTCGAGGTCTTCCTGCCACCTGGCGGTGCGCTGCACGCGGTCGGCGGTGCGGATGTAGTACATCAGGTACCGGTCGATGTACTTCACCAGGGTGTCCTCGTCCAGGTCCTTGGCCAGCAGCACGGCGTGCACAGGCTGGAAGCCGCCGTTGCCGCCGACGTAGAGGTTCCAGCCGAGCTCGGTCGCGATGACGCCGATGTCCTTGGCTCGTGCCTCTGCGCACTCGCGGGCGCAGCCGGAGACCCCGAACTTGAACTTGTGCGGCGCGCGCAGTCCGCGATACCGGTTCTCCAGCATGATCGCCAGCGCCACCGAATCCTGCACCCCGAAGCGGCACCAGGCCGACCCGACACACGACTTCGCCGTGCGCAGGCTCTTGCCGTAGGCCTGACCGGATTCGAACCCGGCATCCACCAGGGTGCGCCAGATGTCCGGCAGCTGGTCGAGCCGGGCGCCGAACAGGGCGATCCGCTGGCCGCCGGTGATCTTGGTGTACAGGTTGAATTCCGCGGCGACCTGGCCGATCACGATGAGCTTCTCCGGGGTGATCTCACCGCCGGGGATGCGCGGGACCACCGAGTAGCTGCCGTCCTTCTGCATGTTCGCGAGGGCCCGGTCGTTGGTGTCCTGCAGCCCGCCGCGGCCGGCATCCAGAATGTACGCCGAGGACTGCGACGCGAGGATCGACGCGATGGTGGGCTTGCAGACGTCGCAGCCGAGGCCGGTGCCGAAGCGTTCCATGATCTGGTCGAACGAGCTCAGCTGTAGCACCCGCACCGACTCGAAGAGTTCGCTGCGGCTGATCGAGATGTGCTCGCAGAGCGCCTTCGAGACCTCGAGGCCGGCGTTGGTCAGCTCGGTTTCGAGCACCTTCTTGAGCAGTGGCACGCAGGAGCCGCACTGGGTGCCGGCCCGGGTGCAGGCCTTGAGGGCGCCGAGCTCGGTGACCGGGTCGCCGTGGTCGCCGCGGATGGCTGCGCGCACGGTGCCGAAGGAGACGTCGTTGCACGAGCACAGCTGGGCGTCGTCGGGCATGTCCGAGCTGGAGGGCAGCTCGGCGCCGGAGGCGGACAGGTAGGCGCCGGGTTCGGCGGGCAGCTCGCGGCCGAGCAGCGGGCGCAGCGACAGGTACGGTGACGCGTCGCCGACGAAGATGCCGCCGAGCAGGGTTTTCGCGTCGCTGGAGACGACGACCTTTTGGTAGAGGCCGCGGGCGGGGTCGGCGTAGACGACCTCGAGGGCCCGGTCGCCGGTGCCGAAGGCGTCGCCGAAGCTGGCCACCTCCACGCCGGAGAGCTTGAGCTTGGTGGCGTCGTCGATGCCGGGGAACACGGCCTCGCCGCCGTTGATGCGGTCGGCCACGACCTCGGCCATCGCGTTCGCGGGGGCGACGAGTCCGATGCAGCGGCCGTCGACGCTGGCGACCTCGCCGATCGCCCAGATGCCGGGCACCGACGTGGCGCAGTCGTCGCCGATCACGATGCCGCCGCGCGGGCCGATCTCCAGGCCTGCCGCGCGGGCCAGTTCGTCGCGGGCACGGATGCCGATGGACCAGACGATCAGGTCGGCGTTGATCTGCCGGTCGTCGTCGAGGGTGAGGCCGAGCACCTGCCCGGTCTCGGCGACGAGGATCTCGGTGGGCCGGTGGCCCAGCTCGAGAGCGATGCCCTGCGCGTCGATCAGGCGGCCGAGCGCCATGCCGGCGCCCTGGTCCAGCTGGGTGGGCATCAGCCAGGTGGCGCCATCCACGATGGTGGTGTTCGCGCCCAGGCGCTGCACACCGCCGGCGGCCTCGAGCCCGAGCAGCCCACCGCCGATCACGGTGACGTTCGCCGGCCGGCCGAACTTGGCCTTCAGGCGGGCGGTCTCGCTCACCAGGAAGTCCACGTCTTCGATGGTGCGGTAGACCACGCCGCTGTCGGCGCCGGGCACCGGCGGCACGAAGGCGCTCGAACCGGTGGCGAAGACCAGGTCGTCGTAGGCGAGCACGTCACCGGCGTCGAGGGTCACGGTCTGCGCCGCGGCGTCCACGGCGGTGACGCGGCTGCCACCGCGGTAGTGCACGTACTCGGACTGCCAGAACGCCGGGTCGCCCAGGGTGAGGTCTTCGGGTCCGCCCAGACGGTGCGAGAGCGACACCCGGTCGTAGGGGAGGTGCGTTTCTTCGCCGATGACGGTGACGTCGATCGGGCGGGCATCGTCGCCGGCAGCGCGGCCGCGGGCATCCATCGCCTCGGCGAACCGGTGCGCGGCCGGGCCGCCACCGATCACGAGCACACGGCGGGGTTGCTGGGGGGTGTTCAGTGTCATCGCGGCACCTCTCGGGATTAGTCCGGCCGCGTGTTCCGACGCCGCGGGCGGCATCGCGCCGACCTGTGTAGCGTCTGTCTATTCAGCCAGTTCCAGGCGGCAGATAAGAGAGTCCTTGGTCCCATGGAAACCTCGGGCTGCCTGGGTAGCCTTGGATGGCGCCGCCCTGCAGGCTTGGCGCCGAGAACTCGAGGGGCATCATGCTGAACACTGAAGGCACCACGGCCACGCGCCGGGTCGACGCCGCCACCGGCTGGGCGAGCGTCTGCGAGATCAGCCAGCTCGAGCCGCTCTGGGCCGAGGCCGCTCTCGTCGACGGCGAGCAGCTCGCCCTGGTGGTGATGCCCAGCGGCACCGTCTACGCCGTCTCCAACCAGGACCCCGCCACCGGGTCGTTCGTGATGTGCCGCGGAATCGTCGGCTCGCACGGAGACAGCGACACCCTGACGTCACCGCTGCACAAGCAGGTCTACGACCTGGGCACCGGCGAGTGCTTCAGCAACCCCGACCTCACCCTGGCCACGTTCCCCGTGCGGGTGGAGGCCGGTGTCGTGCAGGTGCGACTCACCGCCGACCGGGCCGCCGCGACCGCCGCAGCGTGATGGGCGCCGGTCCGGCACCGGATGCCGCACCGCTCCTGCTGGCCGCCTCGCACGGTTCCCGCAGCATCGCCGCCCAGCACGCCGTGCTCGCTCTCGTCGACGCGGTGACCCGCCGGCTGGCCAGCACCGACCCGGCCGCCCGTGTGGTGGGTGGCTTCGTCGATGTGCAGCAACCCGATGTTCCGCACTGCCTGGCCACCGCAGAACCCGGCCGGGCTGCCGTCATCGTGCCGCTGCTGATCTCCGCCGGGTACCACGTGCGATTCGACCTCGCCAATGCGGTGGCCGGCGCGCAGCCGCGACCGGTCGTCGTCACCGACGCCCTCGGCCCCGACGAGCGCCTGGCCCGTCTTCTCGCCGACCGTCTCACCGAGTGTGGACTGGCCGCGGACGACCGAGTCGTTCTCGCCGCGGCTGGCTCGAGCGACGCGAACGCCGTCGCCGACTGCCACACCGCCGGCCGGCAGCTGGCCGCGCTGATCGGCAGGCCGGTGACCGTGGCGTTCATCGCCGCCGCCGAGCCGCGTCTGGCGGATGCCGTGGCCGCCGTGCGCCTGCAAGCGCCGGACGCCCGGGTGGTCGTGGCGAGCTACCTCCTCGCGCCGGGAACCTTCGCTGCGCTCGCCCGGGGGGCCGGCGCCGACGTCGTGAGCGCCCCGCTGCTGGTGGAGGGTGAGGAGCCGCCCGCCGCGCTCGTCGACATCGTGCTCGACCGCTACCGGTCGGCCGTCTCTGCGTTGCCGGGCGCCGCCCGCTAGAGCTCCTGAAGTGACTTGCCGGTTGCCCCTCTCCGGGGTGTGCTCGGGGCCGCAACTGGCCTGTCGCGGGCCTGCCGCCTGGGGAAGACGTTCCGCGAGTTGTCGCACAGTTCCCCATGCGGCGCTCTGAAGGGGCACTTCGGCGCAAGTGACGGTGTTGCCCCTGTGTCGACTTGCCGCACAGTCCCCCTTGCGGTGCTCCGAAGGGGAACTTCGGTTCAAGTCGGCGCAGAGGCCGTCGCCAGCGCTAGCGCCGCCGCTAGACCTCGAGGCCGTCGCGGATGATCGTCTGGCCCGCCGGCCAGTCGCTGAAGGGGGCGAGCACCGGCAGCACCATCGCCGGGCCGGTGAAGGTCTCCGGGCGCAGCGCGGTGTCGATCATGCGGGTCACCTGCCCGGGGGACTGCCGCCAGCCGCCGCCGGTGTAATAGGCCACGAGTTCGGGCGCGCAGGTGAGGTACCCGAACGGCAGATTCTGGCCGGTCAGGGCCGCGGCGGCCTCGGCGAGCAGCCGGCGGCCGAGCCCGGTGCCCTGATAGTCGGGATCGACGCCGACCAGGCCCACGTCGCCGACCAGCTGCGAGGCGCCGGACTCCAGGCGCAGCATCCGTCGCACAAAGCCGAGGTGGGCGACCGGACGGCCGGCGTCATAGCCGATCACCCTTGCTTCCGGGCGGGCGCCCATCCAGCTGCGCGCGCCCACGAAGACGGACTGTTGCTCCGGGTAGTACCGGCCGAACAGCCTCGCCAGGGCGGTGTGGTCGTCGGCCGACAGGTCGGCTTCCCAACGGAGGGTCCACTCGATGTCAGCCATGCGGCCAGCCTAACCGGCGGCCCGGCGGGTGGACCTGGCGAGTCCGGCGACCAGGAACACCATCAGAGCGATGAACACCCAGCTGGCGATCACGGCCCGTGGTTCCCCGGTCAGGGTGATGAGTTCCCAGAAGTCGTGGACCATTCTGCTGATTCGGCTGTCGCCCTCGTCGGAGACGTTGGGCATCGACAGACCGAACCCCACAGTGCTGACCGGGATCGCAGCGGTCCAGCGCTGTTCACCGGGCGACAGCCGGCCGAACACGCTTCTTCCGGGCGCGCGGTGCGGCAGCAATGACGCCGCGAGGAGCCCGAGCGGCGCGATCAGGAGCATCCAGACCAGTACGGAGGTCAACCCGGCGATGGTGAAGAACATCAGGTGAGTGGCGAGCACACCCGCCAGGGGCCCACCAGGCACGAACCCGTCGGTGCGAAGGCTCCATGGGGTGATCACGGCCAGCACGAGAAGCGGCACCGTCGCCGGCAGCACCCACAGGGTCCAGGAGTGCCTGGGGGGAGTGTGGCCGGTGATGGTCAATCGCGTATAGAGCGGCGCCACTGGGAGTACGTAGACCACCCAGGTGATCTGGAACAGGTATCCGGCGAGCAGGACCATCACGGCGACGGCCGTGAAAAGGTCGTGGTTCGGTGTCTCCGGCCGCAGGACGAGCAGCACCCAGGCG
The DNA here is from genome assembly GCF_052113745.1 of Cryobacterium sp. W22_MBD10_FK3. Lineage (NCBI taxonomy): Bacteria > Bacillati > Actinomycetota > Actinomycetes > Micrococcales > Microbacteriaceae > Cryobacterium > Cryobacterium sp. W22_MBD10_FK3. The sequence continues at coordinate 55,703 of NZ_JBGQOH010000017.1, forward strand.
GCGATCACCGCGAGGGTGGAGGCGCTCGCGACGATGATCGGAGCGGGTCGAAGGGCAATCACGCGGGAACCGTTCCGGTGACCGCGGCGTAGTGTCCTCAGCTCGGCGGGGGAGAGTGCCCGGCGGACGGTCTTAGACCGCGCGGCGACGGTGGCCCTGTCGGATTGGCGTGATCGTCGCGTCATCCTCCACACCCTATCGGGCGGTGATCCGGGCTCTTGCGCCGTTGTGCGGCGGCCCACCTGCCGTCGGGCCAGCTCGTCAGATCAGGGCATCCAGTGCGGCACGCAGGCAGCCCTCCGCCGCGGCGCGGTGCCCGGCGACCCAGTCGCCGCTGTAGCCGCGCGGCCTGATCTCCACCACCATAACGAGGGCGACGTACAGCCTGTAGAGCAGCAGCCTGACGTCGCCGGTCGGGGTACCGAGAGGCAGGGCCCCGCCCGCGGATGCGTAGCCGGCCAGCAGCGCCGCCGGCGCCGGGCCGCGACCGAACGGGTCGGCGCCCACCAGCTCGAACAACGGGTCGCCCCAGATGGCCCGCTCCGTGTCGATCACCCCGGTGAGCCGGCCGGTGCCGGCGTGCACGAAGAGGTTGCCCGCCCACAGGTCGGTGTGCACGAGCACCGGAACGCTCACCTCCGCCAGCGCGGCACGGTGCCGGGACAGGGCCGCCCGAATCTCTGCGGTGGGCACGGCGGTGCCCCAGCGGTCGGCATCCGCGAGCAGCGCGCCCACCATGAGCCCGAACGCCTCCGGCCAGGTAGATGCGCTCAGCCCCGCGGCGCGGTTGGGGTAGCCGAAGTCGGCACCGCTGATGGTGTGCAGACGGGCCATGAACACGCCGAGGTCATGCTGCAGCCCGGGCTGGTCGGCGGCAGGCTCGCCGGTCGGGGTGCTGCGGCCGAGCAGGGGCACCCCATCGAGGTGGCTGGCCACCAACACGTCGCTGGCCAGGATGCTGCGGGTGAAGTCCGTGAGTAGCACCCGCGGCATCAGCAGCTCGGGCCGGTTCGCGGCCAGCGCGTAGACCAGTGCCTCGGTGCGCACCAGGTCGAGCTCGTAGCCGAGCAGCCGGCCGGTGTCGGTGGGAGCCGTCTTGACGACCACCCGGGTGCCGTCGCCCAGGGTGACCCGGTAGGTGGTGGCGAACATCCCACCGGTGAGCAACTCCACCCCGGTCAGCTCACCCAGCGGCAGCACGACGATGGCCAGGGCCGCACGCACGGCGGGAGAGACGGCAACGTCAGAGAGAACCTCGGGCACGCGCAAAATCTAGCACCCGGCCGCCGTCGACTCCGGGCGACCCGCTCGGTGCTGTGCCGCTATCAACCCGTCGCGCGGAGTTGCGCAGGTGGGGCGCGGGTTGCCTCGAGTCAACCGGCCGCCGCCGCGTGTTCGGCCTGCACCTGGGCCGCCCGGGCGCGCAGGGCATCGACGACGGTGCGCACGGCCAGACGCTCGGCACGGTCGGGCCGCATCAGCGCCACGATCTGCCGCTCGGAATCCAGTCCGCGCAGAGGCTTCAGCACCATCCGGCCGGGCTGGTTGGCGCTGGAGGTGTATCGGGGCACGAGGGCGATGCCGAGCCCGGCCATGATGAACGACTCGATCAGCCGGATGTCGGCGAACCGCTGCGTCACCCGCGCCCGGCCGCCGGTCTGCAATTCGATGTCGTGCAGCACCCTCTCGAACGCGTAGTCGACGGGCACGCCGATCCAGGTCTCGCCGACCACATCGCTCGCCCCCAGCGAGACCCGCCCGGCCAGGCGGTGGTCGGCCGGCATGCCCACATCCAGCGGCTCGGTCATCAGCGGTACCGAGGTGAGACCGCGGCCGCCCCAGGTGAGCTGGCCGCGCATGCTGTGGGCGAGCACGATGTCATAGTCCGAGGTGAGCGCCGGAAAGTCGCTGAGCTCGGGGTCCATGTCGGTGCAGTGCAGGGTGAGGCCTTCGTGGCTGGCGAGATCCTGGATCGCGCCGGGCAGCAGCATCTGCCCGGCCGTGGGGAACGTCACCAGGCTGACATCGCCGGTGGCCGTGTTGCGGAACGTGTCCCACACCGCCGTGGCGCGCTCGAGAGCGACCGCGATGTCCGTGGCGCTGGCGGCCAGCGCACGGCCGGCATCCGTGAGCACGAGGCCCCGCCCGCTGCGTTCGGTGAGCGGCAGACCGGCCTCGCGTTCGAGCACTTTGAGCTGCTGGGAGACCGCAGAAGGGGAGCGATGCGTGGCCTGCGCGACGGCCGTGACACTGCCGCGTTCGGCCAGTTCGCGAAGGAGCTCGAGGCGCTGTACGTCCATGAAGCCAGACTACATAGTCACTGCAGAACTATGTGATTGTCCTGAAAGGTTGTTGGTGGTCTGATAAAGATGTCGGTTACCGGGCAACAGCCCGTGGAACACGGCCATCAACTTCCTTCGAAAGGCACGACCGTGTTCGTTTTCATGATCCTCATCTCCCTTGTTGCCGCCGGCTCCGTCATCGGCACTGTCGTCGCCGTGAACAAGGATGGTTACGGCCGCGTGCCCGAGCGAAAGTTCGTTCGCAGCTTCTAAATCACGCCGCCCCGCTCACGCCTGCATCGTGCGCGGGGCGCGCGGGCGCGTGTTGGCCTAAAGTAGCCCTGTGATGGATACCCGCAGAAAACTCATCGACTACATCTCGGCCGACGCCGTCTTTCACGGTGACTTCACTCTCACCAGCGGCAAGAAGGCCACGTACTACGTCGACCTCCGCAAGGTCAGCCTCGACCACCGGGTCGCCCCGCTGATCGGCCAGGTCATGCTCGACCTCATCAAGGACATTCCGGATGTCGTGGCCGTCGGCGGCATGACCATGGGCGCCGACCCCGTCGCCACCGCGATTCTGCACCAGGGTGCCGCTCGCGGCCTGGCCTATGACGCCTTCGTGGTGCGCAAGGAACCCAAGGACCACGGCCGCGGCCGTCAGGTCGAGGGCCCCGACCTCGCCGGCAAGCGAGTCATCGTGCTCGAAGACACCTCCACCACCGGGGGATCCCCGCTCGCCGCCATCGAGGCCCTGCTCAAGGTGGGCGCCATCATCGCCGGCGTCGCCGTGGTCGTGGACCGCAGCACCGGCGCACGCGAGATCATCGAAGCGGCCGGCTACCCGTACTACGCGGCCATCGGACTCGAGGACCTGGGACTGAGCTGATGCCTGACCAGCGGCACGGAAACGACGACGACAACGACCTCGGCATCGACTGGCTCGCAGCCCAGCTGAACGCGGACGGCAGCGAGATGGACGACGCCGAGTCCGAGACTGACGCCGAGCCCGAGCCTGACGCCGAGCCCGAGCCCGAGCCCAAGCCCGAGCCCGAGCCCGATTCCGCAGCGGTCGCCCGGCCCGACTCGGCGCCCACTGTCGCCCTGCCGGTCACGCCAGAGCCCGTCGTGCCGCCGGCTCGCACCGCACCCGCCGTTCCTCGGTCCGTGCCCGCTCCGGCCGCGGATGCGCCTGCCACCCCTGCGGAGCGTGCCGCCACCGAACGCCCAGACACCGCCTCCGCCACCGAACGGTCCGACGCGAAGACGTCCGCACCGGATCCGGTCGAAGGCGACACTGCTCCCTCCCAGCCCGTTTCGGCAGAGCCCGCAGCGGGCGGCTTCCGCTGGGGCCTCACCCCGACCATCGAGCCGGATCCGGCCGTAGACGCTGCACAGCGCACTCCGCCGGCCAAGGCCGCAGCCCCGGCGCCTGCAGTGCCGGCATCAGCGCCGCCCGTGGCTCCAGCCCGGGCCGCCGCCGCACCGCCCGCTCCGACACCCGCGGCCGCACCGCCCGCCGCCGCACCGCCGGCTGCCCCCGCTCCGACACCTGCCCCCGTGTCCGCCGCCTCAGCCGCCGTCGAACACGACGAGCCCCTCACCAAGACGCCGGCTCCGCCGCGGCGTTCCACCGCCGACCTCGAGGCGGCACCGTGGTGGACGACCCCGGCGAAGTCCCGGTTGGAGCCCACCGAAGAGGAACAGGCTGCCGCCCTCGGCCGACGCACCCCGGCCACCCCTCCCAGCCCGCTGGGCACCGGTGTGTCCCCGCGCGTTGCGGCAACGCCCGCACCCACGCCGACACCGCCCGCCGCGGCTCCGCTCGCGGCACCTCGCGCCGCTCACTCGGCCTCGCCGCTCCCGGAAGAGGCACCCGCCGCCCTACCCGTGTCCGCGGCGACCGCGGCTGCGGCCACCGGTGCAGCCCAGTCGGTTCCCAGCCAGGCCGCATCCGCCGCCGCGCCGGCACCGGCCGACGACCTGCCCGACGGGCCTCGCCGCCGTGGCCCGGGGGGCGGCGTGCCGCCCCGGCGCCCCGTCAACCGCACCCTGCTCTGGGTCGGCGGTGGTGTGCTTGCCGTGCTCGTGATCATCGGACTGTTCTTCCTGGGCCAGAGCCTGGGTGACACCCCGGCTGCCGCACCCACCGAATCGGCGTCAGAGGCACCGAGCGCCGGCGCGACGCCGACGCCCACGGAGGTGCCTGAGGCCACCGCGCCGCAGCCGGCCGGCGTGCACGCCTGGAACACGATGTTCGGCACCGAGTGCCTGGACCCGTTCACCTCGCCGTGGGACGAAGAGTTCACCGTGGTGGACTGCGCCGCCCCGCACGCGGCCCAGCTGGTTTACCGTGGTGTTCTCGAGGGCGAACAGGGCGCGCCGTTCCCCGGTGAGCAGGCGTTCGCCGACCAGATCAACGTGCTCTGCAGCGCCCCCGGCGTGATCAACTACGAGGCGGCCGGCGGCTACGCCGACGTGCAGCTGCAGGGCAGCTACCCGGTGACCGCCGAGCAGTGGGATGCCGGCGACAGGTACTTCTACTGCTTCGCCACCCGATCGTCGGGCGAGCCGCTCACGTCGAGTCTGGCCCCGGTGGCCTGACCGCCTCACCGTTCACATGCAGAAAGCCGGGCCCGCAGGCCCGGCTTTCTGTCTGTGACCTGTTGGTCGGCGGCTAGATCGCGTCGGACTCGACGGGCTCGGCCGCGAGCAGCTGGTGCACGCCGTCGAGAATCTCGTCGGGCCGGAACGGGTACCGGGCGATCTCGGTGGTGTCGCTGATGCCGGTCAGCACCAGCACAGTGTGCAGGCCCGCTTCGATGCCGGCCACGATGTCGGTGTCCATGCGGTCGCCGATCATGCCGGTGTTCTCCGAGTGCGCGCCGATCCGGTTCATCGCCGACCGGAACATCATCGGGTTGGGCTTGCCGACCACATACGGCTCCATGCCGGTGGCCTTGGTGATGAGCGCGGCGATGGCGCCGGTGGCCGGCATCGGGCCCTCGGCGCTGGGCCCGGTCGCGTCCGGGTTGGTCACGATGAACCTGGCGCCCTTGAGCAGCAGCCGGATGGCCTTGGTGATGGCCTCGAACGAGTAGTTGCGGGTCTCGCCCACCACTACGTAGTCGGGGTTGGTCTCGGTCATGATGAAGCCGGCCTCGTGCAGCGCGGTGGTGAGGCCGACCTCGCCGATGACGAACGCCGTGCCGCCAGGGCTCTGCTGTTTGAGGAAGTCGGCCGTGGCCAGCGCTGAGGTCCAGATGCGTTCTTCAGGCACGTTGAGGCCCGACGAGCGCAACCGGGCCGACAGGTCGCGCGGCGTGAAGATGGAGTTGTTCGTCAGCACCAGGAAGGGCGTGCCCGCGTCGGTCCACTGCTGCAACAGTTCGGCAGCGCCGGGCAGGGCCTGGTTCTCGTGCACCAGGACGCCGTCCATGTCGGTGAGCCAGCATTCGATCTCGTCGCGGGTTCTCATGACTCGCTCCTTCTTGTGGGGACGCGCTCGGGCACAACCGGGGAACGGGCTGTACAGATCCAGACTATCGGGGGGAGGATTGCCGCCGTCACCCCGTTTGCCGCGCTCATAGGCGCCGCGCGGGCACCGGTCAGCGCGAGACCCAGATGGCGTTGGCGGCGTCGCTGGCGAGCAGATGCAGCTCCCCGGCCGGCAGGCGCACGGTCTCCGTGTCCACCACGGTCAGCTGGCTGCCCGGGCCGATGCCCACGTCTGCGAGGGCCCGCAGGATGGCCGGATCCCGATCGCTGACCCGCAGCACGGTCCCGGCGTGGCCGGGCGGCGCATCCGCCAGCAGAACCGCGGGCACCCTGGCGGTGGACCCGTCGGCGGCGGGGATCGGATCGCCGTGCGGGTCTGTGGCCGGTTGGCCCAGGTGAGCGTTGATGGCCTCGAGCAGCCGGTCGGAGATTGCGTGCTCGAGCACCTCGGCCTCGTCGTGCACCTCGTCCCAGCTGTAGCCGAGCTCACGCACCAGCCAGGTCTCGATCAACCGGTGCCGGCGCACCACCGCCGTGGCGCGCATCCGGCCGGCGGTCGTGAGGGTGAGCGGGCCGTACGGCACGTGGGCGATGAACCCGCCCGCGGCGAGTTTTTTCACCATCTCGGTCACCGATGACGGGGCGATGCCCAGCCGGGTGGCCAGAACCCGGGGGGTGATCGGTTCCGGCTGCCACTCGGTGTGCGCGTAGATCGTCTTGAGGTAGTCCTCGGCGGCGGGGGTGGTGGGTTTCATGGCGCCTTCAGGGTAGCTGGCTGGTGTTACGGGGCGGTGAAGACGAGAACCAGCAGCACCGCGTTGAGGGTCACCAGCAGCACGGCGGCGATCACGCCCGCGGCAGTGGTGAACCAGCGATTGGCGAAGTCGCCGAGCAGGCCCTTCTGGGCGGTGAGCCAGACCAGCGGGATGAGGGCGAACGGGATGCCGAACGACAGCACCACCTGGCTCAGCACGAGGGCCTGGGTGGGGTCGAAACCCACGCCCAGGATCAGCAGGGCCGGGATCAGGGTGACCAGGCGGCGCAGCAGCAGCGGCACCCGCACCTTGATCAGGCCGTGCATGATCTCGGCGCCGGCGTAGGCGCCCACCGAGGTGGAAGCCAGGCCGGAGGCCAGCAGCCCGATGGCGAACACCGTCGCGACGACGGGGCCGAGCGTGCTCTGCAGGGCCGCGTATGCGCCCTCCAGCGAATCGGTGCCGGGCACCCCCTGCAGGGCAGAGGCAGCCAGCAACAGGATGGCCAGGTTGACCGTGCCAGCGATGGCCATGGCGATAGTCACGTCCCACTTCGTCGCCCAGAGCAGGCGGCGGGTCGCGGCGGGCCCCTCTTGCATGGGGAACCTGTCCCTGGTGAGCGCGGAGTGGGCGTAGATGGCGTGCGGCATGATCGTGGCGCCCAGGATGGACGCCGCCAGCAACACGGAGTCGGCGCCCTGGAAGCGCGGCACCAGTCCGTCGATGACACCTCCGGCGTCCGGCGGGGCGAAGAAGACCCCGGCGGAGAAGCCCACGGTGATGATGAGCAGCAGGGCCACGATGACCCGCTCGAACACCCGGGGGCCGCGCCGGGTCTGCACGGTGAGCACGATCATCGAGATCACGCCGGTGATCACCCCGCCGGCCAGCAGCGGCAGCCCGAACAACAGGTTGAGGGCCACGGCGCCGCCGATGATCTCGGCGAGGTCGGTGGCCATGGCCACCAGCTCGGCCTGGATCCAGTACAGCCGTCGCGCGGTGGGGCGGCGCATCCGCACCCCGAGCACCTCCGGCAGGCTCGTGCCGGTGACGATCCCCAGTTTGGCCGAGAGGTACTGGATCAGCCAGGCCATCAGGTTGCCGGCCACGACCACCCACACCAGCAGGTAGCCGTAGCGTGCACCGGCGGTCATGTTGCTGGCCACATTGCCCGGGTCCAGGTAAGCCACACCCGCCACGAGGGCCGGCCCGAGCAGCCAGAGCAGCCGGGTGCCGGCCACCCCGCTCAGAGCCGGCGGGGTGGCAGGTTCCGCGAGGGCCGCGGGGGCAGGATCGGATTGAGGCATACCTAAATGGTACCCACTATTTAGGGACGCCGAAACCCTGCGGTTGTTTCGGGGCCGCGGTGCCTGCCAGGTCAGGCGCCGATGATGAGCACGAGTCCGTTGGGGCTGTTCGCTTCGGCGAGGAGCGCGGCAATCCGGTCGCGGTCGAGGGACGGCGCGCGAGACGTGCGGTAGTGGAACTGCACAGAGATGGCAGGGGTCAGCCAGATCATGGTGCGGCTTTCCCCGGTGTTGGCGGGATAGCCCCAGCTGAAATAGAAGGACTGCTTGAGCCGGAACTTGGCACCGATCACAGCCTGGAGGTGGCCGAGCAGATCGTCGTCCAGTGTCACGGTCAGCGTGGAGTCATAGATGAACCGGCCCATTCGCGACGCCCCCCCCGGGTCGTATGATTCTGCTGTTTCACGCGGTCGATCGGCAGGATCGAGTCCCAATGTAGCGAGGCTCCCTCGGCGCAGTCAGCCCCAGTCCGGGGGAAGCATCCGTCGGGCCGATGGCCCTACTCGCGCACGTCCTCCGGCAGTTCCACGGCGGGCACGGCGCCATTGCCGCGGGTGCGTAAGGCCTCGCGCCCGGCCTTGAAGAGCTCGGAGAGGATCGGGATGCCCGAGAGCAGCACGATCCCGATGATGAAGTACTCGGAGTAATCGGCGACGAACTGGATCTGTCCGAGCAGGAAGCCCACCATGGTGAGGCCGACACCCCAGGCGAAGGCGCCGATGAGGTTGAAGGTCAAGAAGGTGCGGTAGCTCATCTTGCCGACGCCGGCGGCGAGCGGCACGAAGGCGCGGAAGACGGGCAGGAAGCGGGCGATGATCACGGCCTTGCCGCCGTGCTTGGCGAAGAACGCGTTGGTGCGCTCCACGTTCTTGGGGTTGAAGAACCGGTTCTGCTCGCGCGCGAACACCGCCGGTCCAGCCTTGCGCCCGATGCCGTAGGCCAGCTGGTCGCCCGCGAATGCGGCGATGAAGATGATCAGGCAGGTCACGAAGATCGGGAACGGCACGTCGCCGGTGGCGGTGAGCAGCCCCACGGTGAAGAGCAGGGAGTCGCCCGGCAGGAAGGACAGCACGATGAAGCCTGTTTCCACGAAAACCACGGCGGCGACGCCGAGCAGCACGAACGAGCCGAACCAGCCGATCAGCCACTCGGAGTCGAGAAAGTCGATGCCGAAGAGTGTGGGATGCAAGGAAGGGCCTTCCGGTCGGGGTCATGAGTGCGGTCTCGATCGGATGGTGCCGGCACGGGCTCGGTCGAGCCCAGGTGCCGGCTGATACGCACCCTGCGGCCAAGGGTAGCGAACCCGAGGTGAACGGAAGCTGGGTATGTCGGGTCTCAGTCGCTGGCGGCGGGCGAACCAGCCGCCGTGGCGTCCAGCGCCGCGCGCACCAGCTCGAGGGCGGCATTGCGGGTCAGGCCCAACTCGGCGGCCCGGCGCGCGAAGGCCTGGGCGGCATCCGCTGCCGGGCTGCACGTGGCGCCGCCGGTGATCACGGAGCCGTTGCGGCCGTGGGTGGCGATCAGACCGTCGCGCTCGAGCTCGCGATAGCTTCGCGCCACCGTATTCGGTGCGATGCCCAGATCATCGGCCAGACGTCGCACCGTCGGCAGCCGCGCGCCCGGTTGCAGGTCGCCGGCACGCACGGCCGCCACGATCTGTGATCGGAGCTGTTCGTAGGGGGCGACCCCGGAGTCGGGATCGATGACGAGCATCATGCCGAGGTGCCCGTGGCTCGGTTGGTCCAGAGCCGCCGCCAGTAGTGCTGCTGAGGCCGCGAGGCGATGTCGACGAGGAGCAGTGTCAAGCCGCCGGCCAGCAGGACCGCGGGGATGCCGACGCCAACGGCCACCGCAGTTGCGACACCACCCGCGTAGTCGAACTGGAACCCGATGTCGAAGAAGGCGCTCAGCAGCGACACGAAGCCCAGGGTGATGGGTACGGCGTGCAGATCGCGCAGGGCCTGTGAGCGAAGGCCGTCGTTCCAGGCCAGTTCGGTGACGGATGCCGACGGCTGGCCGCGATCGAGAATCCGGCGGGACAGCAGGACGGAAACCAGTAGCCCGGCCGCCGCCGCATAGGCGAGCCAGGCGCCGGCCGAGGTCCAGATGTACATGGTGGTGAGCCGAGCGTCGTCCAACGCCCCGACACTGAACGCGACCCAGGCCGCGAGCACGGCGAGAAGAGCGAGGACGGGCAGCAGGCGACCGCTCCAGCGCTCCAGCGGGGGGACGTAGTCGGCGTAGACCGGGGTGGTGGGTCGGGCGACGCGCGGGCCGACGAGGGTGCTCAACGCGCTCGTTGACGATGCGAGGGCGGCACCGATGGCGCTGCCGACGCCCAGACCCGCGAAGACCAGCACGGGCATGTAACCGGCGTCGAAGCCGCCGGGAAGAAGAAGGGCCGCAAGGACAGCGAGCACGATCCCGGTGAGCCCGCCGGCCAGGAGTGCGCGTTCCCGGCGGATGAGCCGACCGATGATCCGGTCCGCGCCGTCGTCCGGCACGGCGACGCCCAGGCGGCGCGCGTACTTGTCGAGCTCCCGGACCCGGTTCGCGGGCTTGCTCGAGCTGAGCGGGGTGAAGGAGAACACGATCGCGAGGGCACAGCACACGAACACGAATGACACACGCGCCTCCAGATTTCGAGGGCGGACTATCGGCATCCGCCGTTCGTGGCAATACAAAGAATGTAGCAGTACAAATCGACGAGGGTCACCGCGGGTGCGGCGTCCGGCGTTGGGCGGGATACGGTGGTGCAGTGCCAGAACCGTTGAACCCCACGCCCGAGCTGTCCACCAACGGGGTCGGACCCTGGGCCGGCGAGTGGCCGGAGGAGCCGTACTACGACCACGAGCTGCTCGAGCGCGGTGACACCAGAAACGTGATCGACCGGTACCGCTACTGGACGATGGCGGCGATCGTCGCCGACCTCGACGAGAAGCGAAACCCGTTCCACGTGGCGATCGAGAACTGGCAGCACGACATGAACATCGGTTCCATCGTGCGCAGCGCCAACGCGTTCGGCGCCGACACCGTGCACATCATCGGCCGCAAGCGCTGGAACAAGCGCGGCGCGATGGTCACCGATCGCTACCAGCACGTGCTGCACCACCCGGATGTTGCGGCGTTCGTGGAGTGGGCACACACCGAGGGGCTGCCCATCATCGCCATCGACAATCTGCCCGGCAGCGTCATCATGGAGACTTTTCGCTTTCCCGAGCGCTGCGTGCTGCTCTTCGGCCAGGAGGGTCCGGGGCTCTCGCCGGAGGCCGTGGCCGCCGGAGACGCCCTGGTGGAGATCAGCCAGTTCGGCTCGACCCGGTCGATGAACGCCTCAGCGGCGGCAGCGGTGACCATGCACGCCTGGATTCTGCAGCACAAATTCTGACCCGGCCGGCCCGGCCGAGGGCTAGCGTGGAGTCATGACTGCGATCACCGACGATCTCCCTGCCAGACTCCTGCACGAAGCCCACGAGGGTTGGCGCGCCATCCTCGCCGGCAAGGGCGGTGACTACTATCAGCGCACCATGACCGGTGATGCCCTGCTGATCTTGCCGGGGGTGGTGCTCGGCCGCGACGAGGTGCGCGCCGCGTTCAAGGCAGCCGCTCCGCTGGACCGGTACGAACTGCACGAGCCGGCCGTCATCCGGTTGGGCGAGCACGCGGGCGTGCTGGTCTACCGGTCCATGGCCTGGCGTGGCGAGACCGCGACCGAGCTGCAGATGTCCACCACCTACCTCTTCGACGAGAGCAACGGCGGTTGGGCGATCGCCGCGCACCAGGAGTCGCCGGTCTAGCGCTCACTGCACCTCGTATGGCTCACCGCGCCCCCTATAGCGGGCGCGGTCGGCCACAACTGGTGCGGCGACGAGCTACGGAACGTCGAGGCGCGATCAGTCGCCGGTCTCGGCGGGGCGCTCACCGGTGAGCGCCGAAACCGGAACGGGGCAGGCCTCGCCCCGCCAGGCTTCGAGGCCCTCCTTCACGGCGAACCCCGCGATCACGAGGGCGGCGATCGAGTCCGCCCAGGCCCAGCCGAGCAGCGAGTTGAGCAGCAACCCGGCCAGCAGCGCGGCCGAGAGGTAGCTGCAGAGCAGGGTCTGCTTGGAGTCGGCGATGGCGGATGCCGACCCGAGCTCCCTGCCGGTGCGGCGTTCGAACCAGCTCAAGACCGGCATGATCACCAGGCTCACCGCGGCCAGGGCGATGCCCACCGGGCTGTGCTCGGCCTCGCGCACCCCGAACAGCGACAGGGCGGCATCCACGCTCACGTAGGCCGCCAGCGCGAAGAACGAGAGAGCGATCACCCGAAGCGCCGCCTTCTCGCGCTTCTCCGGGTCGGGAGCCGCGAACTGCCACGCGATCGCGGCCGCCGAGAGCACCTCCACGATGGAGTCGAGGCCGAACCCCACCAGGGCTGCGGAGGAGGCGACGGTGCCGGCGGCCAGGGCGATGCCCGCCTCGATCACGTTGTAGCCGATGGTGATCGCCACCACCAGCCGGATGCGGCGCTGCAGCACCCCGCGACGCGTCGGGTCGAGCGGCGAGGCCGTGGTCGTGGCGGTCATGCGGCGGTACCGCAGCAGCCGGGAACGTCGCAGTCGGTTTCGGTGCAGGGCTCGCCGTCGTCGACGGCGAGCACCACCTCGACGAGGGCGGCGAGCGCGCGGGTCAGGTGCGGGTCGGCGATCTCGTACCGGGTCTCCCGTCCCTCTGGAGTCGCCGCCACGATGCCGCAGCCGCGCAGGCAGCTCAGGTGGTTGGAGACGTTCGACCGGGTGAGATCGAGCGAGCGGGCGAGCCGGGCCGGGTAGCCGGGCTGCTCGAGCAGGCTCAGCAGGATGCGGGACCTGGTGGGGTCGGCCATCGCGCGACCCAGGCGGTTCATAACGTCGAGGTGGCTCGTAATGGTCAGCATCCACTGACCATACAGCCCCCACTGACCTTTCGCCAGTCCTGACTTGCACTAATCGTGAGAGGGTGCAAAACTGCACTCTATGTCTGAAAGTGCAACCATCACGCGCGTCGAGCGACGGATGCGCAAGACGGCCTCCAGCCTCACCTCGGTGTCGCGCCGGCTCACCGCCGAGCGGGGCCTGGCGGGGTTCACCATCGAAGAGGTCTGCGACGAGGTCGACGTGTCCCGCCGCACCTTCTTCAACTACTTCGCCTGCAAGGAGGACGCCGTGATCGGGGGAGACTCCGAGAGCGACTTCGAGCTCCTTGCCGAGGCGTTCATGGCCGGGGAGCCCGGCGACTGGTCCGTCGCCCTGGAAGACCTCGTCGACCTGGCCGTCGCCCACATCGAGTCCGACGACGTGGACGCCTCCACCCACACCGACTTCATGGCCGCCCTCGAGCGCGAACCCCGCCTGCTGGCCCGGTTCATCGGAGTGACCAGGGAGCGGGAACGTCAGATCCGCGCCCTCATCGCCAAGCGCGAGGGCGTGGAGGAGGACGACCCGCGGGCCGCGGCCGTGGTCAGCATCATGGCCACCCTCATGCAGTCATCCGCCCAGCGGTTCATCGATCCGGCCAATACCCAAGATTTCGCCACAATTCTCACGACCTCGCTCGCGGCATTCCGCACCGTGCTGGCCGTCCCCACCCCGAAAGGCAACATTTCGTGACCACCACCACTGCGGAGCCCCTGCTCCTCACCAAACGGCGAATCTGGATCATCTTCGGCGCCCTGATCGCCGGCATGCTCCTGTCCAGCCTCGACCAGACCATCGTCTCCACCGCGATGCCCACCATCGTGGGTCAGCTCGGCGGCGTGGAGCACCAGGTCTGGCTCACCACGGCCTACCTGCTCGCGACCACCATCGTGATGCCGGTCTACGGCAAGTTCGGTGACGTCCTCGGCCGCCGCAACCTCTTCCTCATCGCGATCGCCCTCTTCACCATCGCCTCGGTCGGCTGTGCCTTCGCCGGCGACTTCACCCAGCTGGTGGTCTGGCGCGCCGTGCAGGGCCTCGGTGGCGGTGGCATGATGATCCTCTCCCAGGCGATCATCGCCGACATCGTGCCCGCCTCAGAGCGCGGCAAGTACCTCGGCCCGCTCGGTGCCGTGTTCGGCCTCTCCGCCGTCGGCGGCCCGCTCCTGGGCGGCTTCTTCGTCGACCACCTCACCTGGCAGTGGGCGTTCTATATCAACATCCCGGTCGGCATCGCGGCGTTCGCCATCGCCTGGTTCGCCCTGCGGCTGCCGAGCAAGAAGGCCACCCAGCCGATCGACATCCTCGGTGTTCTCTTCCTGTCGACCTTCACGACCTGCCTGATCTTCTTCACCGACTTCGGCGGCAACGCCAGCCACGGCTGGGACGCCATCGAGACCTGGCTGTTCGGTGCCGGCATGCTGCTCGCGGCGATCCTGTTCGTCATCACGGAGGCGCGGGCCAAGGACCCGATCATCCCGCTGTCGCTGTTCAAGAACCCGACCTTCGTCAACGCCACGCTGATCGGACTCACCCTGGGGCTCGGCATGTTCTCCGCGATCGGCTTCGTGCCCACCTTCCTGCAGATGTCCTCCGGCACCTCCGCCGCGGCCTCCGGCCTGCTGATGCTGCCGATGATGGCCGGCCTGATCGGCACCTCGATCATCTCCGGTATCGCCATCACCAAGACCGGCCGGTACAAGATGTTCCCCATCATCGGCACGCTCCTCACCGCGCTCGCGATGGTGCTGATGACCAGCCTGACCGCCGAGACGCCGATCTGGCTCATCTGCGTGTTCCTGTTCATCTTCGGCGCCGGCCTCGGCCTGATCATGCAGGTCGTCGTTCTGGTCGCCCAGAACTCGGTCAACCCCGCGATGGTCGGCACCGCGACGAGCACGAACAACTACTTCCGCGAGGTGGGTGCTGCGCTCGGCGTGGCGGTGTTCGGCACGATCTTCACCAACCGGCTCACCGAGAACCTCCGCGGCGTCTTCACCGCCGCCGGCGCGAGTGCCACGGATGCCGACGCGGCAACGTCCTCCATCGACCCGCAGACCCTGAACGCCCTGCCCGACGCCGTGCGCGACGGCATCGTCGTCGCCTACGCGGATGCCCTGGCCCCGGTCTTCTGGTACCTGCTGCCGTTCATCGGGCTGGCCTTCCTCCTCGCCCTGATGCTCAAGCAGATCAAGCTGTCCGACGTGGCCGGCATGGTCGCCCGCGGCGAAGCCGTCGGCGGGGCAGAGGCCGAGGCCCTCGAGGCAGCTCACCACGGTGTGGCCGGAACGACAGCGGACGCCACCATCGACGCCCGCGACCGCGCCGACGACGCCGTCAAGGAACCCGAACCGCGCTAGACCGCCCGCTGGTTCGCCGAGTTGCGTCAGAATGCCCCTTCGCCACACGCGAAGGGGCATTTTGGCGTGAGTCACCGGCGTGGGCCTTCGCGACGTCGGCGAAAGTTACCCTTCGCCGGCTTAGAAGGGGCACTTTCGCGCAAGTCGCTGCCCGACTTCGGCACGCACCCGATCGCGGCCAATAGGCCTATGGTCCCGTTCGATCGCCCTCCGGGGGCCCTAGCCTGAGGCCAGGCCGGTCTTGTGATTCTCCACTGAGTGCGCGGCTTCCACGTTTCGACCGCGAAGGCCCGCTATGTCTCTCATCCTCCCCACCCAGCCCGCCGCCGTCAGCACCGATGAGATCTTCGCCGCCCACGAGGGCGGCAAGCTGCGCATCGAACTGGCCAGGCCGATCGACACCCGGCGGGACCTGGCCATCGCCTACACGCCCGGTGTGGCCGAGGTGAGCCGGGCGATCCACGCGGATGCCGCTGTGGCAGCGCCGTACACCTGGGCGAGCCGGCTGGTGGCCGTGGTCAGTGACGGCACCGCCGTGCTGGGCCTGGGTGACATCGGCCCGGCCGCCGCCCTGCCCGTGATGGAGGGCAAGTCGGCGCTCTTCCAGCGCTTCGGCGGGCTGAACTCCATCCCGCTGGTGCTCGACACCACGGACGTGGACGAGATCGTCGAAACCGTCGTGCGGCTGCGGCACAGCTTCGGCGCCGTGAACATCGAAGACGTCTCGGCGCCGCGCTGCTTCGAGCTCGAGGCCAAGCTCATCAAGGCCCTCGACATGCCCGTCATGCACGACGACCAGCACGGCACCGCCGTGGTGGTGTTGGCAGCGCTCACCAACGGCGCCAAGGTGCTCGGTCGGGAACGCTCCAGCCTGCGAGTCGTCATCTCCGGGGCGGGCGCGGCGGGCATCGCGATCGCGGCACTGCTGCTCGAGGTGGGCATCGAGGACGTCGTCCTGCTCGACTCCCGCGGCATCCTGAGCGGCCACCGCACTGATCTCACCGGGATGAAGGCCGAGTTCGCGGCGATCTCCAACCCGCGCCAGGTGCACGGCGGCCCGGCGCAGGCACTCGTCGCAGCCGACGTCTTCGTGGGCGTCTCCTCCAGCACCGTCGAGGAGCACCTGCTCGCGACGATGTCGGACGACGCCATGATCTTCGCGCTGTCCAACCCCGACCCCGAGGTCGCGCCAGACGTGGCCGGCCGCTACGCGAAGATCGTGGCCACGGGGCGCAGCGACTACCCCAACCAGATCAACAACGTGCTCGCGTTCCCCGGCATCTTCCGTGGTGCGCTGGATGCCGGCGCCCGCCGCATCACCACCGCCATGAAGATCGCGGCGGCGATGGCGATCGCCGACCTGGTCGGTGACGACCTCGCCGCAGACTTCATCGTGCCCAGCCCGTTCGACGAGCGTGTGGCCGGCGCGGTGGCCGCGGCGGTGATGGCCGCAGTCTAGGGAACCTGTCGAGACCCCGCGACCTGCCCTTCCGGGCGTTATTCGAGCCGGCTGGCCCGCACGATGACGTCGTGCAGCGGGGGGCCTCCCCGCCCGGGCGGGGTGCGGCTCTGCTCTTCGGCCGTGTGGATGTACCAGACCAGGGGGTCGAGGAGCGCGGTGATCCCCGCGGCGGTCACCGTGGCCTCGACGGGCGGCTCCTCGCTCTGCCCGCGGCCGTGCTCGTGGACATCGCCGTGCCCGTGCCCGTGGCCATCCGCGGCCCCGCCATGGAGGTGCCCCACGATCAACAGGGTGCCGCCAGGGGCGACCCAGCCTGCGATGCGCCTGTAGAAGTCCAGCTGCGGGATGGCCGGGTGCGCGTAACTCGTGGCCACCAGGTCGAACAGGCCACCCGGCTCCCACGTGGTGAGGTCGGCTTCGACCCAGGTCACCCGGTCGGTGATCGCGGCGTCCGCCGCACGCTCAGTGGCCTGGCGCAGGGCCGTGGCGGAGATGTCGGCCCCGGTCACCTGCCAGCCGTGGCCAGCCAGCCAGAGCGCATCCGCCCCGGCTCCGCAACCCGCGTCCAGCGCCCTGCCCGGGGTCAGGTCGGCGGTCTCACGCACGAGGTGCGGATTGGCCTGGGCCCCGTTCCCGCTCGCGGGGCCACCGTCAGCCTGCTGCCAGTGCAGTTCCCAGTAGTCCTTCTCAAAGCTGTGCGTCATCGGGCTCGGCCTTCTGGTCAGTGTCGCGAGGTCATCCGTCGATGCTGCCCCCTGCGCCAGCGAAAGGCAAGCCGAGTTGCGGATCTGGCAAATACGACTACTGCACGGGCAGTAGTGGAAGCTGATCCAGACGAACGATTCCCCGGTCCGGGGCCGCGGACACACTCGAAAGGTAGGTTTTTCCGCACATCTGAGGAGTAGCAATGTCCACGTTTCTTGCGCACGTCGGCCGGTTCAGCGCCCGGCATCGATTGGTCGTGATCGGGGCCTGGCTCGTGATCGTCGCCACCCTCATCGGCGCGTTACTCGTCGGCTCAGGCTCCGGCTCCACCGCAGCGGCCGATGTCTCCATTCCGGATTCGCCGGCGTCGCAGGCGCTCGAGCGCATGAACGAGGAGTTTCCCACCGACGCCGCAGCCGCGGGCGCCACCCTGCAATTCGTCTTCCATCCGGGAAACGGCACGGTGTCCGACCCGGCCGTCGCCGCCGAGATCGCGGGCGTCCTGAGCGATGCCGCGGCCCTGCCCGGCGTCGAGGCGGTGACCGACCCGTTCGATCCGGCCCGGCCGTACGTGTCGGCCGACCAGAGCATCGCGGTGGCGACCCTGACCTACGGCGACCTGTCGGCCGATGAGCAGGTCGCCTCCTACGACGCGGCGCTGGCGCTGCAGTCCGCCACCCCGAGCGACCTCGGCGCCGAACTCGGCGGCAACCTCGTTCCGCTGGGCGCACCGGCACCCGGCATCGGTGAAGGCGTCGGCGTGGTCATCGCCTTCCTCGTGCTCATCCTCACCTTCGGTTCGCTCATCGCGGCGGGGGTCAACCTGCTGATCGCGGTGTTCGGGGTCGGCATCAGCCTCGTCGGTGTCCTCGCCTACGGAGCGTTCTTCCCGGTCGGCGAGAACTCGATCATCCTCGCGTCGATGCTCGGCCTGGCCGTGGGCATCGACTACTCCCTCTTCATCCTCTCCCGCTTCCGCATCGAACTCCGCGGTGGCAAGAGTGTTGAGGATGCCGTCGCCCGAGCGACCGGAACCGCCGGCACGGCCGTGGTCTTCGCCGGTCTCACCGTGATCGTCGCGCTGGTGGCCCTGCTGGTCGCGAACCTCAGCTTCATCACCGAGATGGGTGTCGCGGCGGCGGCCGCCGTCGCCGTCGCCGTGCTGCTGGCCCTCACGCTGCTGCCCGCGATCATGCGCACCATGGGCACCAGGGCGCTGCCGAAGACGCAGCGCACCGAGCTCGCCAACGGCAGTGTCTGGCAGGAAGGCGCCGTGCAGAAACGCGGGCTGATGCGCGCCTGGGGCAGCGTCGTCGTCAACCGGCCGGTCCTGTCGGTCATCGCCGGGGTGCTGATCCTCGTCGTGGTCGCGTTACCGTTCCTCAGCATGAAGACGGCGTTCAACGTGCCGGGCGGCGCCGACCCCAGCTCGACCGAGCGCACCGCGTACAACCTCATCGTCGACGAATTCGGCGGCAGCCAGAGCCCCCTCATAGTTCTCGCCGAGGGCGACGACATCACCACGAAGACGGCCGGGATCGAGGCCGACCTGGCCGCGCTCGACGGAGCCCAGCTGGTGGTCCCGGCCAAGATCTCCGCTGACGGCAGCATGGCCCGCATCATCCTCATCCCCGCGGGCAGCCCGATCGACGAGCAGACGAAAGACCTGGTGCACTCGATCCGGGAGGGCGCCGACGCCGTGACGGGTGTGCACCTCGAGGTGACCGGGGAAACGGCGATCGGCATCGATCAGGACGCCGCGCTGATGAGCGCACTGATCAAGTACATCGTCGTGATCGTCGTGATCTCGATGCTCCTGTTGATCGTGATGTTCCGGTCCCTGCTCATCCCGCTCATCGCCACCCTCGGCTACCTCCTGTCGGTGGCGGCGTCGTTCGGCGCGAGCACCGCCGTCTTCCAGTGGGGCTGGCTCGATCCGGTCATCGCGGCGCCGCAGGGCGACCCGATGCTCAGCCTGCTGCCGCTGCTGCTGGTCGGGGTGCTGTTCGGGCTCGCCATGGACTACCAGGTGTTCCTGGTCTCCCGCATCAAGGAGATGCATGACAGCGGCCTGGCGCCCAAGCAGGCGATCCGGGAAGGATTCGCCCGCTCCGGCCCGGTGCTCGTGGCGGCCGCCACCATCATGACCGTCGTGTTCGGCGGCTTCGCCACCGGCACCTTCGCCATCGGCGCATCCATCGCGTTCGGTCTGATGGTGGGCGTGCTGGCGGATGCGTTCATCGTGCGGCTCGTGCTCATGCCGGCCATGCTCAGCCTGCTCGGTGAGTCGGCCTGGTGGCTGCCGGCGTGGCTCGACAAGATCCTCCCGAACATCGACACCGATGGCCACGCGCTCGATGCCGAGCCCGCCACGGCGGAGGACAACCGGGTGCCGGTCGGCGTGTAGCCGACCGAGAGGGGGACGGGCCGGTGCCGTATAGGCACCGGCCCATCGCTCTGCCCGCCCGCAGAACCTGGAGCGGCCCGGACTAGCCGATCAGGCTGGGCTTCAGGTCGCGCAGGGTGCGGAAGTGGGTCATCCGCACCACGCCGACGGCGGCGAGGGCGAGCGCCCCGGTGAGCCAGAGCAGCAGCACCCCGGCATCGTTGAGTGCGGTGGCCGGGTTGCCGCCGTACATCAGCTGGCGGATGCCGTCGACGGCGTAGCTCATCGGCATCACGTGGTGCAGGAACGCCAGCGGTGCCGGCAGGGTCTGCCAGGGGAACGTGCCGCCGGCGGTGACCAGCTGCAGCACCATCAGCACCAGGCCGACGAACTGGCCCACGCTGCCCAGCCACACGTTCAGCGCGAGGATGATCGCGGCGAAGGTCATCGCGGCCAGGCCCATCATGGCGTACGTGCCGATCGGGTTGTGCACCTCGAAGTGCAGCACCCCGGTGAGGATCCCGAAGAGGGCAGCCATCTGCAGCAGGCCCAGGATGCCCGGGGTGAGCCAGCCGGCCAGGGTGATCTTCAGCGGCGAGTGCAGCGCCGTGATGGCGCGGCGGGAGACCGGCTTCACGATCAGGAACAGCGCGTAGATGCCGATCCAGCCGGCCAGGCTGGCGAAGAACGGGGCCAGGCCCGCGCCGTAGGTGCCCGCGGAGGTCACGGCCGCCTTCTGCAGGTCGACGGGGTCGGCGATCGTCGAACTCTGCAGGTCGCGGGTGGATGTGTCGGTGTCGGGGATGCTGCCGACGCCGTCGTCGAGGCCGTCGCGCAACGTGCCCGCACCGGTCTTGAGCCCCAACAGCCCGTCGCTGAGCGAGGACGCGCCGGTGGCGAGGGTCTCGGCACCACTGGCCGCGGTCTGCGCGCCGGCGGCGGCCTCCGCGGCGCCCGCCGCGGTCTGGTCGGCGCCCGTGGCGGTCTGCGCGCCGCCGTCGGCCGTCGTGTGCGCACGCAGCCGGGCGATCGAGAGGGCCAGCA
>NZ_JBGQOH010000018.1:0-70377 GCF_052113745.1 Cryobacterium sp. W22_MBD10_FK3
AGTAGGACACCGCCGGACTTAACTTAGCAACACCAGAAAAGCCACCCCACGGGGTGGCTTTTCTGCGTTTAACCCCCAAGTCCCCCGCCCCCGCCACCCGGCCTCGACCAGCTCCACCAACGAGGCGGGCAGGGTCCATGGAACCGCTCACCCGGATGAGACTCCACGACCCGGCCCATCCGCTGGTCGAGACTGTCGGGACCGCGCAAGACGGTGCTGCCGGCGCACCGCTCGACACGCTCGAGCCACGGGCGCCCGCGGGCCCGCTACCGGGTGTCGGGTAAGAGGGATCAGCGTTCGGGGAAGTCGTGGGGGCGGCCGGTGAGAACGGGGGAGAGGCTCTCGAGACGCCCACGCTCGAGCAGGTGCCCGGCGTACTCGCGGTTGCGGCGCACCTCGGCCACGCCGATGAGAAGGTACTCCGGCGGCACCGGGGGGAGTGGCGACACGAACGGGGCCACCTCGGCCGCGAGGCTTTCCGCGAGCCGGAGCCGGGTGTCGGGGGAGAGCTGGTGTGCCTGCCTGAGGTACTGCGCGACCCGGCGCGAGAGCCGGTCCGGTAGGCGGGCGACGTCCACTGTGGCGGCCCAGGAGGTCAGAACCGGCGGAAGCACGAAGGTGGGTTCGTTGAACCGGGGAACCCGCTCATGCTGGCTGTAGGTACCGGCCAAGAGGTCGCCGAGACGCTTGGACCGTGAGTTCAGCAGCGCGCAGGTGACCGCGAGCCCGCCAAAGGTGAGGAAGATCTCGATCACGCCCATCAGCGCCCGGATGAAGGAATGACGAAGGCCTGTGGCTCCGCCGTCGTCGCGCACGATGCGGGCGCCCACCGCCCAGCGGCCCAACGACCGACCTCGAGAGAGCGTCTCCACCAGCATCGGCACGATCAGGAGCGAGAAAACCAGGCCCGCGATGGCCAGGGCCTGCGCGAGAGCCTGGTCGATGTCGTCGCCGAACAGGGTGGAGACCACCAGCGCCATGAGCAGGAAGAACCCGATGTAGGCCACCCAGTCGATCATGGTCCCGGCACCGCGCAGGATCACGCTCGCAGGTCGAACATCCAGCGCAACGGCCTCTCCGGTCACCAGTTCGCGCTCGATCAGGGAATCTTCACCGTGATCGGCTGCTTTCCAGGGCTCCGCCATGTCTACTATTGAAGCAGATGGATCTTGACGCGTATTCAGCGGCGCACCGTGCCGAGTGGGACCGCTTGGCCGAACTCGGTCACCGGCGGCAGCTCAGCGGTGCCCAGGCCGACGAACTGATCCAGGCGTACCAGGCCGGGGCCACCCAGCTCTCCGTCATCAAGACGGCGGCCGGCTCGACGATGCAGGGCGACAGGCTCTCGGTGATTCTGTCCCGCGCCAGGTTGCGCTTCACCGGCGCCGGCACGAACGTGCTCTCCCAGCTGCCCAGGTTCTTCCTCAGCCAGCTGCCGGCCGCGCTGTATCGGTTGCGCTGGCTGACCCTCGTCATGGCCGCGGTCACCGCCGTGGTGGCCACCCTCTACGCGGTGTGGGCCACAAACAACCCCGATGTGCTGGCCAATTTCGGCACGCCCGCCGAGCTCGAGCAACTCGCCAACCAGACCTTCGTGTCGTACTACTCCGAGAATCCGGCGGCATCCTTCGCCGGCCGGGTGTGGACCAACAACGCTTGGATCGCGGCGCAGTGTGTCGCGTTCGGCATCCTGGGCGTCTACGTGCCGTACATCATCTTGCAGAACGCGCAGAACCTCGGCGTGAACGCTGCAGTCATGTTCGCCTACGACCAGGGCGACACGTTCTTCCTGTACATCGCTCCGCACGGCCTGCTCGAGCTGACGGCCATCTTCGTGGCCGCGGCAGCGGGACTGCGCATCTTCTGGGCCTGGATCGCTCCGGGCGCCCGGACCCGCGGGCAGGCCCTGGCGGAGGACGCCCGTGCCCTGTTCACGGTGGCGATCGGCCTGGTCTTCGTGCTGCTGGTGTCCGGCATCATCGAGGGTTTCGTCACCCCGGCGCCCTGGCCCTGGCCGGTGAAGATCGGCATCGGCGCCGTAGCCCTGCTCGCGTTCCTGGGTTACATGCTGGTTCTCGGTGGGCGGGCCTCCCGCGCCGGCGAGACCGGCGATCTGGCCGAGTTCGAAGCGGGCAGCGCCCGGGTCTTCGCCGGATAGGTTTCGCCGGCCCCGGCGAACCCCTAGAGCCGGCCAGCGGCCTTGAGAGCGATGTAGCGGTCGGCCAAAGCCGGGGGCAGCTGCTCGGGCGGGCCGGTGACGACGTCGGCACCGAGCTGCCGCACGGCGGCCGCCACCCTGGCGGCGTCCAGAATCGTGCGTTCGGCCGACGCGGCACGGTAGACGTCTTCGCGGGTGCCGCGGCTGCGGACCAGGTCGACGACCGACGGGTCGGTGACCGAGGCCACCAGTACGGTGTGCCGGGCGGTGAGTTGGCCGAGCACCGACAGCAGGCCGGTCGACGCGCCGGGCGCATCCATCGGGGTGAGCAGCACCACCAGGGCGTGTTGGCCGGTGATCGCGCGGATCTGCCCGGGCAGTGCCGTCCAGTCCATCTCGATGAGTTCGGGCTCGATCAGGGCCATGCCGTCCACCATCCGGCTGAGCAGCTCCGAACCGGATGCGCCCTGCACCCGGGCTCGGACCCGGCGGTCCCAGGCCAGAAAGTCGACGCGGTCGCCGGCCCTGGATGCCAGCGCGGCCAGGAGCAGCGCGGCCTCGAACGCCGTGTCGAGGCGCGGTTCGTCGGCGACGCGGGCGGCGGAGGTTCGGCCGGTGTCGATGACGATGACGATGCGCCGGTCCCGTTCGGGTCGCCAGGTGCGCACCACGACGTCGTTGCGCCGGGCGGTCGCGCGCCAGTCGATGGATCGCACGTCGTCGCCGCGAACGTATTCACGCAGGGAGTCGAACTCGGTGCCCTGCCCGCGGACCAGAACACTGGTGCGGCCGTCGAGCTCCTTGAGCCGGCTGATCCGGCTCGGCAGGTGCTTGCGGGAATGGAACGGCGGCAACACCCTGATGTGCGCGGGTGAGGTGAGGGTGGCCTGCCGGGCCCACAGCCCGAGCGGACCCACCGATCGCACCGTCACGTGCGACGCCGTGCGCTCTCCGCGCCTGGTGGGTCGCAGCGTGAGCTCGACCAGGCGGCGTTCGCCCGGCGGCAGCGTCACCGCGGTGCGGTTGTTGCCCGCTCCCGCGGAGGGCTGCCACGCGTCGCGGACGATGCCGCGAAGCCGGCGGGAGCCGTCGTTGGTGAGGTAGAGCTCGCTGGTCACTGCTTCGCCCAGGCGCACCCGGGCCGGCAGCACCCGGGCCAGGGTCAGCCGCCGCGGTGACGCGGCGAGGGCCAGGTCGATGCTTCCCAACGTGAGGACAAGCACCAACCAACCGGCCAGGATGGCCAGTGCCGCCGCGGTGGAGTCGCCGAACAGCACGATGGGCACGACGCCGAGGGCGACGAGGAGAACGAAACGGCCGGTCAGTGTCATCGGGTCGGAGTCATCGGTTAGATCGGAACCTGAACCTGCTGCAGCACGCCGTGCAGGATCGTGTCGACGGTGATGCCCTCGAGTTCAGCCTCCGGACGCAGCTGGATGCGGTGCCGCCAGACCGGCAGCACCATGGCCTGCACGTGGTCGGGGGTGATCGACTCGTAGCCGCTGAGCCAGGCCCAGGCCTTGGCAGCGGCGAGCAGCGCCGTGGTGCCGCGCGGGCTCACACCCAACTTGGCCGACGGGCTGTTCCTGGTGGCCCTGGCCAGGTCGACGATGTAGGCCAGCACATCCGGGCTCGCCCCGACCGCGGCGACCGACGCCTGCGCGGCCGCCAGCTCGGCGGCGCCGAGCACGGGGGTGACCCCTGCCGCGGTGAGGTCGCGGGGGCTGAATCCGTTCGCGTGCCGGCGCAGCACCTCGAGCTCCACGTCACGCTCGGGAATGTCGAGCACCAGCTTGAGCAGGAACCTGTCCAGCTGGGCTTCCGGGAGTGTGTAGGTGCCCTCGTACTCGATCGGGTTCATGGTCGCGGCAACGATGAACGGCTCAGGCAACGGGAGCGAGAGACCGTCCACGCTGACCTGACGTTCCTCCATCGCCTCGAGCAGGGCGGACTGCGTCTTGGGTGGCGTGCGGTTGATCTCGTCGGCGAGCAGGATGTTCGTGAACACCGGCCCGTTGCGAAACTCGAATTCGCCGGCCTTCGCATCGTAGATGAGCGACCCGGTCACATCGCCGGGCATCAGGTCGGGGGTGAACTGCACCCGCTTGGTGTCCAGGCTCAGCGCGTGACTCAGGGAACGCACGAGCAGGGTCTTGGCGACACCCGGCACGCCCTCCAGCAGCACATGACCGCGGGACAGCAGCGCGATGATGAGCCCGGTGACGGCACCGTCCTGCCCGACGACGGCCTTGCCCACCTCGGTGCGCACCTGGGCGAGCGAGCGGCGCAGGCTGGCGGTCGAGCCGTCGGCCGGGCTGATCTCGGCGGATGTCGAGGCGTGACTGGTCATGGTTCCATTCTTCCGGTTGACGGGGGTGCGGCGGGGGAGGGGCCGGCGCCCGGCGGGCGGGCGGCGAGGACCGTGGCGTGTTCAAGCTCGTCGATCGCGTCAGACAGTTCCATCATGGCCGCGTCGCCGCCCGGCACGTCACCGACGAGGATGGCGTGCACCCGCTCGGGTGACCGGCTGGTGAGGGCGGCCACGGTGCGGATCACCTGGTCGAGGGGAGCGGTGCGAGACAAACCGACGGTCTGAGCCATCCGCGTCACCGCCCCGATGCGGATCGCGTCGATGGCCCGCAACCGGGCGCTGCCGCGGGCGTACAGCCTGGCGCGCCCCTCCATGGTTTCGCTGGCCCGTACGACAACCGGCAGGTTCTCGGCCACCAGCGGGCCGAACCGACGTCCGCGCCAGACCATGGCGGCGATGGCGACGCCCATGAGCAGCAGCAGTGCGGGTGTCACCCAACCCGGCGTGAGCGCACCGAGGGACGGCGGGCCGGTGGCCGGCACATCGGCCAGCGTCGGCAGGTACCAGACCAGCGTGTCGGTACTGCCGAGGAGGTTGAGCGCCAGGGCGGCATTGCCGTAGGTGGCGATCTCGTCGTTGGCGAACACCGCGGTGTCCGCGACCAGGGTGATGGTCTTGTCGTCCACAACCCGCTCGATCACGGAGTAGGTCTGGTCGTCACTGGGGAAGCAGCCCGTGTAGCCCGCCGTGCCCTGAGGCAGACCGAGGGTCTTGCCGCCGGGCGCGAGGGTTTCGGCGCGTTCGGCGGCCGGAACCGAACACTCGGCGCTGAGCGAGTCCGCGGTCGAGATCCCGCCGAAGCCGACCTCGGGCGCCAGTGCCTGCAAGGCACGGAAGTCGGGGTCCACGACGACGAGGCGGGGCGCCAGGGTGCCGAGCCGGCCGAGCTGGTCGGTGCTGAGATAGCCGGACTCGTCGGACACGAACAGGGTGGCGTTCCCGGCCGCGTCGGTCGCGGCCGCGGCTTCATCGAGGGTGTCCACGGGCAGCACGGTCACACCCTGCTGCCGCAGCACCTCGACGACGGCCATGCCGCCGATCGGAGCCGGGTTGTCGGCCCCGAGCCGGGGACCGGCGGCGGTGCCGGAGCCGGTGACGACGAAGGCAATGACGGAGACGAGCAGGGCGCCGACGCCGGCGACGATCCAGAACGAGGAGCGTCGCAGCGCCGCCCGGATCGTGGGCGTGCTGGAGCGATCACGCGATGCCGGGCGGGCCGGTGCGAGGGCGGGGCCGGCGCTCACGAGGCCACCGGCGTGGCCGTCTGCCGGGGGCGCGCGGCCCGCAGGTCGGTGTCCAGGCTGAGCAACTCGGAGTAACCCTGTTCGGTTCCCGCTCCGCCGAGGTACCGCACGCTCTCGAAGACGCCCGCACCGGTTCTGAGCCGGTCTTGTTCGTCAGGGAAGGCCAGGGCAGCCAGTTCGGCCACCCGGTGCGCCGTGGTGCCAGGCGTGGGCCGCAGAATGGTGCGTTCGGCCAATCCCTGCGCGATGGCCCTGAAGGCCTCTTCGCTGGCGCGGGTCCAGTCTCCGGCTGCTGCCGCGGCGGCGGCGGATGCGCGCAGCTGGTCCGCCGTGCGCCGATCGTCGGCGGCGAACAGCCCCGCTGCGCTCCGGCGCCGGCGTGCCCGCCGGGGCAACCCGAAGACGAGCACGGCGGCGACCAGCAGGGCGATGCCGATCAGAGTCGCCACGAGCGGGATCCAGCCGTTGCTGCCGTCTCCGACGAAGGAGAGGGTGGAGAACCACTCGAGAATCGCTTGGGAGAGCCTGTCGAACCAGGTGGGCTGGGCAGCCTGATAGGGGGCCTTGGCGAGCTCGTCGCGCAGCCACTGCTGCGCGTCGGGCGCGTCGGGATCGACCGGGATCCCCACCCACGGCAGAACAAGCCCCCACTGTGTTGTCATTACTGTGCCGTCATGCCCAGGGCGACCCCAGGTCGGGCCGAGGTGCGCCGTCGGCGCCGGCCGGCGCGGTGTGCGGCAGGTAAGGATCACGCGTCTGGGCGCCAGGGGCCGCTTCGACGAAGCGCTGGAGCTCGAGGTCCAGGCCCTCTTTGCGCATCCGCAGGTCGATATAGATCAGGGCCACGGCGGCCGACTGCACCACCGCGGTCACGGCGCCCAGAACCAGGGCGATCAACAGGGTGAGGATGTACAGCACGGCGGCGGGGATGAACGCCTCAATGGCGGCATTCGGGTCGATCAGGCTAATGACCATGCCGAACAAAAAGCTCAGCGGGGTGGTCACCACCTGGGCGACGACGTTCACGATCACCGTGATGAGCAGCAAGACGCCCAGGGTGCGCCAGAAGAACCCACCGGTCAACGACCACGAGCGTCGAATCGCTCGGCCGATGCTCAATCGTTCCAGCACGATCAGACTGGGCACGACCGCTGTCTTGGTGCTCACCCAGGCGCCGAGCGCAACCAGCCCGAGCCCGCCGAAGACGCCGACGATCACCGCAAGCGCGATCCAACCGCCGCCCAGGAGCACGCACACGAAGACAACACCGCCGATGAGCAGCACGCCGATCAGGAGCGCTGCTGACAACAGCAGGGTCCAGCCGACCAACGGCCACACCCGCTTCCCCACCTGACGCCAGAGCGCGCCGAGGCGCAGCTTCTCGCCCAGAGTCGCGCGGGAGACCTCGAGCACGATCACGCCCTGCAGCAGTGCCGAGGCGACGACGGCCAGGGCGACAGGCACGAGGGCGGACAGCACGATGGTGAGCATCGCGCCGGCCTCGACGGCATCCTGTTCGTCGACCGGCGCGGAGGCGATCCGGCTGATCGCGAAGAAGCTCACCACACCCACGACAACGAGGGTGACCAGGAGGGTGGCGGCCTGCACGATCAGGGCGCTGCCGAAGGTGGCCTTGGGGTTGCGGCGCAAGACCTGGAACGGAGCACCCAGCAGGGTGCCGAATCCGAGCGGGCGCAGCGGAATCAGACCGGGCTTGGGCGGCGGCGTCCACGCGGGCGGCGGCGGAACGGCCCGGTAGCTGCCGCCGGGCGGTGGTGGCGGAGGACTTCCGGGCGCACCTCCCTGGGCGTATTCGCCGTAGCGGGGAACGCCTGGGGTGTTGGTCGGGGGGTGCCAGTCTGGGTCCGTCACGCCTCCATGCTGGCATACCCGGAGTCCTCGGTGTGGCCTGTCAGCACACTCGGTGCCGTGTCGACTACTCTTGTGCCAGAGATTGCCCGCGTCGTGCGCGTTATTGCCCGGTGACCGGGCGGAAAACGGATTCATGAACTCACGCATTTTGGTTGTCGACGATGACCCCGCACTCGCTGAGATGATCGGCATTGTTCTGCAGGGCGAAGGCTTCGAGCCGCACTTCTGCGCGGACGGATCCCAGGCGTTGGACGCGTTCCACAGCGTCGTGCCCGACCTGGTACTGCTGGACCTGATGCTCCCCGGCATGGACGGCATCGAGGTGTGCAGCCTGATCCGCGCCGAATCCGGCACCCCGATCATCATGCTGACGGCGAAGTCGGACACCACCGACGTCGTCAAGGGCCTGGAATCCGGCGCTGACGACTACATGGTCAAACCGTTCAACCCCAAGGAGCTCGTCGCCCGGATTCGCACCAGGCTGCGCCCGGTACCGGTGGAGTCTCCCGCCAGCCTGCAGATCGGCGACCTCGTCGTCGACGCCGCCGGCCACGAGGTCAAGCGCGGCGATCAGAGCATCAACCTCACTCCGCTGGAGTTCGACCTGCTGCTGGCGCTGGCGTCCAAACCGTCGCAGGTCTTCACCCGCGAGATGCTGCTGGAGCAGGTCTGGGGCTATCACTACAAGGCCGATACCCGGCTGGTGAACGTGCACGTGCAGCGCCTGCGCGCCAAGGTCGAAGACGACCCGGACAACCCCCGCATCGTGATGACGGTGCGCGGTGTCGGCTACCGGGCCGGCGCGGCCGGCTAGGACTGAGGTGGCTGCGCGGTTCGAGATGAACGAGGTCGGCTGGAGGTCGTGGGGATCGTGGCGACGCCTGACCCGGCAGCTGCGTCGCAGCTGGCGGTCATCCCTGCAGTTCCGCACCGTGGCCATCACTGTGGTGGCCTCCGGTGCCGCCATCGGGCTGGTCGGCGTCTACATGTCGGTCAGCGTGGGGAACGACCTGTTCCAGTCCAGGCTGACCCAGGTGCAGGTGGACTCCAACCGCGCCACCACTGCCGCCCAGGCGATTCTGGACTCCTCGGATGCCGCCGACAGGGTGCAGGTCCAAACGCTGCTGGAGTCCGCGCGCACGTCCATCTCCGCCGCGTCGTCGAGCCGGCTGGTCGCCGTTTTCAGGGTGCCGGGCCAGGAGTCGTCGACCGTCGCCCCGCAGGACTCATCCACCTTCGGCACCTCCACCGAGGTGATCTCACCCGAGCTGCGCAACGCCGTGCAGGACGACGCCGACGGGCAGTACTGGCAATCGGTGACCCTGGCCTCCGACGACGGGTCGACGATTCCCGGCATCGTCGTGGGGTCCCAGATCGCCGTGCCGGTTGCGGGGAAATACGAGCTGTACATCGGCTACAGCCTCGCCGACGCCGAGTCGACGCTGCTCTTCGTGCAGAGGACCCTGGGCGGCGCCGGGCTTGCCCTCATCGTGCTGATCGGTGCGGTCACCTGGATCGTCGTGCGATTCGTGGTCAGCCCGATCCAGGTGGCCGCCGAGACCAGCCAGAAGCTCGCCTCCGGCGACCTGGGGGTACGCATCCCGGAGAAGGGCGAGGACGTGATCGCGACGCTCGCACGCTCGTTCAACGGCATGGCCGACAGCCTGCAAAGCCAGATCAAGGAGCTCGCCGACCTGTCCGAGGTCCAGCAGCGCTTCGTCTCCGACGTGTCTCACGAGCTCCGTACCCCGCTCACCACCATCCGCCTGGCCGGCGACCTGCTGTACGACCAACGGGCCACCTTCCCGCCCGCCACCGAACGCACCGCGGAGCTGCTGCACACCCAGGTCGAACGTTTCGAGCTGCTCCTGGCCGACCTCCTCGAGATCAGCCGGTACGACGCCGGCTCAGTGGAGCTCGAGTCCGAGCCCACCAACCTTGTGCACCTGGCCGAGGACGTCATCGACGGCATGCGCTCGCTGGGCGATTCCAAGGGCAGCGACATCAGGATGGTCGCACCGGGCGGGCACCTGGCCGCCGAGGTGGATCCCCGCCGGGTGCGCCGGATCGTGAACAACCTCATCGGAAACGCCATCGAGCACGGCGAGGGCAAACCCATCGTCGTGTCCGTGGACAGCAACGAATCAGCGGTGGCTCTGTCGGTGCGCGACTACGGGATGGGCATGACCCAGGCCGAGATCACCCACGTGTTCGACAGGTTCTGGCGGGCGGACCCGTCCCGCAAGCGCACCATCGGCGGCACCGGGCTCGGATTGGCGATCTCCCTCGAAGACGCCGCCGCGCACCGGGGCTGGCTCCAGGTCTGGTCCAGCCCAGGGGCCGGGTCCTGCTTCCGGTTGACGCTGCCCCGCGCGACCGGCGTCACGTTGACGGTGTCGCCCAACCCGCTGCCACCCGCAGATGCCGAGAGCCCCGGATACGTGTCGCCGCACGCCGAACCGAGAAGAGACCACCATGCGTAGCCCGGCCAGGCTCCTCGCCGTCATCACCGCTGTGGCGCTGATGCTCGGCGGGTGCTCGAGCATCCCGCGCACCGGCGCCGTGCAGGCCGGCCAGGACGCCGTGACCGGGGAGAACCCGGCACCTGTCTTCCTGCCCGACCGGCCCAGGGACGGGGCCACGATGGAAGAGATCCTCACCGGATTCATCGGCGCCGCCACCAGCCCGGAAAACAACTACGAGATCGCCAGGGAATTCCTGACCAACGAATTCAGCGACACCTGGAAGTCGGACACGAACGTCACCGTCGACGACGGATCCGGGCGCATCATCGCTCCGGTCGATGAGAGCATGATGCTCGTTTCGGTGCGCCCGGTGGCCGAGGTCAACTCGATCGGCGAGTACCACGAAGACGTCGCATCCGCGGCGGTGCAGCTCCGCTACGAATTCACCCAGGACGACGGCGAATGGCGGATCAGCGCGGCGCCGAACGGTACCGTGCTCGACCAGAACACCTTCGAAGACGTCTTCAGCGCACAATCGCTGTATTTCTTCGATCCGGACTTCCGTTACCTGGTGCCGGACGTGCGCTGGTTCCCGCGCGGGGCATCCACCCCGACCAAGATCGTCAACGGTGTGCTCAACGGGCCGGGCGAGTGGCTCGCCGGGGCGGTGATTTCGGCGTTTCCCGAGGGCACCGCCCTCACCGCAGACGCCGTCACCGTGGTCGCGAGAGACGCCAAGGTGGATCTGAACAGTGACGCGCTCAGCGCAGACGCGGTGACCCTGCAACGCATGAAGAGCCAGCTGGAGAACAGCCTGCCCAGCGGGCTGTCGGTCACCATCACGATCAACCAGAACTCCCAGAACATCGACGCGCTCGGTGCCAACGAACCCGAGGTGAACCCCCGGGTGGATGCCAGGGCCCTCGTGCTCCGCGACGGCGAATTCGGGTTCCTCGCCGCGACCGGAAAGAGCATCAACCTGTTGCCCGGGCTGTCGGAGGCCGTCGCCGCCCTCGCGCCGAGCGCCGTGACCCTGTCGCCGTCGCAGACGGCTGCCGCGGCTCTGACCGCCAACGGCGTCTACGGGGTCAGGGTGGGGGAGGAGGCCAGGCAGCTCGACCCGCGGCAGAACCTCATCGCTCCGTCCATCGACGGCTCCGGGTACGTCTGGTCGGTGCCGGCGGACCGGCCGGGCGAGCTCTTCGTCTACAACACGCAGGGCGCGGCACAGGCCGTTCCGACGCCGTGGCCGGACACCTCGGCGATCACCGCGCTCAAGGTCTCCCGCGACGGCACCCGGGTGATCGCGCTGCTCAACGCGGCCGGCGAGCTGCGTCTCGTGGTGGCCGCGGTGCTGCGCGAGAACGGCGCTCCGGTGGGCCTGGGCGATCCGGTGCAGCTGGCCACCGACACCGGAACCCCGGTCGATGCGACCTGGATCGACCAGAGCACTGTGGCGTACGTGAGCCGGCAGCCCGACGGAGTGGACCGGATCGTCTCCCATGAGATCGGCGGGCGGAGCGAACAGCTCGAGTCGTCGACGGGGATCACCTCCATCACCGGGAGCAATCTTCTGCGCGACCTGCGGGCGCTGTCCGCGGGCGGATCGCTCCTGGTGCAGCGCGGCATCGGTTGGCAGCAACGCATCGACGGGGTCACCCTGGTGGCCACCCAGACGGGCACAGGCGGCTGATCCGGCGGTCCTCCCCAGGGAGGGAACGGCGGGGTTGTGCACAGGCGGCGTGGCCCGGCCCCCGTGCCGGCGTCACCGCACCAGTCTGGCCCGGTGATGACCGAACGGCGGATGCTGCACGCGGCGCGGAACGCCGCCCGCACCGCGGTCCTGGACGCCTGGGCTGTGGTCATGCCCACGGACTGCAGCGGCTGCGGCACGCCGGACCGGGCGCTCTGTGCCGCCTGCCTGTGCGCGTTGCGGGCCGCGCCTCGGGCGGCGTACCGCGACGATCTCGCGGTCTGGTCGGCGCTGGACTACTCCGGGGTGGTGGGCCGGGTGCTGGTGGCGTACAAGGACGGCGGACGCACGGATGCAGCGCCGGCGCTCGCCGCGGCGCTGCGGGAGGCCGTAGCGGCGGCGCTGACCGCCGCGGCCCCGGCAGACCCGACACAGATCACCGGCGGCATCGTGCTGGTGACGGTGCCGTCCTCCCGCCGGGCTTGGCGGGTGCGGGGTTTCCATCCGGTGGATCTGCTCCTGCGCCGGGCGGGACTGCGCGGACGCAGGCTGCTGCGGCCGTCCGGCTCCGTCGCCGACCAGGTCGGGCTGGGCCGGCAGCAGCGCCTCGACAATCGCAGCGGCTCGTTGGTGGCTTCGCGTCCGCTCGCGGGCAGCCGGATCCTGCTCGTTGATGACATCGTGACCACGGGCGCCACCCTGCTCGAAGCCGCGCGCGCCATCCGGCAGGCCGGCGGAGAGGTTGTCGGCGCGGCGACCGTCGCCGAAACCCGCAGACTCCATCCCGACACTCACCGTTCACGCAAATCGGATTGACAAAAGCTGTGACTTATCCAGCTGGCACGACTACGGTGGTGCCAAAGGCGCGTACCAATCGCCCGGATCAGGGGCGGTTCGCCAGATCTGGAGGTCGTCATGGAAACTAACATCGTTGGACGGAACCTGGGGATCACTGATCGCTTCCGGGAATATGCGACGGAGAAGGCCGAGAAGATCGCCGGCCTCGCCGATAAGGCCCTCGCCCTGGAAATCAAGGTCAGTCGTCACACCGAGAAGAGCGGCGCCGCCGGTAACGACCGCGTTGAACTCACGCTGATCGGCAAGGGGCCCGTTGTACGGGCCGAAGCAGAAGGTGGCGACAAGTACGCGGCCTTCGACATCGCCCTCGGCCGGCTCCTCGAGCGGGTGCGTCGGGCCAAGGACCGCCGCAAGGTGCACCGCGGCGGCGCCCACCGACCCACGTCGCTGCACGACGCGTCGTCCTCCGGTTTCGCCGTGATCGACATCGTGCCCGCCGACGGCGAGACCCTGGAGCGCGTGCGCACCGGGGCGATCCAGGTGGTGTCGGACGAGGCAGACGAGACCGACGAGGCCGAGGAGGTCTACAGCCCGGTGGTCATCCGGCGCAAGGTCTTCTCCGCCGCCCCCATGACGGTGGACGACGCCCTGTACTTCATGGAGCTCGTCGGCCACGACTTCTACCTGTTCCAGGACGCCGAATCCCACCGGCCCAGCGTGGTCTACCGGCGCAAGGGCTGGGACTACGGGGTCATCGAACTCGACCCGAACTCCGACTCGGCCAGGGTGTTGGCATCCGTCTCGGGTACGGGGTCCAGCGAGTCCAGCTCCTGACCAACTAGCATTGCTATAGTTGCCGGCTAGGTCGGCGCTACGTGCGTCCGACCGGACGACAGGCGTGTTCGCACGCCGTGACGACTAGTGGAGTGCATTCGTGGCCGGAATACTGGAAAAAGTTCTTCGTGTTGGCGAGGGGCGCATTCTGCGTCGGCTCGAGAGCTATGCAAAGGCCATCAATGCGCTGGAAGACGACTTCAGCACCCTCAGTGATGAGGAGCTGAAGAACGAGACCGTGCAGTTGCGTGAGCGTTACTCGGGCGGTGAGTCGTTGGACGACTTGCTGCCCGAGGCGTTCGCCGCCGTGCGTGAGGCCTCCACCCGCACCCTGGGCCTGCGGCACTTCGACGTGCAGCTGATGGGCGGCGCGGCCCTGCACCTCGGCAACATCGCCGAGATGAAGACCGGTGAGGGCAAGACCCTGGTCGCCACGACGGCGGCTTACCTGAACGCCATCACCAGCCGCGGCGTGCACGTGATCACGGTCAACGACTACCTCGCCAGCTACCAGAGCGAGCTGATGGGCCGCGTGTTCCGCGCCCTGGGCATGACTACCGGATGCATCGTCTCCGGCCAGACCCCCGCGCAGCGTCGCGAGATGTACGCCTGCGACATCACCTACGGCACGAACAACGAGTTCGGCTTCGACTACCTCCGCGACAACATGGCCTGGCAGGCCACCGACATGGTGCAGCGCGGCCACTACTTCGCCATCGTCGACGAGGTCGACTCGATCCTCATCGACGAAGCCCGTACCCCCTTGATCATCTCCGGGCCCGCCTCCGGCGAGGCGAACCGCTGGTTCACCGAGTTCGCCAGCCTGGCCAAGCGCCTCGTCGTCGACGAGGACTTCGAGGTCGACGAGAAGAAGCGCACCGTGGGTGTGCTCGAACCCGGCATCGAAAAGGTCGAGGACTACCTCGGCATCGACAACCTCTACGAATCCGCGAACACCCCACTGATCTCGTTCCTGAACAACGCCATCAAGGCCAACGCCCTGTTCAAGAAAGACAAGGACTACGTCGTGATGAACGGCGAGGTGCTCATCGTCGACGAGCACACCGGCCGCATCCTGATGGGCCGTCGTTACAACGAAGGCATCCACCAGGCGATCGAGGCCAAGGAAGGTGTCGCGGTCAAGGCCGAGAACCAGACCCTCGCCACCGTCACCCTGCAGAACTACTTCCGGCTGTACTCGAAGATCTCCGGCATGACCGGTACCGCCGAGACCGAGGCCGCCGAGTTCATGAGCACGTACAAGCTCGGCGTCGTCGCGATCCCCACGAACAAGCCGATGCAGCGCATCGACCAGTCCGACCTGATCTACAAGAACGAAGAGGCCAAGTTCGGCCAGGTCGTCGAGGACATCGTGGAGCGCCACGCCAACGGCCAGCCCGTCCTGGTGGGCACCACCAGCGTCGAGAAGAGCGAGTACCTCTCCCGCCTGCTGGCGAAGAAGGGCGTGCGCCACGAGGTCCTGAACGCCAAGAACCACGCCCGTGAGGCCGCCATCGTCGCCCAGGCCGGGCGCCTGGGCTCGGTCACCGTCGCCACCAACATGGCCGGCCGTGGCACCGACGTGATGCTCGGCGGCAACGCCGAGTTCCTCGCCGTCGCCGCGATGAACGCCAAGGGCCTGAGCCCGGTGGAGACCCCGGACGAGTACGAGAAGGAATGGGACGACGTCTTCGCCGGCGTCAAGGCCGAGGTGTCCGAGGAGGCCGACAAGGTCATCGCGGCCGGCGGCCTCTACGTGCTCGGCACCGAGCGCCACGAGTCCCGCCGCATCGACAACCAGCTCCGCGGACGCAGCGGCCGCCAGGGCGACCCTGGCGAGAGCCGGTTCTACCTGTCGCTCACCGACGACCTGATGCGTCTGTTCAACGCCGGCGCCGCCGAAAGCCTGATGGGCCGCCAGGGCGTCCCCGACGACATGGCCATCGAATCCAAGGTGGTCAGCCGCGCCATCCGCAGCGCCCAGTCGCAGGTTGAGGGCCGCAACGCCGAGATCCGCAAGAACGTGCTCAAGTACGACGACGTGCTCAATCGCCAGCGCGAAGCGATCTACGGCGACCGCCGGCACATCCTCGAGGGCGACGACCTGCACGAGCGCACCCAGCGGTTCCTCGAAGACGTCATCGACGAGGTGCTTGACGTGCACACCGGCGAGGGCAACGGCGACGACTGGGACTTCGACGCGCTCTGGACCGAGCTGAAGACCCTGTACCCGGTGGGTCTCACCATCGACGAGGTCATCTCCGAGGTCGGAAACAAGGGCAAGATCAACCGCGACTTCATGCGCAGGGAGATCATCTCCGACGCCAAGGTCGCCTACGCCCGCCGCGAAGAATCGCTCGGCTCACCCGCCATGCGCGAGCTGGAACGTCGTGTGGTGCTCTCGGTGATCGACCGCCGCTGGCGCGAACACCTCTACGAGATGGATTACCTCAAGGACGGCATCGGCCTGCGCGCGATGGCACAGCGTGACCCGCTGGTCGAGTACCAGCGCGAAGGCTTCGCCATGTTCCAGCAGATGATGGGCCAGATCCGCGAGGAGACCGTCGGCTTCCTGTTCAACCTCGAGGTCGAGGTGTCCCAGCCGGCCGGTGCCGTCGACGCACCCATCGTCGCGGCCAAGGGCCTGACCCCTCCGGCCGAGACCGGCCAGGAGAAGCTGAGCTTCACCGCCCCGAGCGACTCCGGCGGAGTCGAGGTGCGAAACCAGCGCGGCCAGATCCAGCAGGCCGCGACGGACCGTGCCCGCCGCGCCGCCGTGACCGCCGCTCCCACCGAGGCTGCCCCGGCAGCGCCGACGGGTCCGCCCCAGCGCGGTGCCTTCGGTCAGCGCGCCGAGGCCGACAAGCCGGCGCCGAACAACCGCGCCGAGCGTCGCACCCAGGGCAAGAAGAAGTAACCACCCGCTCTGCGGCAACTGTGCCCGGTGCGGACGATTGCGTCCGGCGCACCGGGCACAGTTGTCCGCATCGGGACCAGTTGGCGGCCGCTCTGCGCCGGCACCGTGACAGCTCAGACCGCGTGACAACTCAGAGCGCGTGACAGCTCAGAGCACGTTGTTGGCTCAGAGCACGTTGATGGCGCTGGCCCGCCAGCGGTTGTCCAGGCCTTCCAGGCGCACGGCCACCGCGCGCACCCGCACCTTGCTGTGCACGATCACGACCGCCTCGATGATGCCGTCCCGCGGCTCGTTGATGGTGACCCGGCCGATCGTGATGGCGGGGCGCTGGGCGCGCTGTCCCTTGACGGCGCGGGCCCTGGCCGAGAGCACCACCCGTTTGAGCAGGTGCCTGTAGACGTCGTCGCTCACCCAGCGCGCCAGCTGGTCGAGTTCCCTGGCCCCGGCGAGCACCTCAATGACGCAGCGGGTGAGGTTGATCAGCAAAGGCTCCGGATCGGGTAGGGCGGCGCGCGGGCTCGGCTGGTGATCGAAGAAGTCGTCGGCGTGGAACGTGTCGTCCGACCCCCGCCCGGCCCGGCCGCCCGGGTCGGCGGGGGAGTCCGGCGGCTTCGGCGCCTGCGCGGGCGGCGAACGGCGCGGGTGTGGCTCGGCAAGTGGATCGCTCATGGGTTGCTCCAGATGCGGGGATCCGTGGTGTCGACGAGAAGAGCGGGACGAGTGTGGCGCTATCGTGCGGGTGGAACACCGGATCGGCCCCGTGGACACTGCTGAGGCCTTGGGCGACACTCAACCACCCGCATTCCAGTCTGTCTAGGCTTGCCGCGCCGGCTGTGGATAACGTCAGCCGCGGATTCGCGGGCCGACTACCGTCGGGGTGTGCGCTGGGATAATTTGTTCGACGACCTCGAAGGTCAGCTCGAGAACGAGCTGAACGCCGAGGACCTCGAGCTGCGTGCGGAGGAGGAACGGCTGCGCCTGGGGAGGCTGGCCCTGCGCCAGCGGCTGACCGGTGTCCTGGCCGGCCCGGCCGCATCCCCGGTGCTGCGGGTGGTGCTCGTCGACGGCCAAACGCTCTCGGTGCGGCCCACAACCTTCGGGCGGGACTGGCTGGCCGCCGACCTCCTCGAGGCAGGCACGGGCAACCCGCAGTGCATCCTCCCGTTTGCGGCCATCGGCGCTGTCATCCTGCAGCCCGCTCAGGTGCCGGAGTCGCTGGCGGCCGAGACCGAGACGCCGGCGCGGCTCGTCGACCGCATCGGCCTGCCATTCGTACTGCGGGATCTGTGCCGGCGTCGCAAGAGCCTCCTGATCCACACCGGGGTGGGACCGGTGACCGGCACCATCGATCGCGTGGGGCGCGATCACGTTGACCTGGCCGTGCACCCGCCAGGAACCCTCAGGCGGGCACCAGACGTGCAGCAATACCGGATCGTGCCGCTGAGTCAGATCTACCTGGTGCGGCTGGACTGACGGCCTCAGGGGCTGGGGGTGTCGCCCCCAGGGTCGTCGTCGTCGGGGCCGCTGCCGCCTGCCGCGTTCGGGCGCAGGATCTTTCCCGCCGACAGTTCCGGGATGTTCGCGAAGTCGGATTGCTCCCAGAGGGACAGCCGGCGGGCCTCCTCGTACTTCGCCTCGATGTAGGACTCCAGCACGACCCGCTCCACCCGCCACGCGCCGGTCGCGCCGACCCGGATGGCCGGCAGCTCGCCGGTGCGCACCAGATCGAGAGCGGCGACGAGGGAGAGGTTGAGGATCTGAGCGGTGTCGGCGAGGGTCAGGAAACGCCCCACCGAGGCAGATGACACGGGATCGCTCATGCGAACGATTATGCGTCGTGCTGGAGCCCTGCGACGGTCGAGCGCGCTACCTGTGGATAACTTCAGCGCGCAACGGCGCGGGCCGTCACGATGGACGAGATGGTGAACCAGACGGCGATCGACACGGTGAGCGAGGTGCGCGGATGAGGACTGCAGACGGTGCCGGGCGCCCCGCGACAGCGACGAGGACGAGGTTCTGGTTCGATCCGCGCTTCGCGCTCGGGTTGGTGCTGGTGGCGGCCTCCGTGGTCGGGGTCAGCACCGTCGTGGCCGGCAGCGACAGTACCGTCGCGGTCTACGCGGCCCGGGTTCCGCTGGCCGTCGGCGATCACCTCGATATCGCCGACCTGGTCGAAACGGATGTGCGGCTCGGCGCGGCCGGTGAGCTCTACCTCACCCCGGACCTGATCCCCGCCGACGGCCTGATCGTGACCCGCACCGTCACGACCGGTGAGCTCGTGCCGGCCGCCGCCGTCGGAACCCGCGCGGGCGAGAGCGTCACCAGCCTCGTCGTCGATCTGCGCGGGAGCCTGTCGGCGGGGCTCGTTCCGGGGTCGGTGGTAGACGTCTGGTCCGCCGGTGCCGACGACGGCGGGGTGTTCGGGCCGCCGGCTGTGCTCGTCGGGCGGGCGGCCATCGTTCGGATCCTGGAGCCGACGGGTCTCATCCAGTCCGGTAGCGGCCGGGCCGTGGAGGTGCTGGTGCCCAAGGGCAAGGTCGCGGCAGTGTTGCAGGCGATCGCCAACGACGAGGCGATTTCCCTCGTGGCCGTGAACGCTCCGATCGGAGGCTGACCATGACACTGCTGGCACTCGCGCTCGACAGGGACACCGAAGACCGGCTGCTCGCCGACATCATCGAGCACGGCCACGTGATCGTCGCCAGGCCGGCTAACATTCGCGAGTTGCTGGCCTCGATCGACCGGCATACGCCAGAGGCGCTCATCGTGGGAGCCACGCCGGGCACCCTGACCGCCGACCTTCTCGCCGCCAGCGACGCCGGCGGCATCCGGGTGATCGCGCTCGCCGCGACGGAGGCCGAACGCCGCTACGCGGCCGGGCTGGGGCTGCACGAGGTCGTTCGGGCGGATGCCGGGTGGCCCGAGATCGAGCGGATGCTGACGGTGGGCGGCGGTATCCCATTGCGCATCGACGACGACCCTGAGCCCGCCGCCGACGGACCCGCCGACGCCGCGACGCCGACCAGGCGCGGCCGGAGCAAGGCACGACCGACCCCGGGCCGGCGAGGGCGCCGGGCCGCACCACGGGGCGCCGGCGACGGCCCCGCCGACTCGGCACCGCAGAGGCCGGAGGCATCCAACGCGGCGGCCGTCGACGAGTTCGACGAGGTCGCGGCGGGGCTGACCGGCCCGGGAACAGTGATCGCGGTCTGGGGTCCGGCGGGGGCGCCGGGCCGCACCACCCTGGCCATCAACATCGCCGCCGAGATCGCGGCGGCCGGGCACTCGGTGGTGTTGGCGGACGTGGACACCTACAGCGGCTCGATCGCGCCGAGCCTGGGCCTGCTCGACGAGGCGCCGGGTTTCGCGGCGGCCTGCAGGCTGTCCGGCTCCGACACCCTGACCCCGGTCGAACTGGAACGGATCGCCCATCGCTACAACTCGCCGCGGGGCGCGTTCTGGGTGCTGACCGGCATCGGACGGCCGTCCAGATGGCCCGAGCTGTCGGCCGAACGGGTCAGCGGCACGATTCTGGCGCTGCGACGCTGGGCCGACTACGTGGTGCTCGACACTGGGTTCAGCCTGGAGAGCGACGAGGAGATCTCGAGTGACCTGTTCGCGCCCCGCCGGAATGCGGCGACCCTGGCCGCACTGGGCGCAGCCGACAGGGTCGTGGCCTGCGGCCTCGCCGACCCCGTCGGCATGGCCAGGTTCCTGCGCGCCTGGAGCGACCTCACCGAGGTGATCACCACCCATCGGGTGCATGTCGTGATGAACCGGGTGCGCGCCAGCGCCGTGGGGCTCGGACCGGCGGCGCAGGTCAGCAGCGCGCTCCGCCGGTTCGGCGGCATCGACGCGGCCGTCCTGGTGCCGCACGACCAGATCGGTCTCGATGCCGCGGTGCTGACCGGGCGCACCCTGCGGGACGCGGCACCGCGGTCACCGGCCCGGCTGAGCATTCTCGGCCTGGTGCGTGATCAGTTGTTGCCGGTGCCGCACGCCCAGGCGGCGAGGGGCCAGTGGCGCCGTGCCTTCGACTGGCGGCGAACGGCTCAGCCCACCTGAACCGGGGCCAGCGGGATCACCGTGACAGCGCCATCGACCCCGACGATGAGCAGGACGCGCTCCGCGCTGACGCCGGCCAGGGCCTGCATGACTCGCGTGGGATCCGGCAGCGCCGTCGCAGCGCCGGCCCGCTGCCAATAGCTGACCGGCGCGCCGGTGAGCTCGCGCAGGTGGTTCACGACGGGCTCGGCACCCGGCCCCATCACCAGCACCAACTCGCCGATCGCCGGCGCCGCCGAGCCCGCCGGGCCAACGCCGGCCCGGTCCCGGCGCCAGAGGGTGAAGTGGTAGCCCGCCACCAGGCCGGTTGCCAGCAGCAACCCGAGCGGTGCGCGGATGCGGTCGAGGAGCCCTGGGTTGCCGGCGAGGACGGTGTCGAAGAGCCGAAAGCCGATGACCAGGAGGGTGACCAGTGCGACGACGGCGCTGATGCCGAACACCACGACGAGGTAGACGCCGCGGCCAGCTGACCGGCTCCGGTCCGGCGCCGGCGCGATGCGCGGCTGCCAGGTGACCCACCACAGCGGCCCGCCGACGAGAAGGGAGCTGATGCCGCCCAGCAGCAGGGTGCGGGGATCCGAGCCGGCCAGGGGCGCGCTGAGGGTGGCCAGGAGCGCGTTCACGATAACGCCGATGCCGCTGGCCGCTGCGACCAGGGAGACGCCGCTGGTCACGAGCGTGCTCGTCTGCTGCACGGCGACCGATCGTCCGCGCACCACACCGCGGTGGTAGACCCAGATGAGACCGCCCACGAGGGCGGCCGACACCGCCAGACCGAGCGGATCCAGCAGCACAGGAACAGGGTCAGACCTGTCGAAGCTCAGCCGCAGCAGCACGAACACGACCGCGCCGGTGCCGGCCAGGGCCGCCAGGCACCCGCCCAGAACGCCGACGCCGGTGAGGACCACAGCCGCGAGGGCGGTGCGGGCGGCACGACCGCCGTCGTGGAACCAGTGCCACGCCCAGACCAGCGCGCCCCCGGCCGCCCAGACCAGGGCTTGCACGGCGCCCGCGAACCAGGGCGTGCCGGCAGACGCGGCGGCATCCGCGCCGAGTCCGGTCGCCAGGGCCTCGTCGAGGAGGCTCGTGAGGGTGCTGATCGCGCCGCCGGCGCCGACCAGGAGCCCGAAGGTGCCACCGAGCAGCGCGGCGGTTCCGGGCAACCGGGTGGGCCGTCGGTCGGTGCGGCGCAGAACGAATCGATGCCCGGCCCACACGCCGGCCCAGACCAGGCCCGTGGCCGCCTCAGTGGTGCCGTCATCGCCGGTCACCGCGCCGGCGACCGCCGTGAGCAGGGCCGTTGTCAGAACGATCAGGGCCACCGTGCAGATGCCGACCAGGTACAGTGCCCAAGCCAGGGACTCCCGCTCGGGTAGGCCGGCCAGCCGCCGCCAGGCCAGCCAGCCGAGGATCGCGGCCAGAGGCCCCGCCACCAGGGTGAAGGTCAGCGAGACGGCCAGGCCAACGGTGTCGGTGCCGTAGATCAGTTCGCCGGTGAGCATGTCGAACACCCGGCCGAGCAGGTCGGCGAGGCCACTCGCGGTGAGCACGACCAGCACGAAGAGGATCGTGTAGATCACGAC
Organism: Cryobacterium sp. W22_MBD10_FK3; assembly: GCF_052113745.1. NCBI lineage: Bacteria > Bacillati > Actinomycetota > Actinomycetes > Micrococcales > Microbacteriaceae > Cryobacterium > Cryobacterium sp. W22_MBD10_FK3. The sequence continues at coordinate 22,001 of NZ_JBGQOH010000018.1, forward strand.
CCTGGTGACCACCGGGGCCGCAGACGGCCGGGTGAGTGCGGCGGGCGCGGTCACGGGGTCTCTCCCTCGGTCGTCGGCGGGCAGACGGCGAGCTGCCACGGCGCCTCGTCGATGAGCCAACCGGCGCCGGCCCGCACCAGAGCGAAGGAGTCCTCCGATTCGTACTCGGAGGCACCGAACGGACCAGTGCCTGAAGACCGGACGATCCGCACCATCACATCGGCGTTGGAGTCCCGTTCGACGGTGTCGACGAGCGCGACACGCGTGTCGTTCGTTTCCGACGACGTGCCGTAGGACCCGGTGTCGGCGCAGTCAGCCAGCGCGCCGGCGCTGAGGTACCTGGCGGCTGCGGCCTCGTCGCCGTCCAGCACGGCGGTGGCATAGCGTTGCACCACCCCGCCCGGTGTGTCAGCGGCGAGGGGAGTCGGCTCGCCACGGCTGAAAACCACGACCAGGGCGACCACGACGAGCAGCACGATCAGGCCGAGAACCACCAGCACCGCCGGGTCGCGTCGAGCGGACGACGCCGTGGCCGGGGCGGATTCTGGGTCGGGAACAGCAGAGGTCATATCGCGAGCATGGCGTATCCGGCGCCGGCGCACCAGCGAGGGCGACAGCCCCGAGCGCTCCGCGCGTGCTGCGGGGTACCCGCCGCGGCCGTAGGCTGGTCTCGTGTCGACGCTCAGTGATCTCGTACTTGCCCAGGGCCGCAACAGTGCGGAGGACGTCGACTGGCTGCACATGCTCGTCGCCGACGGCCAGCTGCTGGCCGACCTCGCCTTCGCCGACATCGTCGTGTGGGTGCCCACCATCGGTGGCAGCTTCGTCGCCGTCGCCCACGCCAGGCCGTCCAGCGCCGCCACCCTCTTCTACCGCGACTTCGTGGGTCAGGAGATCAAGGCCGAATGGCGCAAACAGGTGACGGAGGCCTTCGACACGGCGAAGATCATCGACACCACGGCGCCGGACTGGTACGAGGAGACGCCCACCCGGGTGCGGGCCATCCCCGTGCGCCGGCGGATCAGCTCGAGCGGTGCGGAGATCACCCCCGAACCCATCGCCGTGCTCACCCGGCACACCAACCTCAGCGAGACGCGCACCCCCGGCCGGCAGGAGCTGACCTTCAACGACTGCGCGAACGACCTGTTCGCCATGATCGCCTCCGGCGACTTCCCCGACCTCGGCGCCCCGACCGGCCCGCGCCGCGGCGCACCCAGGGCCTCGGACGGCCTGATCCGCCTGGACCTGGACGGCGTCACGACCTTCGCCAGCCCCAACGCGCTCTCGGCGTTCAACCGGATGGGCTTCGCCGACGAGCTCGAGGGCGAATCGCTCGCCGAGGTCACCACGAGCCTGCTCAGCGGCAAGGCCGTCGTCGACGAGTCCCTGCCCCTGGTCGTGACCGGCCGGGCACCCTGGCGCACCGACATCGAGGCCCGCGGGGTGACGGTGTCGCTGCGCGCGATCCCCATCCGCAACCGGGGCGAACGCATCGGCGCCATCGTGCTCTCCCGCGACGTCACCGAGCTGCGACACCAGGAGCGCGAGCTGATCACCAAGGATGCCACCATCCGGGAGATCCACCACCGGGTGAAGAACAACCTGCAGACCGTGGCGTCGCTGCTGCGGATCCAGGCGCGGCGCACCCACTCCGACACCGCCCGCGAGGCCCTCAACCAGGCCATGCGCCGGGTCGCGGCGATCGCCGTGGTGCACGACACCCTCTCGAGCGGCCTGAGCCAGAACGTCGACTTCGACACCGTGTTCGACAGGGTGCTGCTGCTCATCGCCGAGGTGGCGTCCGCGCACAACACCACGGCGCATCCCACGTCATCCGGCAGCTTCGGCATCCTGCCCAGCGCCTACGCCACCCCGCTGGCCCTGGCGCTCACCGAGCTTGTCACCAACGCCGTGGAGCACGGGCTCGCCGGCCGCGAGGGCGAGGTGGCCATCGAGGCCGAGCGCAACGAGGAGACCCTCACCGTGCGGGTGCGCGACAACGGGTCCGGCATGCCAGAGGGCAAGGTCGGGTCGGGGCTCGGCACCCAGATCGTGCGCACCCTGATTCAGGGTGAGCTCAGCGGCACCATCGACTGGCACACCATGATGGACAGCGGCACCGAGGTCACCATCGAGATTCCGTTACGCTTCATGGAATTCGACTGATCGATTCGACTGATCCAATTCGACCGATCGATTCGACCGATCCGGTCGTCGCGCGGGCACAAGAAACGGGCGAGCAGCGTGAGCTGCTCGCCCGTTTCGGGCTAGAGGGGAAAGCCTCTAGGAAGCGCGGCGTGCGCGGGCGGCACGGCGCTTGAGGGCGCGGCGCTCGTCTTCGCTGAGGCCGCCCCAGACGCCGGAGTCCTGACCGGTTTCGAGAGCGTACTGAAGGCAGACCTCGGTTACATTGCAGCGGGCACACACGGACTTGGCCTTCTCGATCTGGTCGACTGCGGGACCAGTGTTACCAACCGGGAAGAAAAGTTCCGGGTCGGCGGTAAGGCAGGCTGCTTTATCGCGCCAATCCATAGGGGTGCTCCTTTATTGCGGGGGGATGCCTGGCCGATCGGCCGAAGATGCGGGGGAAAGCCGAGGTTGCAGGAATGTCGGATCTTCGAAGAGATCTGCTCACCACCCTGTGAGCGTCAACCGGGCCTCAAATATGGTCCCATAATAGGGAGGTCAAATCAATAGTTTTGTATGGGATATCGCTGTGAGACAACCGTTCGACCCCAGCCAGGACGGCCTGGACGAGCCCCGGCCCGCCCGCCGGTCCCGCGCGCTCATCGCCCTGGTGGTGCTTTTGGCCGCCGAGGCGGCACTGCTCTGGGCGGCCGTTCTCTGGCTGATCCTCGAGCTCTTGACCCAGCAACCCACCTCGTTCGCGAGCGCCCTGGCGATCCTCGTGCTCACGGTTGTCGCCGCGCTCTGGGTGTCGACCATCACCGTCGGCACGCTGCGCGGGCGGTCCTGGATCAGGGCTGCCGCCGTCACCTGGCAGCTGGTGCAGATCTTCATTGCCGTCGGCTGCTTCCAGGGCTTCTACGCCAGGCCGGACCTCGGCTGGGCGCTGCTGGTCCCGTCGGTGCTCGTGCTGGTGCTGCTCTTCACGCGCAGCGTGGTGCAGGCCACGAGCACCCGCGAACCGTAGCTAGAGCCCGAGCTTCTTGCGCAGGCCGGCCACGTGGCCGGTGGCCTTGACGTTGTAGAGCGCCAGGGTCACGACGCCGGCCTCGTCGAGCACGAAGGTGGAGCGCAGCACCCCGGTGACGACCTTGCCGTAGAGGTTCTTCTCGCCCCAGGTGCCGTAGGCACGGTGCACGGCGAGGTCCTCGTCGCTGAGCAGCGGGAAGGTGAGGTGGTCGTTCGCGGCGAATGCCGCGAGTTTGGCCTGGCCGTCTTTGGAGAGCCCGAGCACCTGGTAGCCGGCCGCGGCGAGCGAACCCAGGTTGTCGCGGAAATCGCAGGCCTGAGTCGTGCAGCCCGGCGTCATGGCGGCCGGGTAGAAGTACACCACGACCTTCTGCCCGCGATAGTCGGCCAGGCTGACGGCGTCGCCGTTCTGGTCGGTCAGGGTGAAGTCAGGGGCCGTATCGCCGGCTGCAAGCCGTGTGGAATCAGTCATCCCACCACGCTACCCGGTCAGTTCTCACCCGGACGGTGCGCCGGTGCGGCCGCGAAGGTCGCCAGGAGGCGCTGCAGGGAGTCCAGACGGGCTTTGCCGGTCTCACCCAGGGTTCCGGCCGCGACGGCCTCGTTGATGGCGCAGTCGGGCGAGGAGGGCAGGTGGGTGCAGCCGCGCGGGCACTTCTCGGCGATGGTGGCCAGGTCGGTGAAGGCGCGCAGGATGTTGTCGGTGTTGATGTGACCCAGTCCGAAGGAGCGCACGCCCGGGGTGTCGATGACCCAGCCGCGGCCGGCCTCGGTCTGCAGCCGCAGTGAGATCGTCGACGAGGAGGTGTGCCTGCCCCGGCCGGTGACGGTGTTCACCACACCGACGGCGCGGTGCGCGTCTGGCACCAGGGCGTTCACCAACGTGGACTTGCCCACACCGGAGTGGCCCACGAAGACGGTGTCGTGCCCCACCAGGGCGGCGGAGATCTGCTCGAGCGGCATGGCGTCGTCGCGGCTCTGGAACACGGGCAGGTCGAGGCCGGCGAAATTGCTGAGGAACTCGGCGGGGTCGGCCAGGTCGGTCTTGGTGATGCAGAGGATGGGGGAGACCCCGGCGTCGTACGCGGCGACGAGGTAGCGGTCGACCAGGCGGATGCGCGGCTCCGGGTTCGCTGCGGACACCACGATGAGCATCTGGTCGGCGTTGGCGACGATCACGCGCTCCACGGCATCCGTGTCGTCGGCGCTGCGGCGCAGCAGGGTCTCGCGGCGAACGATGCGCACGATGCGGGACAGGCTGCCCTGGGCGCCTGTGGTGTCGCCGACGATGTCGACCCTGTCGCCGGTGACAACGGCGTGCTTGCGCAGCTCGCTGGCCCGCGCGGCCGTGACCCGGCGTTCGGTGGGTTCGTTCTCGTCGAGCATCACGGTGTACCGGCCACGGTCGACCGACAGGATGCGTCCGGTCAGGGCGTCGCCGTGCTCCGGCCGGGTCTTGGTGCGCGGCTTGGTGCCCTTGCGCCCCGGGCGGATCCGCACACTGGACTCGTCGTACTCCGGCTCATCGTCGTCCGGGGTCGACCACCACGTCACTCGGTGCCCAACCCGGTGAACAGGCCGTGCCACAGCTCGGCGAACTGGGGGAGGGTCTTGGCTGTCGTGCCGATGTCCTCCACCTCGACGCCGGGCACGACCAGGCCGATCAGGGCGCCGGTGGTGGCCATGCGGTGGTCGTCGTAGCTGTGCCAGGTGCCGCCGTGCAGCGGCCGCGGTTCGATGGACAGGCCGTCGGGCAGCTCGGTGACGTGGCCGCCGAGGTTGTTGATCTCGGTCGCCAGGGCGGCGAGGCGGTCGGTCTCGTGGTGGCGGATGTGGCCGATGCCGGTGATGGTGCTTGGCGAGTCGGCCAGCGCGGCCAGGCCCACCAGGGTGGGGGCCAGTTCGCCGCCGGTGGACAGGTCGATCTCCACCCCGGTGATCCGACCGGTGCCTGCGACCGTGAGCCTGTCGCCGTCGACGGTGACGGTGGCGCCGAACAGCGGCAGCAGCTCGGCCAGGTGCGCGCCGACCTGGGTGGTCGAGGCCGGCCAGCCGGTGATGGTGACGGTGCCGCCGGCCACCAGCGCCGCGGCGAGGAACGGCGCGGCGTTGGACAGGTCGGGTTCGATGTGCACGTCGGCGCCGTGGATGGGGCCGGGCGCGACGTTCCAGACGCCGACCTCCGGGCTGGTCACGGTGACGCCGCGCGCCGCGAGGGTGGCGATGGTCATCTCGATGTGCGGCAGGCTCGGCAGGCGCTCGCCCGCGTGACGCAGGTTCAGGCCGTCGGTGAAGCGCGAGGCGGCCAGCAGCAGCCCGGAGACGAACTGGCTCGACGCGGACGCGTCGATGGTCACCTCGCCGCCGTCGAGGCCGCCGGTGCCGTGCACGGTGAACGGCAGGGCGCCCCGGCCGTCGTCGTTGATGTCGGCGCCGAGGGCCCGCAGCGAGCTGATCGTGGTCGACATGGGCCGGCGCCTGGCGCCGGCGTCGCCGTCGAAGGTGGTTGGGCCCAGGGCTAACGCGGCGACGGGCGGCAGGAACCGCATCACGGTGCCGGCCAGGCCGCAGTCGATGGTGGTGGAGCCGAACAGCTCGCCGGGGGTGATGCGCAGGTCGCTGCCGTATTCGCCGTCGCCGTCGCCGTCGACGGCCTCGATCGTGGTGCCGAGCTGCCGGAGAGCGGCGACCATGAGGTCGCTGTCCCGCGAGTGCAGCGGGGCACGGAGCAGCGAGGGGGAGTCGGCCAGGGCGGAGAGCACGAGTTCGCGGTTGGTCAGCGACTTGGAGCCGGGCAGCGACAGCGTGGCGGCCAGCGCTCGCGGCGCGACGGGGGCCGCCCAGAGGGCATCCGTCTCCTCAGGCGAGCTGTCGCCGTATGGATCGAACTCCGGCTTGGAATATCTCGAGATCAACATCGGTTATCAGAATAGTCGGGATTGCCGATTCACAGCATCGTACACAGGAGGTCACGGGTGCCAGCATCCATGCTCATGGAACGCACGCTCGCGGCGCCCCGCGATGTCAACGGCTTAGAATTGCCCGTGATGACAACAGATACGACTGACATGCGGGACCTGTTCGAAGCACAGGCCATGCCGTTCATCGACCAGCTGTACGCAGCGGCGATGCGCATGACGCGAAACCCGTCCGACGCGCAGGACCTGGTTCAGGAGACCTTCGTCAAGGCGTTCGCGTCGTTCAAGCAGTTCGAGCAGGGCACCAACCTCAAGGCGTGGCTCTACCGGATCCTGACCAACACCTTCATCAACACCTATCGCAAGAAGCAGCGCGAGCCCTACCAGGGCACCATCGACGACCTCGAGGACTGGCAGCTGGGCGGTGCGGAGTCGACGACGGCGACGTCGAGCCGCTCCGCCGAGGCCGAAGCGATCGACCACCTGCCGGACAGCGCCGTCAAGGACGCCCTCCAATCGATCCCGGAGGACTTCCGCCTGGCGGTGTACTTCGCCGACGTCGAAGGCTTCTCCTACCAGGAGATCGCCGAAATCATGAAAACACCTATCGGAACGGTGATGAGCCGCCTGCACCGCGGCCGCCGCCTACTACGCGAACTGCTGGCCGGCTACGCCCTCGAGCGCGGCCTCGGCCAGGGCGTACCGAGCAAGAAGAAATCCGGGAGCACAGGAAAATGACCGATTGCGGTTGCGAGAAGGCCAAGGCCGAACTCGAAGAGTATCTGCACAACGAACTCCGCAAGGAGGACGCCATCGACATTCGTGAGCACCTCGAGCACTGCCCGGACTGCCGGAGTGAGCACCACGTGGGGCGCACCCTCACCGACGTGATGCAGCGGGCCTGCAAGGAGACCGCACCAGAGGATCTGCGCGACCAGGTGCTGCTGCGGCTGCGCGCCATCCAGTCAGCCCACTAGCCGGGAACCGGCACTAGCCGATTCGCGCCACCTTCACTTCGATCGACGTCACGGCAGGGTCGCCGGACGCGACGAAGTACTCCTCGATGGTGTCGTAGACCCTGCGGCAGACCTCCGTCGCCGCGTCCACGTCCGAGATCCCGATGGCGACGGATGCCGTGAGGCCCTCGTCGGTCTCGGTGAGGGTGACCAGCTCCGGGCTCGTCGGCTTCGCCGTGAGCGCCCCGACCACCTGTTTGACGACGGTGGTCAGAATGGGCGTCGCCGGGTACAGCTCGTCGACGCCGGGAACCTGCTCGACGACGGCGGCCAGTTCCACGGTGGGCTTCGTGGTGGTGCTCATGGCGTCTCCAGTCTCGGGAACGGGTGGGACCAGATCAGTGTAGAGCGTCAGCGACGAAAAACTTTCCTGCGAATTGCGTGACGAATCAGCGGTTGGTCGCGTCGTAACTAAGACGATGCAGATTCTGCCCTCATCGAGGTCGACCAAGGAGCCCCACTGATGTCCAGCAATACCCCCGAGCTGCCGAACGCGGCGACCACCCTGCCGGCGAACGCCGGCGAGGTCACCGACGGTGCCGGCGAGCGGGTGGGCGAGGGCGTCACGACCATCAAGGATGGCGTGATCGCCAAGGTCACCGGCCTCGCCGTGCGGGAGATCCCCGGCGTGCACACTCTGGGCACCATGCCGACCCGGGCGCTCGGCGCCATCCTGGACGCCATCGGCAACGCCGAGGTCAATCCCGGGATCTCCGTGACGATGGGTGACAACGACGTCGCCGTCGACATCACCCTCGTCGCCGGTTACCCGGTGCCCCTGACGGCCCTGGCCGATCAGATCCGCGGCGCCGTCACCGGCGCCATCGAAGGCCTGGTGGGAATCGCCGTGTCAACGGTGAACGTGACCATCACAGATATTTACGTGGCCGAGGAGCCCGACGACAACGACGTCGCCTAGGCTTCCGGCCGCGTAATCAAGCCGGCTCGTCAGAGCCCGGTCGGACGAGCACAGCACGTCCGAAACACCAGCAGTACCCAACACCAGCAGTAGCTAACACCAACAGAAATGAGACACTCCATGGGGTTTTTCGGATTCCTTCTTCTCGGCCTCCTTGCCGGCGCCATCGCCAAGCTGATCCTTCCGGGCAACCAGGGCGGCGGATGGTTCATCACCCTTCTGCTCGGCGTTGTCGGCGCACTGCTCGGCGGATTCCTCGGTAGCGCGCTGTTCGGCGCCCCGCTCGAGGACTTCTTCTCCATCCAGACGTGGCTCCTGGCCATCGGCGGATCCATCATCGTTCTGCTCATCTACGGCTTCGCCGTAGGCCGTCGCAAGGCGTAACGGCAGCCCGGGCTTCCCGGATCGACGGCGGCACATCCCAGCTCTGCTGGGTGTGCCGCCGTTTTCGTGTCTCTGCCGGCGTGGATCTTCAAACTTTCGGACGACGCCGACCCGTGCCGCGCGGGCATATCCTCGCAGGTGTGATGAAGACAACTGCCCCCGCACCACCACCCGCTCCTGCACGCCGGACCCGACGGTCCGGGCCGGGCAGCCGGGTTCCCCTGTGGCTGCGCATCCTGATCCCGACGGCTCTGATCCTGGTCTGGTTCGTCATGTTCGGGGCGGGTGGGGCTTCCTTCGGCCGGATCAGTGACGTGTCCACCAACGACCAGGTGCAGCAACTCCCCGCCAGCGCTGACGCGACCAAGGTGCAGGCCCTGCAGGCCGAATTCCGCGGTGACGACGTGCTGCCCGGCGTGCTCGTCTACGAGCGCAGCGGCGGCCTCACCGAGGCCGACCAGACCGCGATCAGCGCTCAGGTCACCGAGCTCGCGCAGCTGGACGGTGTCGTCACCGAGAGTGTGTCGCCGGCCATCTTCTCCGACGACGGCGAGGCGGCCGAGGCCATCCTCACGCTGGACACCCAGATCAAACCCGCAGATACCGTCGAGGAGATCCGCGCGTACCTCGCCGACAACCCGATCGACGGCGTAGACACCTATGTGACCGGACCGGCCGGGCTGATCGCCGACCTCACCGGCGCGTTCGCCGGCATCGACGGCATCCTGCTGCTCACCGCCCTCGCTGCCGTGCTGGTGATCCTGGTGATCGTCTACAGGTCGCCGCTGCTTCCCCTCCTCGTGCTGTTCACCAGCCTCGCGGCGCTCTGCGCCTCCGTGCTGGTGGTGGTCGCGTTGGCCAGCGCCGACGTGCTGATCCTGACCGGACAGACCCAGGGCATCCTGTTCATCCTGGTGATCGGTGCGGCCACAGACTATTCGCTGCTCTACGTCGCCAGGTTCCGGGAGGCGCTGCGTGACAACGAGAAGAAGTGGGATGCGACCCTGGTGGCCCTGCGCGGCTCGTTCGAGCCGATCCTCGCCGCCGGCGGCACCGTGATCGTGGGCCTGCTCTGCCTGTTGTTCAGCGACCTCAACTCGAACAAGGCGCTGGGCCCCGTCGCGGCCATCGGCATCGGCTTCGCGCTCCTCGCCGCGCTGACCCTGCTGCCGGCGCTGATGCTGTGGGCCGGCCGCGCCGCGTTCTGGCCGGTACGTCCCAAGCTCGGCTCCGCCCACCCCGGACTGGACGGCGCGAACGCCACTGGCGTTTGGCCGTGGCTGGCCCGGCTGGTGAGCCGGCGGGCCCGGCTCATCTGGATCGCCTGCACTGTGTTGCTGGCGATTGCCTCGATCGGGGCGTTCCAGTTCAAGGCGGACGGCGTCTCGCAGAGTGAATTCGTGCTCGGCAGCTCCGAGGCCAGGGACGGCCAGGCCGTGGTCGGGGAGCATTTCCCCGGCGGCTCCGGCACCCCGGCCGTCGTGGTCGGGCCGGAGGCCGAACTGCAGGCGATGACCGACGTGCTGCTGGCCAACGACGGGGTCGATTCCGTCACGGTGCTCTCCGAGGATTCCGTCAGCGGGTCGCTGCCGGTGACGGCGGACGGCGTGCAGGCGTTCGGCCCTCCCGGCACGCCGGTGGGCGAGGCGACCGTGATCGACGGCGACGTCATGCTGCAGGCCACGCTCACCGACGTGGGCGACTCCGCACCCGCCGAGGCCACAGTGCGGGAGCTCCGGGTGGCCCTGGACGACGTGGCGGGGACGGTGCTGGTCGGCGGCACGACGGCGATCGCCGTCGACACGACCGACACCGCCATCCACGACCGCAACCTGATCATCCCGATCATCCTCGGGGTCATCCTGGTGATCCTGATGCTCCTGCTGCGGTCCATCCTGGCCCCGGTGCTGCTGATCGCCACCGTGGTGCTGTCCTTCGCCGCGGCGCTGGGCGTGTCCTCCTGGGTGTTCGACGGCGTGCTCGGTTTCCCTGGCGCCGACCCCGTGGTGCCGTTGTACGGCTTCGTCTTCCTGGTGGCGCTCGGCATCGACTACAACATCTTCCTGATGACCAGGGTGCGGGAGGAATCGATCCGGTTCGGTACCCGCACCGGGATCCTGCGCGGACTCGTCGCGACCGGCGGCGTGATCACCTCGGCCGGTCTGGTGCTGGCGGCGACGTTCGCCGCCCTCGGGGTGCTGCCGATCCTGTTCCTGGCGCAGCTCGCGTTCATCGTGGCCTTCGGGGTGCTGCTGGACACCTTCGTGGTGCGGTCGCTGCTGGTACCGGCGTTGGCTCACGACATCGGGGCGAAGATCTGGTGGCCGAGCAAGCTGGCCACCGCCGAACCCCGCGAGCGCCTCTGACCGATTTCATGACTGGCCCGTTTTTGCTAGTCGGGGAGCCTCCCCACTAGCAAAAACGGGCCAGTCACGGGCGGGCTCGACCGCGCCCAGCATGAGTGGCCCAGTTTTGCTAGTCGGGGAGCCTCCCGCACTAGCGAATGTGGGCCAGTCATCGGTGCACAGCGGATTGAGAGAGCACAGAAGGGCCGCACCCCGGCGGGGGTGCGGCCCTTCTTCGTGCGGATTCTGCCTAGAGGGTGAGCGCGTTCTTGATCAGCTCGGATTGCTCGGCGGCGTGCCGCTTGGCCGAGCCGGCGGCGGGGGAGGCCGACGATGCCCGCGAGAACAGGCGGATCGGCCGGGTGCCGAGCTTGTTCGTCTGCAGGTAGAAGAACGGCCAGGCGCCCTGGTTCTCCGGCTCGTCCTGCACCCAGGCGAGTTCGGCGTTCGGGTACTGCTCGGCGACCTGCTTCAGCTCGGCGCCGGGCAGCGGGTAGAACTGCTCCAGGCGCACCAGGGCGATCTCGGGGTTCGGGTTCTTCTCGAGGTCGGCCAACAGGTCGTAGTAGAGCTTGCCGGCCATGAACAGCACCCGCTTCACCTGCGACTTGTCCAACTCGCGGGGATCGTCGAGGACGGGTTCGAACTTGCCCGAGGTGAAGTCCGCGACCGGGCTGGTGGCGCCGCGGAGCCGCAGCATCGACTTCGGGGTGAAGACGATCAGCGGGCGGCGCGGCCGCATGTAGGCCTGGCGGCGCAACAGGTGGAAGTACGACGCGGGCGTCGACGGCCGTGCGACGGTCATGTTGTTCTCGGCGCACATCTGCAGGTAGCGCTCGATCCGGGCCGACGAGTGGTCGGGACCCTGGCCCTCGTAGCCGTGCGGGAGCAGCAGCACGACGCTGGAGCGCTGGCCCCACTTCTGCTCGGCCGAAGAGATGAACTCGTCGATGATGGTCTGGGCGCCGTTCGCGAAGTCACCGAACTGGGCCTCCCAGAGCACGAGGGCGTCGGCCCGCTCCACCGAGTAGCCGTATTCGAAGCCCATGGCCGCGTATTCGCTGAGCAGGGTGTCGTAGATCCAGAAGCGCGCCTGGTTCTCGCTGAGGTTGGCCAGCGGCAGCCACTCCTGGCCGTTGACCCTGTCGTGCAGCACGGCGTGGCGCTGCACGAAGGTGCCGCGGCGGGCATCCTGGCCGGCGAACCGCACCGGGGTGCCCTCGAGCAGCACCGATCCGAGCGCGAGCAGTTCGCCGAAGCTCCAGTCGATGTTGCCGTTACGGCTCATGTCCAGGCGCTTCTGCAACAGCTGCTGCAGCTTGTTGTGCACGGTGAACCCGGCCGGCTTGTTGTTGAAGGTGTCACCGATCAGGTGCACGACGCTCTCGGCGACCCCGGTGGTCTCGGGTTCGCCGACGGCGTCGTCCGGCACGCCGGAGCCCGACAGGCCCCGGTTGGCGGCCGCGGCGGCCTCGGCGCCGGTGATGATCGGGATCGACGAGGTCTGGGCGGCGTGCGTTTCCAGGAACGCCCGTTCCAGGCGGTCCTGGAAGTCGGCGTGTGCCGCCTCGAACTCGGCCTGGGTGATGTCGCCACGTCCGACCAGCGCCTCGGTGTAGAGCTTCCGGACGCTGCGCTTGGCCTCGATCAGGTTGTACATCAGCGGCTGCGTCATGGAGGGGTCATCGCCCTCGTTGTGGCCGCGCCTGCGGTAGCAGACCAGGTCGATGACGACGTCGCGCTTGAATTCCTGCCGGTAGGCGAACGCCAGTTCGGCGACCCGCACGACGGCTTCGGGGTCGTCGCCGTTCACGTGGAAGATCGGCGCCTGAATGGTCTTGGCCACGTCGGTGGAGTACACCGAGGTGCGGCCCTCGCCGGGAGGCGTGGTGAAGCCGACCTGGTTGTTGACGACCAGGTGGATGGTGCCGCCGGTGCGGTAGCCGCGCAGCTGGGACATCTGCAGGGTCTCCAGCACCACGCCCTGGCCGGCCATGGCCGCGTCGCCGTGCACCAGCACGGGCAGGGTCGAGAAGGTGCCGATGGGCTTGCGGTCCTGCTTGGCGCGCACGATGCCCTCGAGCACGCCGTCGACGGCCTCGAGGTGGGACGGGTTGGCGGCCAGGTACACGGCCACCTCCTCGCCGTTCCCGCCGCGGAAGGTGCCCTCGGTGCCGAGGTGGTACTTCACGTCGCCTGAGCCCTGCACGCTGCGGGGATCCTGGGTGCCCTCGAACTCGCGGAAGATCTGGCCGTAGGTCTTGCCGGCGATGTTGGTGAGCACGTTCAACCGGCCGCGGTGGGCCATGCCGATGCAGACCTCGTCGAGGCCGGCCTCTGCCGAGCCCTGCAGGATCTGGTCGAGCAGGGCGATGGTGGACTCGCCGCCCTCGAGGCTGAACCGCTTCTGGCCGACGTACTTGGTCTGCAGGAAGGTCTCGAACGCCTCCGCCTCGTTGAGCTTGCCGAGGATGCGCATCTGCTCGTCGTGGGTGGGCTTGACGTAGGTCTTCTCCATCTTCTCCTGCACCCACTTGCGCTGGGCCGGGTCCTGGATGTGCATGTACTCGATGCCCGTGGTGCGGCAGTAAGAGTCGCGGAGCACGCCCAGGATGTCGCGCAGCAGCATCGTGCGCTTGGTGCCGAAGCCGCCGGTGATGAACTCGCGGTCCAGGTCCCAGAAGGTGAGGCCGTGGCTGGCGATGTCGAGGTCGGGGTGGGTGCGTTGCTGGTATTCCAGCGGGTCGATGTCGGCCATCAGGTGGCCGCGCACCCGGTAGGCGTTGATCAGTTCCTGCACCCGCGCGGTCTTGTCCACGGCGCTGGCCAGGTCGACGCTGATGTCCGGCGCCCAGTGGATGGGGTCGTACGGGATGCGCATCGCCGCGAAGATGTCTTCGTAGAAGTTGTGCTGGCCGATGAGCAGCTCGTGCACGATCTTGAGGAACTCGCCCGAGCCTGCGCCCTGGATGACCCGGTGGTCGTAGGTGCTGGTGAGGGTGATGGTCTTGGAGATCGCCAGGCTGGTGAGGGTCTTGACGCTCGCGCCCATGAACTCGGCCGGGTAGTCCAGCGCGCCGGCGCCGATGATGCAGCCCTGGCCCTTCATCAGCCGCGGCACCGAGTGCACGGTGCCGATGCCGCCGGGGTTGGTGAGCGAGACCGTGGCGCCCGAGAAGTCATCGGCGGTGAGCTTGCCCTTGCGGGCGCGGCCGACGAGGTCTTCGTAGGAGGTGAGGTATTCGCCGAAGGTCATGGTGTCGGCCCGCTTGATGGCCGGGACCATCAGCGACCGGGTGCCGTCGGGCTTGGGCAGGTCGATCGCGATGCCCAGTCCCACGTGCGCGGGGGCGATCACGGAGGGCTTGCCCTCGAGCTCGTCGTAGTAGACGTTCTGGCTGGGGAACATCTTGAGCGCCCGGATCAGCGCCCAGCCGATCAGGTGGGTGAAGGACACCTTGCCGCCGCGAGCACGCTTCATGTGATTGTTGATCACGATGCGGTTGTCGATGAGCAGCTTCGCCGGGATGGTGCGCACGCTCGTGGCGGTGGGCACGGTGAGGCTGGTGGCCATGTTGGCCGCGAGGCTCTTGGCCATGCCGCGCAGCGGGGTGACGACATCCTGCGGGGGAGTGGGCGCGGTGGCGCCGAGCACGGGCTGCGGGTTGGTGATCGGGGCATCGGCGGGTACCGGCTCCGGCTTGGGTGCGATCGACGTGGTGCGGGCCGTGCGCGGACCACCGAGAACGGGGATCGGCGCCGTGATCGGATGCGCTTCGGCTGTCGGCGTCGCCGGCTCCTCAGCCAGCGGCGGCACCTCGGCGGCGGCGGGGGCGTCACTCGCCGCGGCGCCCTCGGAGGCCGGCGCGGTTCCCGCCGGCTGCTCGGACGCTGTCGCGCTCTGGTGGTAGCTGTCCAGGATCGGCCACCAGGACTGATCCACCGAGTTCTTGTCGATGAGGTAACGTTCGTAAAATTCGTCTACGAGCCATTCGTTGGCTCCGAATTCAGCAGAGGCCGTTTCTTCGGACCCACCGCCGGTCAACTGGTTCGACACAGCTGATCGCCCACTCTCTTCGTTGATTCTGATTGTCCATGGCGATCACAACCGCCGGGTCAGTGTGTTGATATCAAGACTAATCCCATCGAGGTGCTGCACCGGTACGGCTTTGCGGGGACTAGCGTTAAAAACATGCAGTTCTATGGAGCGGTACCCCGCCACGACTTGACCTATTCCGACGTCTTCCTGGTGCCCAGCCAGTCGGCCATCAACAGCCGGCTCGACGTGTCACTCGCTCCGGGAGACGGCACAGCGGCCACGATCCCGATCGTGTCGGCCAACATGAACTCGGTGACCGGACCCCGCCTGGCGGCGTCGCTCGCCCGGCGCGGCGGTCTCGGTGTGCTGCCACAGGACATGCACCTGCAAGACCTGGATGCCGCCATCCGCTGGGTGAAGTCGCAGCCCGTGCAGTTCGACACCCCGTTCGTGTTCGGCCCTGACGCCACCGTGGCCGACGCGCTGCGTCAAGTTCCGCCGGTCACCGGTCAGGGCCTGGTCATCCACGACGGCGACGAGACCTACCTGGGCTGCATCGACGCGGCCAGGCTCGCGTCGGCGTTGCCGGATGCCCGCCTCGGCGATCTGCTGCACGGCCCGCTGGCCTCGCTCGACGCCGAAGACATCGACACCCCCCGCAGCGCGTTCGACGTGATGACCGCCGCGGACCTCGACTTCGCGCCGGTGCTGCGGCGCGGCAAGCTGATCGGCACGCTCAGCCGCAAGAGCGCCCTGCGCTCCACCCTCTACCAGCCGGCCGTCGACAGGTCGGGCCGGCTTCTGGTCGCCGCCGCCGTCGGCATCAACGGTGACGTCGCCGCCAAGGCCCGCGCGCTGGCCGCCGCCGGGGTCGACGTGCTCGTGCTCGACACCGCGCACGGCCACCAGGACGGCATGCTCCGGGCCCTGCGCACAGTCTCCGCCCTGAAGCTGGGCATCCCCATCGTGGCGGGCAACGTGGTCACCGCCGACGCCGTGGAGCACCTCGTCGGCGCCGGCGCGAACATCATCAAGGTGGGTGTGGGACCCGGCGCGATGTGCACCACCCGCATGATGACGGCCGTCGGCCGCCCGCAGTTCTCCGCCGTGCTCGAAACCGCCGAGGCCGCCGGCAAGCTCGGCGCGCACGTCTGGGCGGACGGCGGCGTGCGCTACCCGCGCGACGTGGCGCTCGCGCTCGCCGCCGGCGCCGCCTCGGTGATGATCGGCTCCTGGTTCGCCGGCACCATCGAAGCGCCGGGCACCCTGGACACCGACGCATCCGGAGCCCTTTACAAGGAGAGCTGGGGGATGGCGTCGACCAAGGCCGTGCAGCAGCGTTTCGACAGGCTCGACGCCTACGAGCTGGCCCGCAAGACCCTGTTCGCCGAGGGCATCTCCAGCTCCAAGATCTACCTGGACCCGCTGCGCCCCTCGCTCGAAGACCTGCTCGACATGATCACCTCGGGGGTGCGCAGCTCGTTCACCTATGCCGGAGCGGCCAGCGTCGCCGAATTCCACGACCGGGCCAAGGTCGGAATCCAGTCGGCGGCCGGGTACGAAGAGGGCAAGGCGCTGGTGGTTTCCTGGTGACTCACACGTGAATTCGCCCAGGTACTGCCGGTATAGTTGACCCTCTAATGGACGACCCCCCTTCTGCGAATTCACCCGACCATAAACCCTCGCCAGTGACCAGCGGCGGTGCTGCCCGTGTATGAGTGGATCATGCTCGGGGTCGGCCTGATTCTGACCCTGGGCACTGGCCTGTTCGTGGCCAGCGAATTCGCGCTGGTCAACCTGGACCGTTCCGATCTCGAGGCGCGCCGGGACCGCGGGGAGACCCGCCTGGCGATGACCATCGCCGCGCTGAAGATCACCTCCACGCACCTCTCCAGCGCCCAGCTCGGCATCACCCTCACGACCCTGCTCACCGGGTACGCGCTGGAGCCGGCGATCAGTTCATTGCTCGCGGGCCCGCTGGCCCTCATCGGCGTGCCCGCCGCTGTGGTTCCCGTGGTGGGTTCGACCGTCGCCATCGTGCTGGCCACCCTGATCTCGATGATCATCGGTGAGCTCGTGCCCAAGAACTTCGCGTTGGCGCTGCCGATCCAGACCGCCAAGTTCGTCATCCCGTTCCAGACCGTGTTCACCACGGTGTTCAAGCCAGCGGTGACGGTGCTGAACGAAAGCGCCAACGGCCTCCTCCGCGCCGTCGGCATCGAGCCCAAGGAAGAGATCTCCGGGGCCCGCACCGCCGAGGAACTCTCTTCGCTGGTGCGCCGGTCGGCCAGCGCCGGCCTGCTCGAGGCCGACACGGCCACCCTGCTGCATCGCACCCTGCTGTTCTCCGGGCACACCGCATCCGACGTCATGACGCCGCGCCCCCGGGTCGCCAGCATTCAGCGCACCGCCAGCGCCCAGGCGGTCATCGACCTCACCCGCCAGACCGGGTACTCGCGGTTCCCCGTCATCGACGAAGACGCCGACGACGTCGTCGGCATCGTGCACGTCAAGCAGGCCGTGGCCGTGCCCAGGCAGCGACGCTCGGCGGTGCCGGTGTCTGCCCTGCAGTCGGAGGCGCTCCGGGTGCCGGAGACCATGAAACTCGACGGCCTGCTCGGCGAGCTGCGCGGTCGCGGTTTCCAGATGGCCGTCGTGGTCGACGAATACGGCGGAACGGCCGGTGTCGTCACCCTCGAGGACCTCGTCGAGGAACTCGTCGGCGAGGTCGCCGACGAGCACGACCGCACCAGGGCCGGCATCGTGCGGTCCCCGGGCTCCCTCACCTTCCCCGGCATGCTGCGACCGGACGAGCTCGCCGAGCGCGCCGGCCTGAGCGTGCCGGACGACGGGCCATACGAAACCGTCGCCGGATACGTGATGAGCGAACTCGGACGGCTACCCGTGGTCGGCGACATCGTGCGCATCGGCACCGGCGAGCTGCGGGTGGAACGGCTCGACGGGCGCCGCATCGACCGCCTGCGTTACACCCCGGACCCCCTCCCGCCCGGCCAGCCGGCCACCGGCGCCGTGCGCACCATCCAGAAGGCAGCAGTGAACTCCTCAGCCCATGACTCCAAGGAGGGCCGTCGATGAACGACTGGGCCGGGATCGGCTGGCTGTTCGTGCTCCTGCTCGGCAACGCGTTCTTCGTCGCCGCCGAGTTCGCCGTGATCTCAGCGCGCCGCTCGCAGATCGAACCCCTCGCGGAGGCCGGCAAGCGCAGCGCCAAGACCGCGCTGTGGGCCATGGAGCACGCCACCCTGATGCTGGCGACCTCCCAGCTGGGCATCACGGTGTGTTCGCTGCTGATCCTGAACGTGTCGGAGCCGGCGATCCACCACCTGCTCGAGATCCCGTTGGAACTCACCGGGCTGCCCGAGGAGGCCATCGGCACGATCGCCTTCATCATCGCCCTGCTGATCGTGTCGTACCTGCACGTGGTGTTCGGTGAGATGGTGCCCAAGAACCTGTCGTTCTCGATCCCCGACCAGGCCGTGCTGATCCTGGCCCCGCCGCTGGTGTTCTTCGGACGCCTGGTCAAGCCCGTGATCGTGGCCCTGAACTCCACAGCGAACGGCGTGCTCCGCCTGTTCGGTGTGGCGCCCAAACACGAGGCGACGAGCACATTCACGCTCGACGAGGTCGCCACCATCGTCACCCAGTCCACCAGGGAGGGTGTGCTCACCGACGACTCCGGCGCGCTCACGGCTGCCTTCGAATTCACCACCCGCAAGGCGAGGGACATCGCGGTGCCGCTGGACCAGCTGGTCAGCCTGCCCGAAGCGGCCACGCCGGCCGACGTGGAGAAGGCCGTCACCAGGCACGGCTTCTCGCGGTACGTGCTCGACAACGACGGCGGTGAACCCGTCGGCTACATCCACCTCAAGGATGTGCTCGGACTGAACGTGGACCCGGTCGACACCGGGAGCAACGGGTACCGGGACCCGATCCCGGCCAAACTGATCCGCCAGCTGGTGTCGATCTTCGAGGACACCGACCTCGAGGATGCGCTCGCCACCATGCGCCGCTCCGGCGCGCACCTGGCCCGCACGTTCACCGCGACGGGCGACGCCACCGGCGTACTGTTCCTCGAGGACATCATCGAGGAACTGGTCGGTGAGGTGCAGGACGCCACGAGGCGCCTCTAGGCGAATCTAGGCGGCGGCCGGTGCGAGCGCCGGGAGGGCGGCGAGGATGCTGGTGATGACGCCCTCGTCGAGGTTCGACGGCGCCAGGTGCCTGGCGCGTTCCCGGATGCTCGGGTGGGCGTTCGCGACGGCGTAGGAGTGCCCGGCGGCGTCGAGCATCTCGGCGTCGTTCAGGTAGTCGCCGAAGGCCATCGTCTGCTCCCGGCTGATGCCGAGGTGGCGTTGCAGGTGCAGCAACGCCTTTCCCTTGTTGACCCCCGGCCGCATGATGTCGACCCAGTTGTCGCCGGAGATGACGACGTCGGCGGGAAGCCCCAGTGCGATCACGGCGGGCCCGGTCCGGGTCTCGGCCCGGCCCCGGTCGAAGATCGCCAGTTTGAGCACGTCGTCGCCCGCGGCGGCCACCGTGACATCGTCGACGACGGTCAGGGCCGCGTAGTAGGGGCGCACCTGGGCGACGAATTCCTCGTCGGCCCGCTCGATGTAGGCGGAGCCGGCCCCGCACACCACGATGCCCAGGTCGGCCCCGGCCGCGATGCTGCTCCGCACCCAGTCCACCACGGGGGCGATGATCGAGCCCACGACGGGTTCCATGGCGATGCTGACACCGTCCTGCACGATGTTGGTGCCGTTCTCAGCGATGTAGACCAGGCCGTCGCGGTCACCGAACACGGCCTCGAGGGTCTGGTACTGGCGCCCGCTGGCGGGGGAGAATAGGATCCCGGCCGCCAGGATGTTCTCCAGCAACGGCCAGAACCGCTCGGGCACCTGCCCGTCGGCGTCGAGCAGGGTGCCGTCCATGTCGCTGGCGATGAGGCGGATGTCGGCTGATTGTGTCGGGTGGGTCATCCCTTCAGGGTAGCCGCCGCGCCTGCCCACCCCCTCCGGGCGGCCGGTGCCCCTCGCTGGCCTGGGCCGCCCGGCGTACCCTGTTCGGCAGAAAAGGAAGGAAATGGGGTGTCTCATGTTGAGTCAATTGGAAGCCGCCGCGGTACTGCCGGCCCGGGACCTCAACCGGGCCAAGGCGTTCTACAGGGACAAGCTGGGCCTGGAGCCGGCCGAGGAGCGCGACGGCGAGTTGCGTTACCGCACACCGTCGGGCGCCGCGGTGTTGATGTATGAAACCGAGAACGCGGGAACGGCCAAGAACACCGCCCTGCTCTGGGCGACCCCCGACGTTCAGGCCGAGGTCGACCGGCTGCGGGGAGCGGGGGTCGTGTTCGAGGAATACGACCTGCCCGGGTTGAAGACCGAGAACGGTATCGCCACCACCGGCGGGGAACGTGCCGCCTGGTTCAAGGACTCGGAGGGGAACATCCTCTGCGTCGCGCAGGACGGCTGACCCGGTCGTGACCGGCACCTGGCCGGAGGGCGGTTACGCGTCCGGCCAGGGGGCCCGCAGGTACTGGCCCGGCCAGTAGTCCAGCGGTACGCCCAGCTCGGCGGCGGCCCGGAGGGCGAAATGCGGGTCGCGCAGGAACTCCCGGCCGAGCATGACCGCGTCCGCGGCGCCGGAGGCGACGATGTCATTGGCCTGCTCGGCCGTCGTGATGAGTCCGACCGCGTTCACCGGCACGTCGGCGTGGTCTTTGACGAACTGCGCCAACGGAACCTGGTAGCCGGGCGCGAGGGGGATGTGCACGCCGGTGACATTGCCGCCGGAGGACACGTCGAAGAAGTCTGCTCCGGCCGCCGCGGCCCAACCGGCGACGACAGCCGTCTCCTCGATCGTCCAACCGTCGACGGCGTAGTCGGTGCCGGAGAACCGCACCAGCAGTGGCACGCCCTCGCCCACCTCGGCGCGCACCGCCTCGACGACGCGCAACAGCAGGCGGGCCCGGTTCTCGAGCGACCCGCCGAACTCATCGGTGCGTAGGTTGCTCAGCGGCGAGAGGAACTGGTGCAGCAGGTAGCCGTGTGCGGCGTGCAGCTCGAGCACGTCGAAGCCGGCGCGCACAGCGCGTGCGGCAGCCGTGGCGAAGTCGGCGATGACGGTCTCGATCCCGGCCAGGTCGAGGGCGACCGGTTCGGCGTACCCAGGGAACGCGATCGCGGACGGAGCGAGCGTGGGCCAGCCGCCCTGGTCGGCGGGCACAGTGCCACGCTCGGCGGCGCCCCAGGCCGGCCAGGTCGACGCCTTACGGCCGGCGTGGGCGAGCTGGATGCCCGCGGTGGCGCCCTGCCCGTGCAGGTAGTCGACGATGCGCATCCAGGCTGCCGCCTGCACGTCGTTCCAGATGCCGGTGTCCCGGTCGGTGATGCGCCCCTCCGGGCTCACGGCGGTGGCCTCGGTGATGATCAGCCCGGCCCCGCCGGCAGCCATCGAGCCCAGGTGCACGAGGTGCCAGTCGGTGGGCACCCCGTTCCGCTCCATGACGGAGTACTGGCACATCGGCGCGACCCAGAGCCGGTTGCGAATGCGCACTCCGCGCAGGCTGATCGGGTCGAAGAGGGAAACCGGGGTGGCGGCGTCGGTGGCGAGGAAGGACGGGGCGGCGGAGATATCGGACACCGAAACAACCTATCGTGAGTGCATGGCGAAACCACGACGATGGCTCGAATGGGAGGCCGCGCAGGCGCGCGACTGGATCGCGGTTCCGCAGGCGGCCGACGACAAGTACAGTCGCGGTGTGCTCGGGATGCGCACGGGTTCCACCGAGTACCCGGGTGCCGCGGTGCTCGGCGTCGAGGCCGCGAGCCGCACCGGGGTGGGCATGCTGCGCTACCTCGGCCCCAGGCGGGTGGGCGCCCTGGTCATGCAGCGCCGGCCCGAGATCGTGACGGTCGACGGCCGGGTGCAGGCCTGGCTGCTCGGCTCCGGCATGGCAGCGGGCAGCCGCAGCGCCGAGACGACCAAACAACTGCAGAAGGCGCTGCGGCAGGGCCTGCCCACCGTGCTGGACGCCGGTGCGCTCGACCTGGTCGGCACCGGTACCGGGCCCAGACTGATCACCCCGCACTACCGGGAACTGGCCGGGCTGCTCGGCCTTTCGGGGGAGACCGTCACCGTCGACCAGATCGCCGGCGACCCGGGGGAGTGGGCGATCAGGGCGGCCGGCCTGCTCGACGTCACCGTGCTGCTGAAGGGCAGCGTGACCCACCTGGCCTCTCCGTCCGGTATCCGGTTGACGGTGTCCGGAGCCCCCACCTGGCTGGCGACGGCAGGCTCCGGCGACGTGCTCGCCGGCATCCTCGGTGCCCTGCTGGCCACGAATTCCGCCCGCATCCAGGCGGATGCCGACGCCCTCGCCGCGCTCGCCGCCACGGCGGCGTTCCTGCACGGCGCGGCGGCCCACCGGGCTTCCGGCGGCGGACCTCTGGTGGCGCTCGACGTGGCCCTGGCGGTACCGGCGACGATCGCTGACCTGCTCGGCTGAGCCACCCAACTCTGACCGACCCCCTGGGCTGACCCGATCCGGGGGAATCCGGCACAGGTGTGTCACAGTGGAGCGTGCCCGAATCCCAGCCCGCAGCCCCGAGCGTGTTGCCGGCTTTCCTGCGCCGCCCCGTCGCGCTGTGGTGCGGCTTCGCTCTCGTGCACGCTGTGCTCATCGCCCTCAACCTCAGCGGTGTCGGCTGGCCGCTCGGCGACGTGGAGAGGGTGTACCTGGGCTGGGCGGAGGGCACCACCTCCGGCGCCGTCAGGCTGGGCATCGACACTGATTTCGTCTACCCGATCCTGGCGCTCGCCCCGATCCTCGCGTCCCTCGTCTTCGGCGCCCCGCTCTACGCGCTCACCTGGCTGGGCCTGGTCACCGTGCTCAATGCTGCCGCCTTCGCCGTGCTGCTCGGCCGCCGGCCCGGCCGGGCGGCCTGCCTGGCCGCCTGGTGGTGGCTGGTGTTCCTGCTGCTGCTCGGCCCCGTCGCCCTGGCCCGGATCGACGCGGTGACAGCGGCGGTGGCGATCACCGGATTGCTGGTGCTGCGCACCCGGCCGTTCTGGGGGGCCGTGCTCCTGAGCATCGCCACCTGGATCAAGGTCTGGCCGGTCGCGGCGATCATCGCGCTGATGGTGGCGTCGAAGCGGCGGTGGCAGGTGCTCGCCGTCTTCGCCGGCACCTCCGCGCTGATCATCGGCGCGGCCCTCGTGGCCGGCAGCGGACTGACCATCCTCAGCTTCGTCACCGAGCAGACCAACCGGGGCATCCAGATCGAGTCGCCGGTGGCGTCGTGGTGGTTGGTGCAGTCGGCCCTGGGCATCCCGGGCGCTGTGGTCTACTACGACCAGCAGATCCTGACCTACCAGGTGATCGGGCCCGGCACCGACCTGGCCGGAGCGCTGCTGACCCCGCTGCTGGCCGTGTGCGTGGGCCTGGTGTTGCTGATCGGCTGGCGCGCCCAGCGGGCCGGGGCCGCCGCGGCGGCCCTCTTCCCGCCGCTGCTGCTCGCCCTGGTGCTCACCCTGATCGCGGCCAACAAGGTGGGGTCACCGCAGTTCATGACCTGGCTGGCCGGTCCGCTGATCCTCGGCCTGGTCGCGTCGCCGCGGGCCTGGCGGGCCCCCGCGCTCGTCGCGCTTGCGATGGCGGCACTCACCCAGGTGGTCTACCCGTATTTCTACAACTACCTGCTGGCCACCGAGCCGGCCCTGGTGCTGGTACTGACGGCTCGGAACGTGCTGGAGCTGGTGCTGCTGGGCTGGATGGTCGGCCGCATCTGGCGGCTCTGCAGCACCACCGGTGAGGCAGTCGTCCCCGCCGGCAACCCAGGTGCCGCGTGGCACCGCTCGATCATCAAGGAGTAATCATGCTTGTCGCATTCTCTGTCGCCCCCTCCGGCGGCCCGACCGATTCGGTGCACGACGCTGTCGCCGCCGCCGTGAAGGTGGTCCGCGAGTCCGGCCTGCCCAACCGGACGACAAGCATGTTCACCGAGATCGAAGGCTCGTGGGACGACGTCTTCGATGTCGTGAAACGAGCAACCGAGGCTGTGGCGCCGTTCGGCTCACGGATCTCGCTCGTGATCAAAGCCGACATCCGGCCCGGCTACGAGGGCGAACTCGACGCTAAGATTCACCGACTCGAGCAGGCGCTCGAGGAATCTGACGACTAGATCGGACCACCGGATGACATCCCCCAGCAGCCAGGAAATCGTTCATAAGATTCCGGTCTGGGAGGTCATCGTCGTCGTGTTGGGCAACATCGTCTTGTCCTTCGCCGCGATTCTTGCCGGCTTCCTCGGCAGCTTCCTCGGCTATGGGGCGCTGGAATCGACCCTGCCAGGTCCCGTTCTCGGGTTCTTGCTGTCCCTGGCGACCTTCGGTCCGATTGGCATCGTGCTCGGGTCTGTCCTGTGGGGGTTCTTCCGGCTGATGAACGGGAAGTCCGCATGGTGGATGGCCGGGCTGGGAATCGCCGCGCTGATTGTGAATTTCTACGGAACCGCATTCGCGATCGGCTCGTGACGGATAGCGACCGGATGGTGCTCGGACACGGTACCGACACGGCCTCCCCGTAGTCTGGTCCGATGCCTTCACTCTCCGATGGGGTGGCGCGCCTGTCGCCGGCCCGCATCCGTCTTGCGCTCCTCGCTCTCGCCCTCGGCGGCTTCGCGATCGGCGCGACTGAATTCGTGGCGATGGGACTGCTGCCCAACCTGGCCGCCGACCTCCTGCCCGGCCTCCACGCGTCGTCGCCGGATGCCGCCAACGCCCAGGTCGGCTGGCTCATCTCCGCGTACGCGCTCGGCGTCGTCGTCGGCGCCCCCACGATCGCCGCGGCCGCGGCCCGGTGGCCGCGCAAGCAGCTGCTCCTGGTGCTGCTGGCCTGCTTCACCCTGGCCACCATCGCGTCCGCGCTGTTGCCGACCTTCGGCCTGGTTCTCGTGGCCCGGTTCGTCGCCGCCCTGCCGCACGGCGCCTACTTCGGCATCGCGTCGCTGGTCGCGGCCGAGCTGATGGGGCCGGGCAAGCGGGCCCGCGGCGTAGCCATCGTGCTCTCCGGCCTCACCATCGCCAACGTCATCGGCGTGCCGGCGATCACCTGGCTTGGCCAGGTCGCCGGCTGGCGCACCGCCTACCTGGCGGTGGCGGCGCTGTTCGCCATGACCTTCGTCGCTGTGATCGTGGCCGTGCCGTTCCAGAACGGCAATTCGGGCGCCACCATGCGGAGCGAACTGCGCGCCTTCGGCCGGCTGCAGGTCTGGCTCGCGCTGTTGATCGGCGCTGTCGGCTTCGGCGGACTGTTCGCCGTCTACACGTACGTGGCGCCGCTGGTGATCGAGGTCACTGGGCTCCCTGCCCTCGCGGTGCCGCTGGTGCTCGTGGTGGTGGGCCTGGGCATGACGGCGGGCAACTTCGTCGGCGGCGCCCTCGCCGATCGCAGCGTGCGGCGCACGATGTACCTGTTCTTCGGGGTGATGATCGCGGCGCTGCTGCTGCTGGCCTTCTCGGCAGCAACCCTGGCGGGGCTGCTGATCGGCGTGTTCCTGGTCGGCGGGGCGGCCTCGGCGCTGTCGCCGACCATCCAGACCCGGCTGATGGATGTCGCCCACGACAGCCAGTCCATCGCCGCCGCCCTGAACCACTCCGCGCTCAACCTCGGCAACGCGCTGGGCGCCTACCTCGGCGGGGTGGTGGTGGCCGCGGGGCTGGGCTATCTCGCGCCCATCTGGGTGGGTCTGGGCCTGAGCGTGCTGGGGGTGGCCCTGGCCGTCGTCACCTTCGCCATCGACCGGAGCCGCAGGCGGCGCGGAGTCGACGTGCCATACGGCACGCAGCTGATCAGCGTGATCAGCCCGAGCTGAGCCCGGACACACAAAACCGGCGTGGGCCGAGGCCGCACGCCGGTTCTCCCTCGTCGGCTCAGTCCGACTGCAGCAGGATGCCGTCGTGGATGGCGCGCTTTCGCAGCGCCACCTTGGTGCCCACGTCGAAGCCGGCGAGGCGGTACTTCTCGCGGATCCGCTTGAGGTACGACTTCGCCGTCTCCTCCGAGATGCCGAGCTGGTGCGCGACGGCCTTGACCGGCTCGCCGGCGCCGTACAGCGCCATGACCCGGCGCTCCTGTGCGCTCAGCCGCGGTGAGCTGCCGGCGGCCCCGGCGTGCAGGGCGAGGTCGAGCTCGGCGGAGATGTAGGACTCCCCGATGTGAGCGGCGTGGATGGCTTCCACGATGGTGGTCGCTTCCTCGGTCTTGACGAGGTACCCCAGGGCGCCGGCGGCAAGAGCCTCACGCACGAGGGCGGGCTCGGAGTATGTGCTCATCAGCACCGTCTTCACGCCGGCGGTCTTGAGGGTGGAGATCTTGAGCGAGACCGGGATGTTGTCCTTGAGGTCCAGGTCGAGCAGCACCACGTCGACCGGGAATTCCGGGTGGGTGAGGAGCTCGGGCCAGGTGGTCACGGCCGCGACCATGTTGATGTCGTCTGCGGCGCCCCTGATCCACTCGGTCAACGCTCCCAGGAGCATCCGGTGGTCGTCGACCAAAGCCAACCGGATGGGATTGTCGATGAGCGTCGTTGCTGTGTTCGTCACTGCTGCCTCCTGTTGCATTTTTCCCTGTCGGAGCGAGACCGTGCACAATGCACGGTCAGGCGTCCGCAGGATTGTCAATACTGCATTCGATGTCGACGTGGAGCTGCCCACTTCGCACCGAATCGATGTGAGGGCCGACTACTCGGATAGCTTGCCACGTCTCAGGGTCCACCCGTCGCCGTGGCACCCCCTCGATGATCATTTTGATCGGAAACCGAAGCATCTCACCGATCGAGTGCCCGCCGGTACGGCCTAAGGGCCCGAAAACCAGCGAAACCGTCGGTTCTGCGCCGTCGGTGTCGCTGATCAGAAGCCAAATCGCCAACAGCAGGGCGTCGCGCTGCGTTGGCGAGAGTTCCCCGGCGAGCCCGGCCGGGTCATCGAGATTCACGGCCGGGCCGAGGAACTCGGACTCGGTCAGCGCGTGGTGCAGCCAGGTTTCCCTGCGGCCCTCGATGAGGTGCAGTCGCAGCTGGGTGGCCAGGGTCGCCGCAGCGGCAGACTTCGCGGGACTGAGCGGCAACGCGGTGCGCCCGGTGGCGACGTCGTCGAGCAGGGTCTCGGCGTCCAGGTCGATGCGGGCGAGTTCCTCTGACGCGAGCATGCCCACCGCGGAGGAGGGCTGGCTGATCGTGCTCTGCACCAGCACCAGGTCGAGTTCGCGCTGCACCATGCGGCGGAAGCCGCGCACGATGGACACGCCGAGCAGCGGGGGGAACACGCACAGGCTGATGGTGAGGATCGCCGGGACCAGGACCTGCGGATTGTCTCGGGCCGCGGTGAGGGAGCCGGCGGCGATGACGGCGCCGAGGACCAGGGTGGCGGCCACGATCTCGCGCCCGCGCCGCACCGAAACCAGGATGGCGAAGAAGGCGCCCACTGCGGCGGCCGCGGTGGGATAGGTGTCGACAGCGTCGCCACGGCCGTAACCGGCCAGGTCGAGCCCCACGACGATCTCGCCGATGGCCAGGACGGTGAGGAACATCCAGGTCGGCATCCGGTCGGCGAGCCTGTTGACGACGATCAGGGTCGCCACGGTGGCGACCAGAAGCACGATCCAGGCCGCCAGGGTCGGCAGCGGGTTGGGGTAGCGGTCCCACTGCACGGCAAACCGCCAGAGCAGGAAGAGGGCGAAGAACCCGCCGCTGAGTGAGATGCCCAGGCCGAGGTGGCGGCTGCCGAGCCCGGTGCGGTTGGCCCTGGTGGTGTTGACGGTGCGCTGCGGCCGTCGGAAGGTGCGCCGACGTTCGTCGCGTTGCTCGTCGAGGAGCTGTTTGTGCGCACGCGCGGATGACGGGTTGGGGCGGGGTGCGGATGCCGGCGTCTGCGCCGTGCCCGCGCTCATTTGGGCACCTCGAGCACGACGGTGGTGCCAGAGCCCGGCGAGGAGAACAGCCGCGCGGTGCCGCCGACATCGCGCAGCCGCGCCACCACGGACTCGGCGAAGCCGAGCCGTTCCGTGCTCACCGCGCTGAGGTTGAAGCCCTTACCGGCATCCGTCACCATCGCACGCACCGTGGTGTCATCGTCGGAGATCGTGACGTCGGCCCTGGTGACGCCGGAGTGCCGGCGCACGTTCTCGAGGCACTCGCCGAGGGCGAGCAGGAACGAGTCGAGCACGTCGGCGGGCAACAGCACCTGGCCGCTGCCGTGCCAGTCCACCTCGAGTCCCATCCGGCCGAAGCGCTGTTTGACCGATTCCAGGGTGCTGCCGAGCATCGACGTGTTGGCCGGTTCCAGGGTGTAGACGCCCGACCGGCTGGGGGTGGGCAGGGCCCCCAGGCGCAGCTGGCGCAGCAGGTGGGCGTCATCGCCGGACTGCTGCCGGAGCGCCGCGGGACTGACGCCCACCCCCGAATGCGCGAGCAGGGTGAGCGTGGCCAGAACGGTGTCGTGCAGCAGCCTGGCACCCTGCCGGCGTTGTGCTTCGAGTTCGCTGGCGTGGCGTTCGGCGTGGTGCGCCCGGCCGATCGCCGCCACGCGCTGCAGCACCCGGGGAACGCTCTGCGCCATCCACCACCCGCCCAGCGACAGGGCGGCCCAGCCGCACACCGTCAGGGCGAGCGGCAACACCGATGCGCCGGCTGACATCGTGACCAAGGCCACGCTCGCGGCAGTCACGCCGAAGGCGCCGAAGAGCACGAGTTGGCGTTGGGGGCCGACCACCAGAACAGGGGCGACACAGCTGATTGCGCCGGCGGCCAGTGAACCGATCAGGGCCTCCTCGACCCCGGTCAGCCCGACGTCGACCCGGTGGTTCGATCCCACAACGAGGATGGCGGCGTTGCCCAGCACGATGATGCACAGCACCCATCGGAGCGCGCCACTCTGCCCGAGCACGTATTGGCAGCCGAGGATCAGCACGAGCAGGGCCCCGACCAGGAGGGTCACCGGCGCACCTGGGCCGCCCGGCACGGCCAGATAGGCCAGCGAGGTCACCGAAGCGGTCACCCCGGTCACCCGGGCGGACCGACGAAGGACCCGATCGCGCTCTCTGGCAATGCGTGGCATGAATGCAGGACTCCTCATGAGTGCTCTCACTGCACCTTATCGGCCCAGGAGAGGGTTTTACGGCTGATGACTAGGACTTTCCGTGGTCGCCCAGAAGTCTGAGCAGAACCAGGCCGGTGACCAGGGACATGGTGAGGGCCATGAGCACGCCCGCGAGAACGCCGATCAGGAGGACGAGGGCCCCCGGCTGGCCCGGCTGCCAGAGCGGAGTGGCGACGGCGAAGAAGACGGCGAGCCCGGCGCACCAGCCCACGGCGCTGCCGACGATCCACCAGACGGCTCGCCGGAGGTGTCGCCGCAGCTCGAACCATTGGGCCACACCGAGGGCAGACAGCAGCACCGTCGCGGCCACGGTCCCGGCGACCAGTTGCGCCGACACCGGCCAGCGCTGCCAGACATCGGCCCACTCGGCGGGCAACAGGCCGATGAACCAGGCCAGGGCGGCACCGATCGCCGTGGCCCCGACCCAGCGGCGGCGGGACAGCGCCGGCAGCCGGCTGCGGAGCACGGTGGCCTGCGTCCAGCCGAGCACGGCTCCCTCCGCCGCGCCCGCCAGGATCAACGCGGGGGCCGCGACGGGCGCACCCGCGAAGGCCAGCTGCGCGAGTGCCGGGGCGAGAAAGCCCACGCTTTCGCCGAGGGTGACCCAGAGCAGCCAATTGCGCAGAAACCTGTCGGCGGGATCGGGTGCGACGCGGGGCCGTGGAGGAACGCCTCTATCTACCGTCATGGGGCGCAGCGGGGGCAGGCGCGACGGTGGTCACAGACGCGGGGACACCGGTGCCGGGATCGACCGGGCCCTGGTCGAGCCGGAACGGGGGATACTCGTCGCGCATCAGCGCGGCGTAGGCGATCACCCTGTACACCCAGCGGTTGAGGCCGATGACCAGGTCAAAGATGCCGTGCCGGTACCGCCCGCTGAAGAGCAGGATCACGGCGGCGATGACAATCAGGATGCCCAGGAGCGAGATTCCGGTGCCGGCGGCCGGGCCCCAGCCGCTGTTGCCGGTTGTCGTCCAGCCCCAGCTGCCCCCGGTGATGATCGCCACGATGAACAGGTGCGGAATCACCAGCAACCACCACTTGACCAGCACCAGGCCGTGCGAGAGCCGGTCGGGATAGTCCACCTCGAGGTCCGCCGGATAGTCGGTGGCGGCGAGGGTGAATGGCGGGTACCTGTCGGTGCCGAGCGCCGAATAGGAGTAGAACCCCACCCGCCAGTTCCAGCGCAGCACGCCGACGCTGTAGTTGAAGATGGAGCGCGGGTACCGACCGGTGAACAGGATGGCGAACCCGGCCACGATGGTGCCGATCCAGAACCCGAACCAGAGGAAGAACAACACGATGACGTGCGGGATCACCAGAATCCACTTCACCAGCCAGAGCGCTCTGGAGACGCCGGGATCGAGCCGCCCGTTCAGCCGGGCCGGGTAGTCGGCGCCGGGCGCATCCGGGTCGGCACCGGGCTGACGTGCCGCCCCGCCTGCCGGCGTCGATCCGCTGCGGCTCGAGGGGGCCGGTCCGTTCCGGCCGAGGCCGATCACGCCGAGGATGACCAGAATCAGCCCGATCACGAGGCTGAGGATGCCGGTCAGCAGCAGGGCGACCGCCGCGGGTGCCAGCAGCCCAGACCGCACCCCAGCGCTGACCTCGACGGCGACGGGGCTGCTGCCGTCGGCGTTCATCACCACGACGGCCCAGGAGCCCGGCTGCACCGGCCAGGTGATGTCCTGGCTGCCCGGACCCGCCGCCGAGACCGTCCAGAAATCCTGCGCGGCGGGCGGGGCGGGGCGGTTGGACCCGGCGATGTCGCCGTACCGCACCCGGAACGGCGTGGACTCGATGCCGCGCACCTCGGTGTGGGCCACGTTCTCCAGGTAGGCGTCGACATCCTCGCGCGGCGCGATGCCGATGAACACCTCGGCGTTGTTGGCGCCGGTCGCTTCCAACCGGATCCGGGCGACGTCGAAATTCAGCGGCGGTGTGGTTCCAGTGGTGGTGACCGGCCCGAGCGTCGGACTGGTCAAGGCGTAGGAGTTCGCGATCAGGGGCACCGTGCGGGTGGAGAAGTACCCGTTTTCGCCCTGAGCCGCGGCGGCGACCCCGGCGACGATGCCCGTGGCCGTCAGCCCGATTCCGATCAGCGCGAGGACCGTGCCGATCAGCAGCATGATGAGGGGACCGGGTTTCATGGCAGTCACAGTTCTCCCGAACCGACCGGGTGTCAACCCTCCAACAGCCGCCGCAACTGCCGGCCGACGGCCTCGTACTCGATGAGGAACCCGTCGTGGCCGTACCCGGACTCGATGACGACGGGAACGCCGCCGAGCCCGGCCGCGATGGCGCGTTGCCCGTCGAGGGGGAACAGCCTGTCGCTGTCGATGCCGACCACGAGCGTGCGGGCGGTGACCAGGGCCAGTGCGGCATCGACGCCGCCCCTGCCCCGGCCGACGTCGTGGGAGTTCATCGCCTCGACCAGGGTGATGTAGCTGTTCGCGTCGAACCGGCGGGTGAATTTGTTGCCGTGGAAGTCGAGGTAGGACTCCACGGCGAAGCGACCGTGCCCGCCCAGCGGGGTGATGTCGCTCTGCCAGCCGCGCTCGAAGCGCAGGTTGAGTTCAGACGGACTGCGGTAGTTCAAGAGCGCCATCCGCCGGGCGAGGGCCAGGCCCCGGCTCGGGCCGTCGCCGGCGTCTGCGTCGTAGTAGTCGCCGCCGCGGAAGAGCGGGTCCGTGCGGATCGCCTCGACCTGCACGGAGTTGAGGGCGATCTGATCGGCCGTCGTGACCGGCGGGGCGGCCAGGATGCCCAGCCTGGCCACCCGGTCGGGGTGGTCGATGCCCCACTCCAGCACGTGCATGCCGCCCATGGAGCCGCCGATTATCGCGGCCCAGCTCGCCACCCCGATCCGGTCGCTGAAGGCCACCTGCGCGGCCACCTGGTCCCGGATGGTCAGGTACGGGAAGCGGGGGCCCCACTCCGAGCCGTCCGGGGCGAGGGAGGCGGGTCCGGTGCTGCCCTGGCAACCGCCGAGCATGTTCGGCGCCACCACGAACCAGCGGTCGGTGTCGATCGCCAGACCGGGGCCGACGATGCCGCTCCACCAGCCGGCGGTCGGATGCCCGGGCTCCGACGGCCCGGCGACATGGCTGTCCCCGGTGAGCGCGTGCACCACCAGCACGGCGTTGTCGCCGGCCGGGGAGAGCTCGCCCCAGGTCTCGTAGGCGATTCGCACCGCGGGCAGGCGACCGCCGGCTTCGAGGTCCAGGGCGCCGATGTCGGTGAAGCGGCGGCGGCCGACGGGGTCACCGTCCCGCCAGGCGCCCGTCACGGGCGGCTTGCCCAGGAGGGAGCGCGCCTGCGCGTCGGTGACGAGGCTGGACGGGACGGTGTCCGCGGAGTATTGCCATTCCATACGGCTCCATTGTGGTCAATGTCGACCCGGGCCGGGTGATTGTTACGCCCCGTGCTGAGGCAGGCAGCCGGCTACGCGTTTGCGCGGGACGCGACGACCACGGCCCGTGCGGCGGCCAGACCGGCCTCCAGATCGGCCTGCAGGTCGACGACATTCTCGATGCCGAGCGACAGGCGCACCAGACCCGGGGTCACGCCAGCGGTGAGCTGCTGCTCCGGGGTGAGCTGGGCGTGGGTGGTCGACGCCGGGTGGATCACGAGGGAGCGCACATCGCCGATGTTGGCCAGGTGGCTGAACAGGCTGAGGTTGTCCACCAGCGCGCGCCCGGCATCCACCCCGCCCTTGAGCTCGAACGAGAGCACAGCGCCAACGCCCAGCGGGGCGTACTTGTTGGCCGCCGCGTACCAGGGGCTGGACGGCAGCCCGGCGTAATTGACCGACGCGATGTCGGGGTGGTTCTCGAGGAACTCCGCGATGGTCTGCGCGTTGGCCACGTGCCTCTCGATGCGGAGGCTCAGCGTCTCGATGCCCTGGATGAGCTGCCAGGCGCTCGCCGGGGCGATGGCGCTGCCGAGGTCGCGCAGCAGCTGCACGCGGGCCTTGATGATGAAGGCGAGGCCGTCGCCGACCGCCGTGGTGTAGCTGGCGCCGTGGTAGGACGGGTCGGGTTCGGTCAGGCCGGGGAACTTCTCCACGTTGTCGGACCACTTGAACAGGCCGCCGTCCACGACGACGCCGCCGATGATGGTGCCGTGACCGCCGAGGAACTTGGTGGCGGAGTGCACGACGATGTCGGCGCCGTGCTCGAACGGGCGGATCAGGTACGGCGTCGCGATGGTGTTGTCCACGATCAGCGGCACCCCGTTGGTGTGGGCGACCTCGGCGACGAGTGCGATGTCGAGCACGTTGATCTTGGGGTTGCCGATGGTCTCGGCGAAGAACAGCTTGGTGTTGGGCCGCACCGCGCGGGCCCACTCGGCGGCGTCGTCCTGGTCTTCGACGAAGGTGGTCTCGATGCCGAGCTTCTTGAGGGTGTACTTGAAGAGGTTGTACGTGCCCCCGTAGATGGAGCTGGACGACACGATGTGGTCGCCGGCCTGGGCGATGTTGAGCACGGCGAAGGTCGACGCGGCCTGGCCGCTGGCCACGAGCAGGGCGCCGGTGCCGCCCTCGAGGGCGGCGACGCGCTCCTCGACCACGGCCTGGGTCGGGTTCTGGATGCGGGTGTAGATGTTGCCGAATTCGGCCAGCGCGAACAGATTCTGGGCATGCTCGGCGTTGTTGAAGACGTAGGAGGTGGTCTGGTAGATCGGCGTGGCCCGTGCGTTGGTCACGGGGTCGGGGCGGGCCCCGGAGTGGACCTGCTTGGTTTCGAACTTCCAGTCTGCGGAATCGCTCATGGGTCGGTCTCCCTGTTCGTGCTCGAGCCGGCAAGCCCGAGGAATCGACAGCGGCGGAACCAGACGCTCCGCCTCTCTGCAGCAACCATAGGCAGGGGTGCGCGGGGCGACAACGGTGCGCGACACACTACGTCATGTCGTGCGGTTCAGCGGCCCGGCCCGTGCGGCAGCACGATGGTGCCCGTGTGGGTCGACGGCTCCTGCCGGAACAGCCAGCGCAGCCTCGGTTCCACCAGCGGCCGGAAGATGCGCTTCACCACGGGCAACGACAGGAGCACCGAGATGAGGATGGCCAGCAGGATGATGGCCGGGAGCACCCAGGCCGGCTGCGGACCCTCGAGCACCCCGGTCTCGCGCAGCGGGTAGAGCAGGAAGGTGTGCAGCAGGTAGATGTACATGGTCGCGGCGCCCAACGGCGTGAACCAGGTGGCCCGGCGGGGCATCAGCATCAAAAAGGCCAGGATGAACGCGAACGACGCCATCATGAGACCGAGCCGCACCACGCCGGCCCAGAACTGGTCGTAGCCGAACTGCCAGTAGGCCTCGTCGTAGAGGGTGAAGCTGCGGAGCCGCAGGTCTCGCACACCGACGATGTTGGCCGTGATGGTGAGGGCGAGGGCGCCGAACAGCGCGATCGCCCCGGACCGCCAGCGCCAGACCGCGGCAGGGTGCAGGTGCATCCAGCGCGCCGTGAGCGGCCACTGGCGCAGCTTCCAGCCGAACACGAAGAACGGCAGCAGCCCCAGCGTGCGCGAGAGCGAGAAGGTGCTGTCGATGTCGCCGACGTAACCGGCGCCGACCGAGATCGCGATGCTGATCAACAGCGGGTAGCGCATCAGCACCAGGTAGGGCAGCAGCACCCGCCAGATCGCGAGCGCGATCAGGAACCACAGGGTCCAGGACGGCGCCGAGTAGTCGACCTGCAGGGTGCCGCTGAGCGCCCAGCCGATCAGCGTCCAGATGCTCTCGAAGATGAGGTACGGGAAGACGACATCGGTGATCAGCCGGTGCATCTGCCGAGGCCCCGGCGGCCCCGACTTGGCGAAATACCCGCTCACGGCCACGAACACCGGCACGTGGAACGCGTAGATGAACAGGTAGACGCCGTAGGCAGTATCCGATTCGCCGATCAGCTTGAGGATGGCGTGGCCGATCACCATGAGGGTGATCGCTATCCAGCGGGCGTTGTCCCACAGCGGAACGCGGCGCTTGGGCTTGTGCGGGCCGGTGTGGTGCGGGGTCTCGGTCGGCGAACTCATCGGGTCCATTCTCCGGGCAGAATAGGGCAATGGGCAAAAAAAGAGTCGTGGTCACCGGTGCGAGCAGCGGAATCGGGGCGGCCACAGTGCGCCTGTTCCGCGAGCACGGCTGGGATGTGGTGGGCGTGGCCCGCCGGGCGGACCGGCTGCAGGCGCTCGCCGAGGAGACCGGCGCGACGGTGTTCCCGGCCGACCTCACGGTGCAGGCCGACGTGGACGCGCTGCGGGACTTCCTCGCCGCATCCGGCCCGGTGCACGCCCTAGTGAACAACGCCGGCGGCGCCAAGGGGCTCGACTCGGTGGAGGCCGGGTCGATCGAGGACTGGGCCTGGATGTTCGAGATCAACGTGCTCGCGCTGAAGCGGGTCACCAGTGCGGTGCTGCCGTTGCTGCGGGCGTCGCTCGGCCAGACGGATGTCGCGGCCGGCGCCGCCGCATCCGCCGACATCGTCAACATCACCTCGATCGCCGGACACACGGCGTACCTCGGCGGGGGCGGCTACAACGCGGCCAAGTTCGCCGCGCACGCCATGACCGAGGTGCTGCGCCTCGAGCTGAACGGCGAACCGATCCGCGTGATCGAGATCGCGCCCGGCATGGTGCAGACCGAGGAATTCGGCCTGGTGCGCTTCGACGGCGACGCGGACAAGGCCAAGGCCGCCTACGAGAACGTGCCGCACCCGCTCGTGGCCGAGGACATCGCCGCCACCATCGTGGCCGCCGTGGAACTGCCCGCACACGTGAACGTGGACCTGCTCGTGGTCAAGCCCGTCGCGCAGGCCGCCCCGCACCTGGTCGCGCGCGGCCCGCTCACCCCGCGCGGCTGACCCAACCGCGCAACTGTTCCCCGCACGGACAACTGGTCCCGGCACACCGGGTGCACTTGTCCATGCGGGGAACAGTCAGGCATGGTTAGTGCTCGCTCGCCTTCTCGGCGCCGAAGCCGGTGAGGGAGCGCACCGCCATCTCGGCGGCCAGCTTCGGGTCCTCTCGGCGGGTCGAGGTGACCGAGCCGAGCCAGCCGAGGAAGAAGCCCAGCGGGATCGAGATGATGCCCGGGTTGTTCAGCGGGTAGATCGCGAAGTCCACGCCCGCACCGAACATCGAGGTGGGCGTGCCGGAGAACACCGGCGAGAACACGATCAGCAGGATCGCCGAACCCAGGCCGCCGTACATGCTCCAGAGCGCACCACGGGTGGTGAACCCGCGCCAGAACAGCGAGTACAGGATGGTGGGCAGGTTGGCGCTCGCCGCGACGGCGAAGGCCAGCGCCACCAGGAAGGCGATGTTCTGCCCCTGCACGCCGATGCCGCCGGCGATGGCGAGGATGCCGATCACCACGACGGTGCGCCGGGCGATCTTGACCTCGCCGTCGGGGTCGCCCTTGCCCTTCTTGATGACGCTCGCGTAGATATCGTGCGCGAACGAGGTGGCCGCGGTGATGGTGAGACCGGCCACCACGGCGAGGATGGTGGCGAACGCGATCGCCGAGATGAAGCCCAGCAGCAGCGGCCCGCCGAGCGCCAGCGACAGCAGCGGCGCCGCCGAGTTCACCCCGCCGGGGGAGGCGAGGATGGTGTCTGCGCCCACCAGGGCCGCGGCGCCGAAGCCGAGCACCAGGGTGAACAGGTAGAACGCGCCGATCAGGAAGATCGCCCAGACCACCGAACGGCGGGCTTCCCTGGCGGTGGGTACCGTGTAGAAGCGCATCAGCACGTGCGGCAGGCCGGCGGTGCCCAGCACCAGCGCGATGGCCAGCGAGATGAAGTCCAGCGGGTTGCCGCCGTACTGCAGGCCGGGCGCAAGGATCGACTCGGCCGGGGAGACCACCGCGTTGGCGACGGCGGCATCGAGCAGGGTGGACAGGTTGAACCCGTTGATCACCAGCACCCACACCGTCATGGCACCCGCGCCGATGATCAGCAGGAACGCCTTGACGATCTGCACCCAGGTGGTGCCCTTCATGCCGCCGATCAGCACGTACATGATCATCAGGCCGCCGACCACGGTGACCACGATGGACTGGCCGAGCTTGTCGTTGATGCCCAGCAGCAGCGAGACGAGCCCGCCGGCGCCGGCCATCTGGGCGAGCAGGTAGAAGAAGCACACCGCCAGGGTGGTGGTGGCGGCGGCGACGCGCACCGGCCGTTGGGCCAGCCGGAAGGAGAGCACATCCGCCATGGTGAACTTGCCGGTGTTGCGCATCAGCTCGGCCACCAGCAGCAGGGCCACCAGCCAGGCCACCAGGAAGCCGATCGAGTAGAGGAACCCGTCGTAGCCGTTCACGGCGATGGCGCCGACGATGCCGAGGAACGACGCCGCCGAGAGGTAGTCGCCGGCGATGGCGAAGCCGTTCTGCGGCCCGGTGAAGGAGCGGCCGCCGGTGTAGTAGTCGGCGGCGGTGCGGTTGTTGCGGCCGGCCCGGATCACGATCACCAGGGTGACGGCCACGAAGGCCAGGAAGATCGAGATGTTCAGGACCGGGTTGGTCTCCGCCTGTTCGACCGCGGCCTGCTCGACCGCGGCCTGCTCGACCGCGGCGGCGACGGCGCCGAGGCTCGTGCCCACGGCGCTCATGCGGCGGCATTCTGCTCGAGCTCGGCGCGCAGTTCGGCGCCCAGGGGGTCGAGCACCCGGTTGGAGAACGCAACGTACCAGATGGTGATGGCGAACGTCGTGACGAACTGGCCGAGGCCCAGCACCAGACCCAGGTTGATGCTGCCGAGGACCGGCCGGGCCATCACGTCGGGCAGGTAGGCGGCCACCAGCACGAACGCGAAGTACCAGACCAGGAAGAACACGGCCATCGGCACCACGAACCTCCGGCGCCGGCGTTGCAAATTGACGAAACGGTCGGTGGTCTCGAAGGCGACATAGTCGATCGAGTCCTCCGGCCTGGTGTCTTTCAGTGATTCCTTCATGGGGGCTCCTTTGCTCCGGTGAAATGGGATAGCTGATGAAACGGCGGCAACTGTTGGTCGGTGGATCTCTCCAGTGAGGGCCTCATGTATACACAGGGCGCGGTCGGGGTGCGGGTAGTCTGGCACAAACGGCGCAATAGGGGAATAGAATTCTCTTGTGTATACAGAGACCCCGAGGCCCGCGCCGGAGCGGGCGAGCGACCGGGCCTACCGGGTGCTCCGCGACGAGATCCTGGACGGCATCCTGCCGGCCGGCACCGTGCTTCTCGAGGTGGAACAGGCCGCCAGGCTCGGGGTGTCCCGCACCCCGCTGCGCTCGGCCGTGGCCAGGCTGGTAGCGGACGGCCTCGTGGCCGGCCGCAGCGGCCGGGGCTTCTCGGTGACCGAGATGTCGGTCGAGTCCGTCAATGACCTGTACGAGCTGCGCGAGGCCCTCGAAGAGCGGGCCGCCGCCCTGGCCGCCCGCGGCGCCGACCGATCGGCGTTCGGGATGCTGCGCGAACGGTTCGTGCAGGCGCCCGCGCTGCTCGAGGCGGGCGAGGACGGCATCCACCGCTACTACGCCCTCATCGACGAATTCGACGCCGCCATCGACGCCGCCGTCGACAACCCCTTCCTCGTGGGCGCCCTCGACACCGTGCGCACCCACCTGGCCCGCATCCGCCGGGTCGCCAGGGGCAACAAGGCGCGCCTGCGCCAGGCGGCGGCCGAGCACCTGCTGATCCTCGACGCGATCATCGACGGGGATACGGCGCTCGCCGCGCACGCCACCCACGTGCACCTGCACCTCAGCCTGGTGAGCGTGCTCGCCGTGCTCGGGCCGACCCAGACGACACCCTGACCCACCCGACCGAGAGGACCATCCAGTGCAGACAACCCACGTGCGCGTGCACCCCAGCGAGACCAGCCCCGCCCGTACCGAACAGCTGGCCTGGAAGCTCGCCGCCTGCGCGGCCGACCCGGTCGCTGTCGACGATGCCGTCACCGAGATGATCATCAACCGGGTCATCGACAACGCCGCCGTCGCCGCGGCCTCGCTCACCCGCGACCCCGTCGCGGCGGCCCGGTCGCAGGCGCTGGCGCATCCCCGCTCGAGCGGCGGCGACGGCGCCACGGTCTTCGGCCCGCCCAGCGGTCGCCGCGTGTCGCCGGAATGGGCGGCCTGGGCCAACGGCGTGGCCGTGCGGGAGCTCGACTACCACGACACCTTCCTGGCCGCCGAGTACTCGCACCCGGGCGACAACATCCCGCCGCTGGTCTCCGTGGCACAGCACCTGGCCACCGCCCGCGGCCTCACCGGCGCCGCGCTGGTGCGCGGCATCGCGACCGGCTACGAGGTGCAGATCGACCTGGCCCGCTCGATCAGCCTGCACAGGCACAAGATCGACCACGTCGCCCACCTCGGCCCGTCGGCCGCCGCCGGCATCGGCACCCTGCTCGGCCTTAGCCCCGACACCATTTTTCAGGCCATCGGCCAGGCCCTGCACACCACCACGGCCACCCGGCAGTCCCGCAAGGGCGAGATCTCCAGTTGGAAGGCCTACGCGCCCGCGTTCGCCGGCAAGATGGCCGTCGAGGCCGTGGACCGGGCCATGCGCGGCCAGACCAGCCCCACCCCGATCTACGAGGGCGAAGACGGTGTGATCGCCTGGCTGCTCGACGGGCCACAAGCCCAATACGACGTCTCGCTGCCGGCCGCCGGCGAGCCCAAACGCGCGATCCTGGACAGCTTCACCAAGGAGCACTCCGCCGAGTACCAGGCCCAGGCGCTCATCGACCTGGCCAGGAAGCTGCACCGTGAGCACCCCGAAATCCTGGCCCCCGGAGCCATCCGGAGCATCGTCATCCACACCTCACACCACACCCACAACGTGATCGGCTCCGGCGCCAACGACCCGCAGAAGTACGACCCGCGGGCCAGCCGGGAGACCCTGGACCACTCGGTGCCGTACATCTTCACCGTCGCGCTGCAGGACGGCAGTTGGCACCACGACGAGTCCTACCGGCCCCAGCGGGCCCGGCGCGCCGACACCGTGGCCCTGTGGAACACCGTGACCACGAGCGAGGACGCCGAGTGGACCCGCCGGTACCACTCCAGCGACCCCGCCGAGAAGGCGTTCGGCGGCCGGGTCGAGATCCTCCTCACCGACGGCAGCCGCGTGGTCGACGAGCTGGCCGTGGCGGATGCGCATCCGCTCGGCGCCCGCCCGTTCGAGCGGGCCGACTACGTCAAAAAGTTCCGGCTGCTCGCCGCCGACGCCCTGGAGAGCCCGGAGATCGAGAGGTTCCTCGACCTGGCGCAGCGCTTGCCTGACCTCTCCGCCGCCGAGCTGGGCGGCCTCACCCTGATGGCCCGCCCCGGCCTCTTCGACCCCCTGCCCAGCCTGAACGGAATCTTCTGATGCTCTACTCCGGTCTCACCCCCGCCGCCAAGCGCGCCACGCTCCGCGCCGACCTCGAAGGCGGCAGCCTGCTGCGCTTCCCCGGCGCCTTCAACCCGCTCTCCGCCCGGATGATCCAGCAGAAGGGCTTCGAGGGCGTCTACATCTCCGGCGCCGTGCTCGCCGCCGACCTCGGCCTGCCCGACATCGGCCTGACCACCCTCACCGAGGTGGCCGGGCGCAGCCAGCAGATCTCTCGGATGACCGACCTGCCCACCCTGGTGGACGCCGACACCGGCTTCGGCGAACCGATGAACGTGGCCCGCACCGTGCAGACCCTCGAGGATGCCGGCGTGGCGGGCCTCCACATCGAGGACCAGGTGAACCCCAAGCGCTGCGGGCACCTGGACGGCAAGCAGGTGGTCGACACCGACACGGCCCTCAAGCGCATCCGCGCCGCCGTGGACGCCCGGCGCGACCCGAACCTGCTGATCATGGCGCGCACCGACATCCGCGCCGTCGACGGCCTGGCTGCCGCGATCGACCGGGCCAAGGCCCTGGTCGACGCCGGCGCCGACGCGATCTTCCCCGAGGCCATGGGCACCCTGGCCGAATTCGAGGCGATCCGCGCGGCCGTGCAGGTGCCGATCCTGGCCAACATGACCGAATTCGGCAAGAGCGAGCTCTTCAGGGTCGAGCAGCTCGCCGACGTGGGCGTCAACCTCGTGATCTTCCCGGTCTCGCTGTTGCGGCTGGCGATGGGCGCGGCCGAACGGGGCCTGGACACGATCATCGCTGAAGGCTCGCTGACCAGTGCGCTGCCGACGATGCAAACCCGCGCCGAGCTCTATCAGCTGCTGGACTACGAGGCTTACAATCGCTTCGATTC
The DNA here is from genome assembly GCF_052113745.1 of Cryobacterium sp. W22_MBD10_FK3. Lineage (NCBI taxonomy): Bacteria > Bacillati > Actinomycetota > Actinomycetes > Micrococcales > Microbacteriaceae > Cryobacterium > Cryobacterium sp. W22_MBD10_FK3. The sequence continues at coordinate 63,179 of NZ_JBGQOH010000018.1, forward strand.
CGGGATTTTCAACTTCACTCTGAGCGGTCACGACGGCTAGCCCAGCACCACAACAGCACGACCAGCACGGCTACTTCATCAGGACGCAAGGGAGCGAAATGACCATCAACCAGCCCATCAACCCGCCCGCGGTGCACCAGCCGGCCGCACCGGAGATCCACCGCGGCCTGGCCGGAGTGGTGGCAGACACGACGGCGGTGTCCAGGGTCAACCCCGACTCCAACTCACTGCTCTACCGCGGCTACCCGGTGCAGGAGCTGGCCGCCCAGAAGAGCTTCGAGGAGGTCGCCTACCTGCTCTGGAACGGCGAGCTGCCCACCGAGGCCCAGCTGGCCGAATTCGAGGTGGCCGAGCGGGCGCTCCGCCGCCTGGACCACTCGGTGCGCCGGGTGATCGACGAGATCCCCACCTCCGCCGACCCGATGGACGTGGTGCGCACCGCGGTGAGCGTGATCGGCGCGAACGACCTGAGCACCCCCGACGCATCGGTGGAATCGAACCTGGCGAAGTCGTTGCGCCTGTTCGCGCAATTGCCCGCCATCGTGTCGTACGACCAGCGCCGCCGGCACGGCCTCGAGCTCGTCGAACCGCGGGACGACCTGGGCTACTCGGCCAATTTCCTCTACATGACCTTCGGCGAGGTGCAGGAACTCGCGGTGGTCGAGGCCTTCGACGTGTCGATGATCATGTACGCGGAGCACTCCTTCAACGCGTCCACCTTCACCGCCCGGGTGATCACCTCCACCCTCTCCGACCTGTACTCGGCCGTGACCGGGGCGATCGGGGCCCTCAAGGGTGCGCTGCACGGCGGCGCCAACGAGGCCGTGATGCACATCTTCAGCGAGATCGGCCTGGGCGACGGCTCGGCCGAGCGCGCCGAACACTGGCTCGACGACACCCTCGCGCACAAGCGCAAGGTGATGGGCTTCGGCCACCGGGTCTACAAGCACGGCGACTCCAGGGTGCCCACCATGCACGCGGCGCTGCTCACCTTGATCGAGCACTACAACCGCCCCGACCTGCTCGAGCTCTACGAATCGTTGGCCGACGGCATGGCCAAGCGCACCGGCATCCTGCCCAACCTGGACTACCCGTCCGGGCCGGCGTACCACCTGATGGGGTTCGACACCGCCACCTTCACCCCCATCTTCGCCGCGGCGCGGGTGACCGGCTGGACCGCGCACATCATGGAGCAACGGGCCGCGAACGCCCTGATCCGGCCGTTGTCGTTCTACAACGGCACCCCGGAACGGCACGTGCCGGCCGCGGAGGACGGCGACGCGCTCTAGCTCCATACTGGGAGCATGACTGTACTGATAGCTGGATGCGGCGACCTCGGCACCGAGGTGGGGTTGCGCCTGGTGGCGCTCGGCCAGAACGTGGTCGGCCTCCGCCGCAATGCCGGCCTGCTCCCGGCCGCCCTGACCGGGCAGTCCGTTGACCTCAGCCGCCAGCGGCCGGAGGTGCCCGCGGACACCGACCTCGTGATCGTGGCCATCGCCGCGGGCAACCCCGACCCGGCCGTGTACCGGGCGGCGTACGTGACGGGCCTGGCGAACCTTCTCGACGCCCTCGATGCCGCCCAGGTCACTCCGCGGCGGTTCCTGATGGTGTCCTCCACCGCGGTCTACGACGTGAATGACGGCAGCACCGTCGACGAAGAGACACCGGCGAACCCCGGGCCGGGCACCGATGCGATCCTGCTCGAGGCCGAGCAGCTGTTGCGCAGCCGGATTCCCTCGGCGGTCGTGCTGCGGCTGGGCGGCATCTACGGCCCCGGGCGGGAACGGCTGATCGACCAGGTGCGCGCGGGCCGCGCCACCCTGGCCGCGCGCGACCGCCTGACCAACCGGATCCACCGCGACGACGCCGCCGCGATGATCGTGCATCTGCTCTGTCGCGCGAAGGCGCCCGACCCGCTCTACCTCGGCGTGGACTCGACACCGGTGCCGGCCGCCGAGGTGCTGGCCTTCCTCGCCGCCGAACTCGGCCTGCAGGAACCCGAGATCGTCGAGACCGGCAGCCGCCGCGGCGGCGACAAGCGGGTGAGCAACCGGCGCATCCTCGAGACCGGGTTCAGCTTCAGCTACCCGAGCTACCGGGAGGGTTACCGGGCCGTGCTGGCCGGCCAGGCGGTTCGGCACCCGTAAACGGGATGCTGCTCTGCAGCCGGGCACGCCCGAGCCGCAGCACCCCGTCGGTCAGCGGTTCGCAGCGCATGCCGCCGCGCCCGCGCAGGGCTCGGTGCGCGCCGGGAGCGAGCACCACGTCCATCCAAGCGCACGGGTTCGCCGGCCGGTGCGCCAGGAACTCGACCGGGCCGTCGCCGCTGTCCAGGGAGAAGGTGGCGCCGCGCAACGAGTCAATATCCACCGCGCCGTCCACCGCCCGCAGCAGGATGTTCCGCCGGGTGGCGGCCGGGTCCAGGGTGCGCGGCAGCCCGAGGTCATCCGCCACTTTGTCGAGCACGTCGGCGTTCATCACCGTGACCGAGGCCTGCCGGTGCGCGGGCTTGCCGAAGTGACGGTCGCCCACGATGCCCAGGCCCGCCCGCACCCGAACGCTGGTGTGGCTCTCCGCGCCGACCGCGGGCAGCGGCCCGTCGGCCGGCCGGCCCTCGTAGCGGTGCACGGCCGACGCCAGCAGCAACACGATCTCGACCTCGGCGCTGTACGGCAGGGCGCTCACGTCTCGGTCAGGCGGGCATCCCGGCCGTGACGGGCACGAACTCCACGTTGTTGGTGGGGTGCACGGTCTTGGCCGGAGCGCGGGAGAAGCCCTTGGCGTCGAGGCGGTTCTCGGCGCGGAAGGTGGCCAGGGCCGCGTCGTACAGCTCGTTGAGGCGTGCCCCGGTGTACTCGCCTGTCGTGCCGTCGCTGAAGACGATCGTGAGGGGGGTCTTGCTGGGGAAGTGCCGGTTCATGCGGACGAAGCCGTCGGCATCCTGGTGCAGTGTGATCATGGGTCAATTCTGCTGCAACCGGGGCGGGTCTGCGGAACCGGCACGGAACCGGGCCCTTCGTCCGCGCACGGCGGGCGCGCGAGGTTCTACCATTGACAAATGCAACTGGACCAGCACACCGAGCCCCCTGCCGCCGTCGACCCTCCCCGCGAGGTGCTGGCGTGGACCGACTTCGCCGACGCCGCCAGGTCGCTGGCGTCCACGGTGCTGGCGAGCGGGTTCCAGCCCGACGTGGTCATCGCCATCGCGCGTGGCGGACTGCTGCTGGCCGGCGCGATCTCCTACGCTCTCGGCACCAAGAACTGCGGATCCATCAACGTGGAGTTCTACTCCGGCATCGATGAGCGCCTGCCCGAGCCGGTGTTGTCCGGCCCGATGCTCGACGCGCCCGCGCTGGCGGGCCTCCGGGTGCTGCTGGTCGACGACGTCTCCGACTCCGGGCACACCCTCGCCCTCGTGGTCGGCATCCTCAAGGAGTCGGCCGGCGAGGTGCGCACGGCTACGCTCTACACCAAGCCGCGCACCGTTCACGTGCCCGACTTCACCTGGCGCGAGACCGACGACTGGATCGTGTTCCCGTGGTCGGCGCTGCCGCCCGTGACCGCCACCCCGCTGACCCAGGTCCTGGACGCATGAGCATCCACCTCGTCGGCGGCGGCTGGGCCCCCGAAAACGACACGACCACCGATGCGGCCGTGTACGGCCCGTTCCTGGCCGAAGCCACCCTCCGCGCCGGCGCCGCCGGCCGCACCGACCCGCGCATCGCGATCATCGTCGTGCGGGACGGCGACGGCGACGCCCACGCCGCCCAGCTCGTCGCCGGGCTCGAGGCCGCCGGCCCCCTCGAACCCGTCATCACCACGCTGGGCCTCGACGGACTGGCGACCCTGCTGGCCGTGCAGGATGCCGACGGCATCGTCATCGGCGGCGGCCTCACCCCCGCCTACCTCACGGCCGTTGCGCCCATCGCCGGCGAGATTCGCCGCCAGGTGGCCGCCGGCATCCCGTACCTCGGCTTCTCGGCCGGCGCCATGATCGCCGCCGAACGCGCCCTGCTCGGCGGCTGGCGCATCGGCGGTGTGCCGGTGAGCCCCGAGGCCGCCTCCGAGGGTCTGGACGAGATCACCATCGAGAACGGCATCGGCCTGCTCGATGTGACCGTGGACGTGCACGTGGCCCAGTGGGGCACCCTGAGCCGCATGGTCGCTGCCACCGAGGCGGGACTGATTCGCGGCGGCCTGGCCGTGGACGAGGGCACCGTGCTGATCGTGGGCCAGGGCACCCTGGGCGTGGCCGGCGCCGGCAGCGTCTGGACCGTCAGCGAATCCGAGGGCGGGGTGCTGGTGAGCACCTTCGGCGCCTGAGCCGGATGACCGAGCCCGCCCCGGTGCCGGCGCTGATCGACCCCGGCTGGGCCAGGGCCTTCGGCCTGCCCGGCTCGTCGGATGCGCCGGTGGACGTCAGCGCCCTCGCCCCGTTCGCCGGCCCGCTCGCCTTCGTGCGGGCGCACGCGGCGGCCGGCGAGCAGGTGCTGCCGGCGCCCGAGCACATCCTGCGCGCCTTCCGGCAGCCGTTCGACGACGTGCGGGTGCTCATCGTGGGCCAGGACCCGTACCCGACCCCCGGGCATCCGGTGGGGCTGGCCTTCTCGGTGGCCGCCGACGTGCGCCCGGTGCCGCGGAGCCTCGGCAACATCTTCGCCGAGCTGCAGACCGACCTCGGCCTGCCCACCCCGGCCACCGGCGACCTCACCCCGTGGACCAGGCACGGCGTGCTGCTGCTCAACCGGGTGCTCACGGTGCGCTCCGGCACCGCCGGCTCACACCGGCGGCACGGCTGGGAGGCCGTGACCGAACAGGCCATCCGGGCGCTGGCCGGCCGCGGCACCCCGCTGGTCGCCATCCTCTGGGGCAAGGACGCCGAGAACCTGCGCCCGCTGCTGGGGGACACCCCCACCATCGTCTCGGCGCATCCGAGCCCGCTGTCGGCCCGCCGCGGCTTCACCGGCTCGCGGCCGTTCAGCCGGGCGAACACGCTGCTGGCCCAGCAGGGCGCGGCGCCCGTGGACTGGTCGCTGACGGTAATCTGAAGCATGTCGAGAGGACCCATCCGGTGTTAGAAGAGGAATACCAGCCGCGACGACGGCTGCCACGTCACCTGACTCCGGCACCGGTGCCCGAGGCGCCGTTCGAGTACGCGCTCCGCGACGCCGTGGAGACCGACCTGCCCGATATCCAGGAGATCTACAACTACTACGTGGCCAACAGCACCGTCACCTTCGACGAGGATGCGATGACGCTTCCGGAGTGGCGCGACAAGTTCCACTACCTGACCAAGCTCGGCATGCCCTTCATCGTGGCCGAGTCGCCGGCCGGCCAGCTGCTCGGCTACGCGCTGGTGAGCCCCTGGAAGCAGAAGAAGGCCTACAGGTTCACGGTGGAGAACTCGATCTACCTCGGTGCAGCCTCCACGGGCAAGGGGCTGGGCCGGGTGCTGCTGGCCGAACTCATCGAGAGGTCCAAGGCCGCCGGCCTCAAGGAGATCATCGCCGTGATCGCCGACCAGGGCGCTGAGGCGTCGATCAAACTGCACCAGGACTTCGGCTTCGAAGAGATCGGCCGCATGGGCAAGGTCGGCTTCAAGTTCGAACGCTGGCTCGGCACCGTGCTGCTGCAGAAGAGCCTCAAGTAGCCCTGTTGCTTTCGCCGGCTCAGCGCCGCGACAGCCGCCCGGTCACGCTCACCACGGCACGCCGGGGCGCCGAACCGGCCAGCCAGGCGGTGACCCGGTTGCCCGTGCCGGCCACGACGTGCGGGGGAGTGCGCGGAGCGTCCAGCGCCGCGAAGGCCGCGCGCATCACCTCGTCCACGCTCATCAGGCGCCGGGGCCCGGCGGCTGAGCGCCGGGCGACGGCGTAGAACTCGGTCTCGGTGGGGCCGGGGCAGAGCGCGGTGACCTTGAGCCCGGTGCCCCGAGTCTCGTACCAGAGCGCCTCGGTGAGGCTGAGCACGTAGGCCTTGGCGGCGGCGTACACCGCCAGCCGCGGCACCGGTTGGAACGCGGCCGTGCTGGCCACGTTCACCAGCGCCGCCCCGTACGGATGCGCGAGGGCCGCGGACTGCAGGCCGGGCAGCAGGGCGTGGGTGAGGTCGGTGAGCGCCGCCACGTTCACGGCGACCTGGTCGTGCACCCGGTCCGCAGGCGCATCCACCAGACCGCCGAAGAGGCCGAAGCCGGCGTTGTTGACCAGGGTCGACACGCGGATGTCGCGCTCGGTGAGGTTTCGCACCAGCTCGGCGACGGCACCGGGTTCGGCGAGGTCGAGCGGCATCACCGTGGACACCGTGCCGTACTTCTCGGCCAGGTCCACCGCGAGGGCCTCGAGCCTGTCGAGCCGGCGGGCCGTGAGCACCACGTCGGCGCCGCGACGCGCGAGCTCGTGCGCGAAGCCCACACCGAGCCCGCTCGAGGCGCCGGTGATCAGGGCCGTCGTACCCATCGGGTTGTACTGAGCGGCAGTGTGGGTGCGGGTCATTCTCCGAGGCTACCCGGGCCGGCCTTCGCCGGTCCAGCATCCGCCGCGGCGCCCTCGTCGCCGCAACTGGTCCCCGTGCAGACAAATGGTCCCGGCGCACCGGGGCCATTCGTCCGGAACGGGAACAGTCGGGTGGAATGCCACTGGCTAGGCTCGGGGGATGGCCGACCTCTTCGAACTGACCGCCCTCGAACAGTGGCGCTCCCTGCAGCGGGGCGAGATCAGCCCCTCCGACCTCACCGAGCACTACCTGGCCCGCATCGAGCGGCTGAACCCGGAGCTGGGCGCCTTCGTCACGGTGACCGCCGACAACGCCAGGGCCAGGGCCCGCTTCGTGGAGACCGAGGTGGCCAAGACCGCGCCGCTCTGGGGACTGCCGTTCGCCGACAAAGACCTGCAACTGCGCGCCGGCGTGCCCGCCCGGTTCGGCTCGCGGCTGATGCACGACAACGTGCCGGAGACCAGCGACCTGCTCGTGCAGGCCCTCGATGAGGCCGGCGGCATCAGCCTGGGCAAGACCAACACCCCCGAGTTCGGCCTGCCCTCGTACACCGAGAGCCTGGCCGGCCCGCCGGCCCGCAACCCCTGGAACCGCACGCTCGGCGCCGGCGGGTCCAGCGGCGGCGCCGCCGTAGCCGTGGCCGCCCGGATGCTGCCGTTCGCGCCCGGCAGCGACGGCGGCGGCTCGGTGCGCATCCCGGC
>NZ_JBGQOH010000019.1:0-65063 GCF_052113745.1 Cryobacterium sp. W22_MBD10_FK3
GGGAAGGGAGGTTTCTTTTTTTGCCTCTTTCCCCCTCCCCCCCCCCCCCCTTCCCCCCCCCCCCCCCCCACCCCCCCCCCCCCCCCCCCCCCCTCCCCCGGTCACCCATACGAGGTGCGGTCACGGCATCCGGCGGCCGAAAACCGCTACTGCTCGCCGGCCGAAACGTCGATCAGCACCTTCCCCACCACGCCGCTCTCCACCAGCGCATGGGCATCCGCCGTGTGCGCCAGGTCGGTGCGGTGCAGCGGCAGACCCGCCTCCTCCCCCACGGCGAGGGCGCCGTCGGCGAGGGCGGCGTTGATGTCCTCGGCCGCCGCCCGAATCTCAGCCATCCCCACCGTGTAGAGCAGCAGGAACTGGTAGCGCACGTTGAGGCTGAAGTGCTTGCGCACGTCGAGGGTCATCCGGTCGCCGCCGTTGTTCGCGTAGACGGCGATCGACCCGCGGTTGCGGATGACGGCCAGGTCGAGGTCCGAGTTCTGGGCGGGCGCGACCTCCACGATCAGGTCCACCCCGTCCGGGGCGATCGCCCGAATCTGCTCGACGATGCCCGAGTCGGTATAGATGAGCACGTGCTGCGCCCCGGCAGCGGTGGCGAGCGCCGCCTTCTCCGGCGAGCTCACGGTGGTGATGACGGATGCCCCGGCCCACCGGGCCAGCTGAATCGCGGCGTGCCCCACGGCACCGGCACCGCCGGCCACGAGCACCGACTTACCGGCGAGTGCTCCGGGGCTCAGCCGCGACGGACCGTCTTCGGCCACCGTCAACGCGCGGTGCGCCGTGATCGCCGGCACGCCGAGGCTCGCGCCCTGGTCAAAACTGGCACCGGCCGGCAATGCGAAGACCCGCTCGGCCGGAAGCACGGCCTGCTCCTGCGCGGACCCGCTGTTCGCGCGCTGGTACGCGGCGAGCGCCAGCCAGACCCGGTCGCCGACGGCAAGGTGATCCACGCCCGCGCCGACCGCTTCCACGATGCCGGCACCGTCCTGGCCGGGCACCACGTCGTCGAACGCGAGTTTCTCGCCCGGCGCCGAGCCGGCGCGGGACTTCCAGTCGGTGGGGTTCACCCCGGCCACGACGATGCGCACCCGCACCTCACCGGCACCGGGTTCGGTCACCGGTCGATCCACGAGCTCAAGCACGGACGGGGCACCGGTCTGGCTGTACACAATGGCTTTCATAGGAAGGGGTAACGCTCGCAGGGGCGGATTGTTTCCCGGTCTCGTCCGTTGGGCGCCACAGCCTGGCTCGCGCGGGTTCCCCGCGCTCGCATCGAGCGCTGCGCGGGCAACGCGCCGCCTTCGCGGCGTTAGGCGGGCAACGCGCCCCTAGGCGGGTGGCGCGCCACCTGCCTCGCGGCGCGTGCCCCGCACCTCGCATCGCGCGCCCGCAAAGCGGGGCGGACACGGAGCTACACTCACTGCGCGGGGCAGCACCAACACTCGCACCAAGCGCCCGCACCACACACCGAGTCCCCCAGAAAGTAGGCCGCCATGACCGTCCCTCGCCTTGTCCTCATCGCCGCCATCGCGCTCCTCTTCTACCTCCTGGGCACCAGGACCGGCCGCAAGCGGTCCACGCAGCTCCGCGACAGCGCCCTCGAGGTGTGGCACTCCCCCGAGTCGAAGAAGGCCCGGAGCAAGCTGCAGAAGCTGGCCAAACGCAACGCAAAGAAAATCGACGAGGCCGTTCACCACTAGGCGCGGAGCACACCTAGGGAATCCCCGACCGCACCGCCAGCCGCGTAGAGTCCCCGTGGTGAACACCGGGAGGTCTACTCCCCCAGCAGTGCGGACTTCCTGCGAGTCGCATGGCGCTGCCCGACAACGAGCTGAAGGCCGCGCTCACGACGGTTGCGGAAGTTCAGCGGTCGTAGGCGCGGTGCGTGCCGACGGCGGTGATGACACATCCGGCCGAGGTTGAGAGACTAGGCGCATGTGCCCGACCCCGACCGACCGGCCCACGGATGCGCCGCGCGCGCGCTCCGTCGCCGCGCCCGCCGAGCCAGCCGCCGAGACCCTCGCCCAGGCGCGCCGCCGCATCCTGCCGTTCTTTCGCACCCGGCGCGACCTGATCCGGTGGAGCGACGTCTCCGACTACGCCGACCGGGCCTTCGCCGGAGTGGATGAGCTGCGCCGAGCCGCCCTGATCTGGGGCAGCGCCGCCGTCATCCACACCACCGAGAAGGCGCTCGACAGCGTCGTGAAGGTGTCATTACGCACCGACGATTCCAACGGCGAGATCGGCGGGTTGGCGGGTACGCTGCTCGCGCTGCACGCCGAGCTGTGCAACGCCGCACCGCCGAAGACCGCCACCCTCGTCACGTGGCTCATCGACTTCACCTTCGACTGCACCCAGGACTACTTCGAACCCGACGTCGCCGACTATGCGGATGCTCTCGGCACGCCCGGCCTGGCCCTGCTGGGCGAACGCCTCGATGCGTTCGAGGCCGCACTCCCGCCGCAGACCAAGGACTGGGACACCACCCGCTCGATGATCGCGCACTACCGGGAACGGATTGCGGTCGCTGGCGGCGACACGTTCGCGGTCGTCGCTGCTTTCGGTGAGTTGACACGCTCCTATCGCGTGCACGACCTGGCCAAGGCCCTGGTCGAGGTCGGCGCCGTCGACTCGGCCCTCGCCTATGCGGAGCGGGCGACCTTGCTCGAGACGAGCCGGCAGGCCGAGCAGGCCGGCCGTTACTGGTGCGAGCTGCTGCGCGAGTACAAGCCACACGAGGCCGAGCTCGCGGCTCGGCGGCTGGTCTTCGAGCGGTGGCCGTCGGCCAAGAACGCGCTGTCCCTCGCCGAGACGACCGACGCCCCCGACAGCATCGTGGCCTGGAGCTCGATCGCCGAGGAGGTCTATGCCCGGCTTGAGACGCAGCATCCGCACGAGGTGATTACGACACTGCTCGGGCGCGGACTCCCCGAGCGTGCCTGGACGGCAGCCGAGCGGCTCACCGCCGACGCGGGCCTGTGGACGACACTCGTCGCCGCACGGGAGAAGACCGATCCGGCAGTCGTTGTTCCGGTGCTCATCCGGCTCATCCAGACCGATCTCGAGGTCGCCAAACCGCACAATTACACGTCCGCGGTGCGGCGCCTCAAACAACTGCGCAAGGCATTGATCGCGACGGATGCCGCGGATCAGTTCCCGATCATCATGGCGGAGCTGCGCGACGACCACTACCGCCGGCCCACCTTGCTCCAGGCCTTCGACCGCGCCGGTTTCTAGGTCACGTAAAAGGAAAAAGGCACCAAAAAAGGACGGAATCAGAGATTTCGTCCTTTTTTGCGGCCTTTTTCCGTATTTGCGGCCGTTGCCGTCCTACTTTGGGGCCGTCGCGGGTCCGCTACTTCCTGGCCTCGAACCACACCTGGGTGAACCCGCCGGCGGCGATGAACACCTTGCCGCTGCGCGCCTCGCCCTTGCCGCGGTGCGCGTCGGCGACGGGCTGCCCGGTGGCGTCGAACGCCTGCTGCACGAGCTGCTGGCCGCGCGGCACGTCGATGCGCCGCTGGCTGTCAGCGACATCGGCGCTCACGAACAGCGTCGAGTCGCCGGCCGGCCCGGTCACCGTGACCGTGGAGATCAGCGGCTGGATCAGCAGCGCGTCCAGCTGCGCCGCGGCATCCGTCGTGCCGACGACCTCGGTCGCACGGCCCGGCAGGGTGCCGGTAAGCGGCAGCGGCAGCAACTGGCCGGGCGCCTCGGTGACGCCCTGCTCACCGGCGCCGCCGTTGGCGGTGGTTCCGAGCGTCAACCACCGGCCCGCACCAGGCTTGCCGGGCTTGCCCGTGGTCCAGGTCGTGGTCCCCGACGGGTCCACAGCCTGGTTCACGATCGGATGCACCCGGCGGGCCTGGTCGTCGGCCGGCACGGTGATGCGGAGGGTGCCGCCCGCCGCGAGGTCCACGTACGCCCCACCGGACCAGTTGGCCTCACCGGTCCACGCCGACGCCGGGGTGGTGACCGTGCCGCCGGCCAGAACGCCGGACTCGGCCTCGACCACGCTCAGCCCGTGGGTGCCCACGGTGGCGGTGATGCCCAGGGCCGCGGCCTTGAGCTCGGGATGCGCATCCAACACGAGCATCGACAGCAGCGCGTGGATCGTCGATTCGGCGCCGGAGTTGTCGTTCACCCGGCCGTCCCGTTCGATGCCGTCGATCGCGGCGCCCGTCGCCGGGTTGTACGCCGGCTGGCCGCTGCGGTTGGCACCGAAGTACCAGCCGGCGGTGATGGCCGCCACATTGAGCAGCCCGGGGGCGTCGGCCGCGTCGGCGGTGGCGACCAGGCTCTGCAGCCGGGAGTCGACGCCGTAGGCGATCTGCGCCTCACCGGGGGTCGGCGACCAGGCGTTGTCCGGTCCGCCGGCGGCGAGCAGCTGTGGGGTGAACTGCGCGGTGTCCTGCACCGCGGCGGCGAGCAGGCTGGGGTCGTCGAGAATTTCGGATGCCGTCGCCACGGCCGCGGGGGCCAGCCCGCCCCAGGCGTGCCACAGGCTGGGCGAGTGCGTCCACGGCATGATCGCGCCGAACGGCCAGTCGCCGCTGGCGCCCTCCACGGTGGACATCGCCGCGATGCCCTCGCTGAGCCGGCTGAGCGCGGTCTCGGCGGTAGCGGCGGTGGGCCCGGCGGGCTCGGCCTGCAGGTAGGCGGCGAGGCCGAGCACGGCCTCGGCCGACGCATCCGCCCCATCGGCGATCAGCCAGCTCGGCACCTCGTCGCCGTCGGCGACGTCATACGCGGGGTACTCGCCGAGCGACCCCCGGTTCACGGCGGCCAGGCTGAGGCTCAGGCGCTCCTCGAGGAACGCGGCGAACTCCGGGTCGTCGTCGGCGAACGCGGCATAGCCCTCGCCGAGCGCCCACACCGTGCGGGCCAGCCAGTACGACTCGTCGGAGTCGCTCGGGTCGGGCAGTTCCACCGGCTCGGCGCTGGGGTTCAGGGTGCCGTCGATCTGCTGCCAGAGCACCACGTTGCCGGCGTTGGGCCCCTCGGTGGTCTGCAGGTAGGCCAGCGAGCGCAGGGTCTGCACGGCGTGCTCGCGGCTGGTCGGGTCGCCGGTCTGCTGCCAGTGCCGCAGGTAGACCACGGCCGCGCGGGAGGTGTCGTCGGCGTTGAACGCGCCCTGGCTGTAATACCCGGTGGCCGGGTCGAGCTCGCCGCCGCCGATGGGCGCGTAGCTGCCGTCGTCGTTCTTATCGGCGTAGGTCCAGGGTGCCTCAACCACCGGATTCTCCGCCGCCTGGTAGGTGGTGTGCCCGGCCAGCACGGGCAGCGGCACCTCGTCGAGCAGAAAGTTGAGGTGGCTGAGATTGGTGAGCGGGGCGGATGCGTCGGCCGCCGGCACGGCCGACGGCGCGCCGCTCGCGGTGCCGGGTGCCGCTGCCGCGGGGGCCAGCCCGACTGCGCCGGTGCCGACCAGGGCAACCGACAGCGTGGCGGCCACGGCGAACCGGCCCGCCCGTGAGCGAGTGGATGGACAGGGGTGTGATCGAACATCGTAGTACGTCATCCCCCAACTAAACCGGTTAAGGTCGCCAGAGTCAAGAGAAATCCTCACTCTTGGCGCGCCGTCACCGCGCCCCGTGCGGGCCGGCGCGCCCGCTATAGCGGGCGCGCTCAACCACACGGGGCGCGGTCACCGCATCCCGGCCCTCGGTCGCCGTACCTCGAGGGGAACTACTCCGGGATGTAGGCGGCGGCCACGTCGAGAATCCAGGTCACCCCAAACCGGTCGGTGAGCATGCCGAATCCGGGGCTCCACGCGGATGCCGCGAGCGGCTCCACCACGGAGGCGCCGGCGGAGAGCGCGGCCCAGAAACCCTGCACCTCCTCGAGGGTCTCGCCGCGCACCGACACGAAGAACGGCTGGTCGGTGAGGGTGACGCCGTTCTCGCGGCGGGTGGCGCCCACGCTGGCCGCCGAGCCGCCGGCCTGCGCGGCCTGCCCGGGGATGTCGTACGCCATGACCCGAAAACCGTCGGCAGTCTCGACCTGACCGAAGACCACGTTCTCGGCGCCCGGAGCGTCCGCGGGCATGCCGAAGTCGCCATAGGTCGCGATGGTGATGGTGCCGCCGAACACGGACTGGTAGAACTCGAGCGCGGCGCGGGCGTCGCCGCGGAAGTTGAGGTGGGTGGTGGTCGTGATGCTCATGTGTGCTCCTAGTGTGGTGTCGCCGGGCTTCTCCCCGACAACACCCACTCTCCCAACCGTGTAGGTCAGTTTCGGTCCTACACTCGACGTAGTCTGAGACCCATGACAACGACCACCTCGCGGCTGCTGAATCTGTTGTCTCTGCTGCAGACCAGACGCGACTGGCCGGGCGCCCTCCTCGCCGAGCGGCTGGAGATCAGCCACCGCACCGTGCGCCGTGACGTCGAGCGCCTCCGCGAGATGGGCTACAGCATCCAGGCCACGATGGGCCCGGATGGCGGCTACCGGCTGGACGCCGGCAGCGAGTTGCCCCCGCTCTTGTTCGACGACGACCAGGTCGTGGCCATGACCATCGCCCTGCAGGCCGCGACCGTAACCGGGGCGGGCATCGAGGAAGCGGCGCTGCGCGCACTCACCACCATCCGGCAGGTCATGCCGTCGAGACTGCGTCACCGACTGGATGCGGTCGAGTTCAGTACCGTTCCGCGCACCGCCGACGGGCCCACCACCCAGGCCTCGCCCGACGTGCTCATCGCCCTCTCGGCGGCCGTGCGCGCCCGCGAGGTGCTGCGGTTCGACTACCCGATGCGCCGTGACGAACACGAGGCCGAGCCCCAAGCCGCGCCAACGCCACCTCGGCGGGTGGAGCCGCACGCCCTCCTCAACTCCTACGGCCGCTGGTATCTGGTGGCGTGGGATCTCGACCTCAACGACTGGCGCATCTTCCGCGCCGACCGCATGGCCCCGCGCAGCCCCACCGGGCCCCGATTCACCCCGCGAACCATCCCCGGGGGCGACGCCCGCGACTACCTCTCCGCCCGCTTCAAGGGGTCAGAGCAGGCCAACGCCTGGCCCTGCACCGGCACCGTCGTGCTGCACCTGCCCGCCACGGCCGTGCTCCCGTTCGCCGGCGACGGCACCGTGGAAGACCTCGGCCCCGACCGCTGCCGGTACACCGTCGGGTCGTGGTCGTGGATCGCCCTCGCGGCATCCCTCGGCCGTTTCGATACGCCCATCGACGTGGTCGGCCCGCCGGAACTGCGCCACGCGTTCGCCCAACTTGCCGTGCGCAACGCGCAGACCGCCCAGTAGCCACGCTCCCCCACCTCCTGCTGTCCAAGAGTGGTGCGGTGCAGACCAGAAGGTCCCTGCGTGCCCCGACCCCTAAGGAGTCGTCGGCTCGAACGTGATCGCGCCCGACCTGGTGAAATCCCGGATTAGCACGAGAGCCTCATCCACCAGCACCGAGTCGAACATTCGCCCCTGGCCTTCATTCCTCTCCACGCTGAGCCGCCCCTCGTGGTCGGCGAGAACCTCTGTCTTCACCGTTTGGGCGATCTCCCCCAGCGTGCGCTCGCCGTCGACAAGCGGCAGAAAACGCGCGCCAAGCTCGGAGACCGCGAAGGGGACGTCGTCGCCGGCGCGGATGAGGAATCCCTCGTCCGGGTCCTCGACCACGGCGATCTCCCGCCGCGGCACCGGCACCATGGTGAGGCCGTCAAGGCCGGCGTCGCCCGGCACCAGGGCAAGGAAACCCTGGCCGGCCAACCATCCGAGCAGACCTAACTCTTCGGCCGTGAATTCCCGGTCGCCGACGGTGGGGTCGAGCGAACTGAGCACGGTGTAATACGCCGGAGTCAGCTTCACCCCGCGCTTGTCACCGCCGGCCCGGTCACCCACGGTGAGTGTGTGGCCGCTCTCGAATGCCGTCAGATAGCCCAGTCGCACGTAGCGAATTCCGGGGTTCAGGATGGCCGGGTCGTAGGGAATAGTCATCGAGCTTGCTGCCCGAAGTCCCCGAGCAGTTGGTTCACTTCCGCCGGGGTGGTTGAGTGCGGTGCCCGGGCAAGTGGCATCTCCACGGCGATGAGGTCCGACTGCGCCGGGGGCCGCCCGTGGCCGTCGAAGAGCGCGAGCTGCATGAGCCGATCGGCGTAGCCTTCGGTGCGCGGTGACTCGTACCAGGAGAACCCGGTGTAGCCAGGCTCCACGGCGAGGGGATCGAAGCGCCAGCGCTCGACCCGTGCCCTCGCCTCGTTCTCCACGGTCTGGTCGTTCCGTGCTGCCGTCTGCTTCTTCCGGCGCATGACGGTGAGAGCCACGCCCAGCCCCAGGAACAGGGCCAGGGGTATCACCTGCGGAATGATCGATCCCGTGGTCCCCGGATTGATGGCCTCGCAATCGGCTTCACTGAGCAGGGCGTTGGATGGGTCGGCGAGGGTCGCCAGACATTCTTCGTAGGTGAAGCCGCCGGCGGCCGGCGCGGAATCCGTGACGCTCAGCGCAAACAGCTGAACCAGCAGACCGAGCAGGAACAAGCCGGCCACAGCGAAGCTCACGATGGCTGCAACTTTCAGACCGGACTGCCGCAGGCTTGCGGGGCGTCGCATAAGTCGCTGTTTCTCCTCGGCGGGAATCTCGGCCTGGGCTTGCCCGATGGCCCGTGCCCAGCCCTGCAACCACTGAGAATCACGATCGCGCAGGGTTTGCGCAAGCGCGAAGGCCGGCTGCCGCCAGGCCAGAAACGCGACGCCTTCGGGTGTTTGCCGCCACCTGGCGAACTCGTTCCAGGTGATCTGCTCGGCCAGCTCATTCTGGCGCTCGGCCATCACGTGCTGCAGCGCCAGCTGCTCCTCGGCGGCCCGCGCCGCGCGTGCTGCCTGGAAGGCGGTTGCGGCCTGGAAACCAGCGCCGACCCAGGCGCCGGTCGCGGCGCTCTGTGCGGCCTGGCTCGTTGCGGCGTTGCTCTGAGCCGACTGCGCCGTCGAGCGCGCGGTGTCCTTGAGGTGACGTTCGCTGTTATTCAGAGAGTTCCGGATGTCGCGTATGTCGTTGGCCATAGCCGTGTTCCCCCTGTGTCTGAGTCGGCGCCCGTGACGCGGCACAGTTACCCGTGCGCTGCCCGGCCGACCTCCGCCTTATCGGAGTGTAATGGCCGCAGCGTCCGGGCGACACCTTCACTAATTGGTGTCACGGGTGTGAAAGCCCCGCAGCAAGATTCACTAGCTGCGGGGCAGTTCACGTTCGCGATGGGCGACGACGGCTTAGGTGTCGCAGCCAATCCCGTCCTTGTCGCGGTCCAGGTGACTTGCGTAGCCGGGGGTGCCGGCATAAATGGGTGCGGCTCCAGCAGCGCGCACGGCATCGCAGTTCTTGTAATAGACCTCGACCGCGGGTGCCGGCGCGGCTGGCTCGGGTTCGGGGGCCGGGGCCTCGACCACGGGTTCTGGTTCCGGCTCCACCTCCGGCGCTGCCACGGGTTCGGGGGCGACCACGACGGGCGGCGCGGGCAGTGGAGCGAACGATGAAGTCACCGCCATTTCGCCACTGCAGGAGTTGAGAACGTTGGCGATCGCGTCGTGCTCGGCCTGGGTGACCCACAGACCGTAGGTCGCCTTCACCGACACCTGGCGGGCAACGTAGCCACACCGGAAGGACTTGTTCGACGGCAGCCAGGTGGCGGTATCGCCGTCGCCCTTCTGGGCGTTGGAACGACCATCCACGGCTAGCAAGTTGATCGGGTCGTTCGCCAACGAGACGCGCTGCGCCTGACTCAGCTGCTGAGCGCCGGTCTGCCACGCATTCGACAGGGCAACTACGTGGTCGATCTGAACGAGAGCGGATGTGTCCTGGCCGCGCACGAAGGCGACACTCGACGCGGTGAACGGAGACATCAGCCTGCCGGTGAGCACCTTGCACGCGCCCGACTTGGTGACATCGGTCAGGTCGCGAGCGAGGATGTCGTTGCGGGTGTCGCATCCGTTTCGGTCGACGTCGAGCCAGGCCGAGCCGAACATGCCAGTGCGGTCGTAGCCGGTTTTCGGGGCCTTGCCCTTGACCGCCACGGTGGCCAGCAGCGCCAGCGCCGTGGTGTTGGTCACGTCGGTGTCCGCGACGACGACTGAGGCATCTTCATCGGGCGCCAGCACGGTCGCGGGATCAGCGGCAGATTCCGCCGAGAACGTGGGCGCAGGTGTCGGGGTCGCAGTGGGCGTCGGTGTTGGCTTGGTGCTGGGCGTCGCATCGGCGACCGGCGTCGATTCCGCGCTCACGAGGTCGGTGCCGTTGAGGGCGGTGTCAGTGACACCACCAAAGAACGCTGCCACCAGGCTGGCGGCCAGAGTGATCGCCGCGATCTTGCGCGTCGGAATCGACGCCCACGAGCGCCGTCCGGTGATGACCACGTACAACGCGGTGAAGAATCCGACGCCGCCGACGAGGCCGAGGACGGCCGGAATTCCACCCGATATCGCCGTCGAGAGCAGCAGAAGGAGCAGCACCGCGCCGACAATCCAGGTACTACGGGTGGGCGTGAACCAGCCGAATCGCGTTTGACCGGGGCCCCCGCGAGGAGCAGGCGCCACTTGCTCGGTCCACGACGATCCGTTCCACCAGCGCTGAGTGCCGGAACCGTCGTCGTACCATCCCGGCGGCGTCGCGCCCTGGATGTGCAGTGGTTGGGGCGGATCTGTCGACGCGGTCAAGGGGGTCCTTTCGGGAGCGGTCGAAATGGCCGCGTGAAGGTTTGCATCCGCACGAGGATGCGGCGGGATGCTGGGGGCGCGGTCGCGGCGATGGATCAGCGCGGCGCAGGCCCTGGTAGTTCCGTCAATCCCCCGTTGACCTGCCTTTGTTGACTTTACCGAGGCGGGAACGCCCGAACCGTGCGGTTGCGCGTCGGTCATGCCCCAGAACAGGGGCGATTCGCGGCGCGAGCGGGCTATCCGGCACTAAAGAAGACGCCTGCCTCGACCCAGGCACGGCCAGCCGTTCGTGGCGAATGTGACCGGCCCGGTCTCAGCGGCTGGTTGACCAAGATCTATCCCCGTGCCTAATCTGCAAAGCGCCCGATAGGCCTGCCGCTAAGCTCAGCGCATATCTAGGTTCGGGGGACGGATGTCGGCAGGCGGATCGGCGTGGAGCGAGGCCACACGCCAACTGGCCCTCTCGGAAGCGCATGCGCAGGCCGCAGAGTCCTCGAGGGCGAAAGCGGCGAACTACTTCGCCGCCGCCGACAGCGAGAAGCGCATCGCCCACGTACTCGCTCCCCTGGCCGCCGCCGGCTACCATTTTCTCCCCGACCGCCAGTGGCCCGGCAGCCGTCGCGCTCAGGTCGACATGGTCGTCGTCGGCCCCGGCGGCCTGTTCATCGTGGACACCAAGGCCTGGAAGGACCCGGTCATCGCCGCCGGCCGGGTGTTCCGCGGCCAAGCCGACGTCACCGATGAATTCGACGGGCTGGCCGACCTCGCCTGGAAGACCGAGGCGGCACTGGCCGAAATCGGCCTCGCCCCGGGCGAGGTGCGCCCCGTGGTCGTTTTCGCCGGGCACAAGGGCGTCAACGCATCCGTCGGCGGAGTCGAGATCGTCGGCGAAGGCGACATCGTGCGGCACATCGCCCGCCGCGGGCAGCGTCTCACGGCGTCCGCGGTCGAGCAGGTGTTGGCCGCCGCGATGAAGCACTTCCCGCTGATCGGCACGCCCGCCCAGGTGGATGTCACCCTGCCCGAACCGATCATCGGCCCGGAGCCGGCCCTCGATCTGGACCACCTGCCCACCGAGAGCGACATCACAGCCGCGATCCTCGAGGGGCTCCTCGCCCCACCCATCGAGGAATGGATGACGTTCCTGCACCCCGACCAGGCCAAGCTGGTGCGCCGCAGCTTCAACGGTCCTTCCCGCATCCGTGGGGCGGCCGGCACCGGCAAGACCGTCGTGGGGCTGCACCGCGCGGCCTACCTGGCCCGGTCGCAGGCGGATGCGCGCGTGCTGGTGACCACGTTCGTGCGCACGCTGCCCGACGTGCTCAACAATCTGCTCGGGCGCATGGCGCCGGATGTCGCCGACCGGGTGGAGTTCACCGGCGTGCACCAGTTCGCCCGCAAGGTGCTCGACGAGCGTGGCATCGACGTGCAGGTGAAGCCCAAACTGGCCGATCAAGCTTTCGAGGAGGCCTGGAAGGCGACCTCCGGCCCGCTCGTGACCATCGACACGAGCTCCCGCTACTGGCGGGAGGAGCTCGACCACGTGATCAAGGGCCGTGGCCTCACCACCTTCGACGAGTACGCCGACTGCGCCCGCATCGGCCGGCGCCGTCGCCTCACCATCGACCAGCGCCGCTCGGTGTGGGCGCTCTACCAGCGCTACGAATCGTTCCTGCGCACCCGCGAGGTGCACGACTTCGCTGACCTGATCCTGCTCGCCGAGGCAGCGTTGCGCGCCACCCCCATGGTCGGATACACCGCCGTGATCGTTGACGAGGCCCAGGACCTGTCCTGCGCGATGATCCGCATGCTCGCCTCCGTTGCCGGCGACGGTGCGGATGCGTTCACCCTGATCGGCGACGGCCAACAGACCATCTACCCCGGCGGCTATACCCTCGCCGAGGCCGGCCTCTCCGTCCACGGCCGCGGTGTGATCATGGACGTCAACTACCGCAACACCGCGGAGATCCTCGCCCTGGCGTCCCACGTGGTCGGCGATGCCAGCTACGTCGACATCGAAGGTGCCAGCACCAACGCCACCGCGATCACCTCGCCGCGCCACGGCGAGCGCCCGCTCTTCGCCCGGGCCCGCACCCGAACCGACCACGACGGCAAACTCATCCAGCAGATTCGCCGGGCCACGCAGAGCGTCAGCGTGGGCTGGGGAGACGTGGGCGTGCTCTGCTCCACCACCTGGCAGGTGCGCGACGCGGTCATGCTGCTCCGCACCGCCGGCATCCCCGTGATCGAACTCACCGACTACGACGGCTCCATCACGGATGCCGTGAAGGTCGGCACCATCAAGCGGGCCAAGGGCCTGGAGTTCAAACAGGTACTGCTGCCCTGGGTCGCCGAACGCCTGATGTCCCCAGTTGTGGCCGACGCGGAGTGGACCGACTCCCAGATCGAACGCGACGAGCGCGACCGGCGCGAGCTGTTCGTCGGCGTCACTCGTGCCCGCGACGGCGTGTGGGTCGGCTGCATCGCAGCGCAAGGGGCAACGGCATGAGCGACGAAGCGGCGCCGCCGCCAACCGGAATGCGGCTGCGCTACGCAGCACGCTGCCGAGCCTGTGGATCCGCCATACCCGCCGGGACCGTGGCGGTGTACGAGCGAGAGTCCAAGACCGTTACGTGCGTGGAATGCCCGGCCCATTCGACCCAGGCCGCGCCGGTAGCCGCCAGCCCGGTGGTAATTCCGTCTCCCGAGACGCTCAATGTCGTGGAGCTGGAACAAGAAACAGAACACCTCGAGGTCCTCAGGGGCACCGCTGGTGCGTCGGCCAGGCGGGAACACGAGCGCCTCAGAGAGAAGCGCGCCACGGGCATCCGCGACAAGCACCCGCACCTGGGGAACTTAATACTCGCGCTGTCCGATGATCCGCAGAGCACTCAAGCCTGGGCGATAGGAGCGCGCGGAGAGGAAGTCCTCGGCCAACGCCTCGATACGCTCAGCGAACGTGGCGTTCACGTTCTGCACGACCGTCGAATCCCGAGTTCCAAAGCGAACATCGATCACATCGCCGTGACTGCAGCGGGGGTCTTCGTCGTCGACGCCAAGAAGTATCAGGGTCGTCCGAGCCTGAGAGTTGAAGGTGGACTGTTCAGCCCCCGAACAGAGAAACTTATGGTCGGATCGAGGGACCGCACTAAGCAGGTCGCCGGTGTGCAGAAGCAGGTCAGTCTCGTGAAGTCTGCGCTCAGAGACGCGGGCATGGAAGAGATTCCCGTGCATGGAATGCTGTGTTTCATTGGCGCCGACTGGCCCCTCATCGGTGGCGCCTTCGTCATCGATGGCGTGCACGTCGTGTGGCCCAAGAAGGCCGTCGATATCCTCCTGAAGCCCGGACCGCTGACCGAACAGACCGCGCGACTCGTTCATGGCCTGCTTGCGGCTTCGTTCCTACCCGCTTAGTCGGGTGCAGCGCTTTCGCGAAAGCGGCCCTTCACGATTCAATCTCTTGTCCACGTCCCGACGGGATGGACGCAACACCCAGTAAAGAGGAGCGCCGAATGTCCGAGCAGTCAGAAGATCAGGTCGGGGTCTATCTGGACTTCGACAACATCGTCATCTCCCGCTACAACCAACTACACGGCACCAATCAGTTCGCCAAAGACAAGGCGCGCCACCACACCAACGGCAACGCCAAAGCCGACCCGGCGGTCACCGCACGCATCCAGCTAGCGATGATCGATGTCGGCGCCGTGCTCGACTACGCCTCCTCGTTCGGCGCCATCGTCATCAGCCGCGCCTATGCCGACTGGTCGGCCGCGGTCAACGCCCGCTACCAACGACAACTCACCGACCGTGCCGTCGACCTCATCCAGCTCTTCCCCACGGTGGCGTCGCTCAAGAACGGGGCGGACATCCGCCTGGCCATCGACGTGATGGAGGATTCGTTTCGGTCCGCCGACCTCAGCCACATCGTCATCGTCGCCGGCGACTCCGACTACATCCCACTCGCCCAACGCTGCAAGCGACTCGGCCGTTACGTCATCGGCATCGGAGTGTCCGGCGCCACCAGCACCGCCCTGGCAGCGGCCTGCCACGAGTTCGCCGACTACGACTCCCTCCCCGGCGTGGTGAGCGCAGCACAACTCACCGCACCCGTGATCGAGTCAACGGATGCGCCGGCAGCAGCATCCGCGGTCTCAAACGTTGTGCCAACGATCGCTGAAGAACCGGACGGTGCCGAAGCAAGCGCGCCCGCAAACCCGGCCGTCAGCCCGGCCGCGCGCAAGGCCGCGACCGCCCTGCTGGTTCGGGCGATGGACCTGCTGGCGAACAATGATCAGGAATGGCAACACGCCTCGGCGCTGAAGCTGCAGATGCGACGTATGGATCCGTCGTTTCAGGAACGAACTCTGGGATTCCGCCAGTTTTCGGACTTTTTGAAGTCGCGCCACACGGTCGTTGAGCTCGAGAGGAAGAGCCCAACCGGTCCTGTTCTGCTCCGCCTGCGGTCCTGATCTCGCCAGCATCGGCGGACACCGCCTGGCCCCGGTTCTGGTCTGGGGCATCGTCACGGGGAGCCACCTGCTAAGCCCCACACCTGTGAAGCCAGATCACGAGGTCTCTCACCGGCGCACGTGTGCGGTGCTGAGAGGCAATGCCGGGGCCGCCCCTTGGAGAATGACTGGCGCAGCTAAACGAAGTCGGCCAAGCGAACTTCGCCATTTCAGAACCTCCAGTGGTTCCTTCGGTACCAGCGACCACGCAGTTCAGCAAAATTGGCTCGGGTTGCGATGGCGGTCGTGTTCGCGGGCGCCCAACCGACCGCGGTGACAAACGGAGTCAGGCAGAATCGCACAGCCGCAGCATGGTGCCAAAGATCTGGGCAAGTTGCTGCCCCGACAAGACGCAACAACGCGAGAAGCTGTTCACTCGGAATGGGCTCTGCCGCTGCGGCTGCGTAGGCAGCGTCGATGTGCGCGAGACCGCTCGATCGCACAACTGCCAGCGAGCTTGGAGCTTTAGCCGTAGATTTCCTCGGGTAGCAGATATCTGCAAAACCACTAGGTGGCAATGCCCCACTGCTCATTGGCGTGAGCGAACTGAGCTTCTCAGCGACGATGCTGCACCACACGTGTGACTCAACCACGTTTGTGAAAGCTACTGGTGAGCCGATAACGGCAATCGCACCATGCGTAACCCTATTAACGAAGTCCGCCTGCACACGCCGAACGACGGGGCCGCTAGCGAGACTTCGCTGAGCTACTTCAATAAATGCGGCGTGGAGCGCTTCGTCCACCATCAGGGTCTCGAACCAGGTGGCTCCGCTACCCACCGAAGTCCGCAGGCTGACGATCTCTCTCGGTGACGGCACGTTTCGAGCGCCGCGCGTCGGCGTAGTGACATCGCGGACACGTTTGTGAAAGCCGCCTAGGACCTTCTCTAGGTTGTTGAGGAGGGTTGCATAGTCAGCATCATTGGTGCACGACGCGGCTCGAACAACTAGATCATTCTGATGTCCTGCGCCGTGACAGTAGCAGTGACAATCTGCCATGGAGGCTGTTTCGCATGCCGAATTATGGACGTACTGAACGGTGAAATGGGTAGAAGACATCTTCCTCCAGAGTCGCACTCTGCGCTGAGTGCTGATGCTTGAACCTTAGCGATGAATCACCTCGTCAGAGGGCAAATCTCGCTCTTCATCCCGAACTGGGGTACTCCGCCGGCAGGGCAGCACTGGACATGCGGATGTGACTGCGGCTGCAGCGGATTTGGCGTGGGCTCTCGCCCAATGACGATTACCGACTTCTCGCCGACAAGTACTCGAAGAGGCTGGATTCAATCGGGCTCGCGAGACCTAACGTCATGGACACGACATCAAGTGTCCCGCCCCCACTTCCCGACATGCTCGTTTGGAGGGCATCACGTGCCTGAGCTGGCCCGAGGTAGTAAAAGTCGGTGCCTTCTGCATCATCTTTCTTGGCGAACACGTGAAGCGGTAGTCGATTCTCCACAATCGCCTTCACCTCGCCGCTTGCGAGGGTTCGCCGACTTCGGGTGAACCAGGTCATAGTTGACGGATTGAGAAAAGCGTCTTCATATCTCGTGCTCTCGGACACCTCATCGCCCTTGTGATAGGTGACGAAAATTGGGCAGCTGTTCGAGAAGGTGTCTACCTTGTAGCCGTAGATCGTGCTTTGCTGATTCGACTTCCAGTTGAGGAGTCGGCAGACGTCCTTGCGGGAATATCGTTGTCCGACTTCAAGCAGTCCCGTCCACTTGTAGCGGTGCCGGGCAAGATACAGCCCAGTGTCCACGACATCCCGCACTTGTTCGCGGAACATCACGTCTTTGTCCCACGCCGCAGACAAATCTTCGCCCAGGCAATAGATTCCGTCCGTGAGTGTGACAATCGGGGAGGACCCGTACTTTGCGACATCCGCATCCGTGAAAAAAGACAGGCTCAGCAGGGCGAGCACTGAATCGAGAGTCGCCGGCTCGCCGGATAGATCGCTCGCCGCCAAGATTGCCTTGTATTCTTCAACCGTCATTCTGTGCGGGGTAGACAGAAGTTCAGCGAGCAGAAGGAGCTCGTGGGGGCGTTTACCGTTTAGGAGCTCGCCCGAGAGAAAATCGAGAACAGCGTTCTGGTAGGCGTCGGCCTCGACCTTCACCGCCTGAACTTTGCACAGGAACCGCCAGTAGTTTTTCTGCTTCGTCGCGATGACAACAGGGTCAACCAGATCGAAACGAGCGAAGTCGAGAAGCGCCGGTGGCCGACCCAATCGATTCTTGAGCTCGAGGAAGGACTTCTTCAGATTGGTCATGCTGTCGAGAGTCGTGGTCGCTAGCGACGCAAAAATCCTCTCCCTCGATATCTCGTCGAAGTTGACGCTCGATAGACCTGCGATCGCGCCCGATTCCTGGGCGTCGATGATCTTTTTGCGAATCGAGTCCTTGTTGAGGGTGCTGTCGCCGAACAACGCAATAGGGATCAGGTAGTTGTTGTCGTAATTACCGATGAAGTCGATGACCACGAGGTGGTCCTTGCCTGCAGCCTTTCGAAGTCCGCGTCCGAGTTGCTGGGTGAACACGATGCTGGAGAGCGTCTGCCGGAGCATGATGACTTGATTCACCGATGGGATGTCGATGCCCTCGTTGAAGATGTCTACAGTCGCGATGTAGTCAAGCTCTCCGCGCTCCAACATTTGAACAACCAGCTCGCGTTCCTCGACCGAGTCTGTGCCGTTTAGTGCGCGGGTGCGCAGCCGGTGTCCATGAACGTCCCTTTTATTCAGAAGAATGGTGAGCTCGGCAGCCTCAGCGTTCTTGCTGCAAAAAATCAGCCCCCGAACCGGAACCCCAGCGTGACCATACCGCTCGATTGTCGACACGAGATGATCCACCCGCTCGGAGGCCACAAGCCGACTGAGCTCTGCCACTTCATCGATGACCTCGCCGTCCGCCTGAACAAAGTCGGTCACCCCGTAGTAATGGAACGGCGCCAACATGTCAGCCTCAAGGGCCTTCTGGAGACGAATCTCGTACGGCACGTTGAAGTCAAAAAGCTCGAACACGTTGAAATCATCGGTGCGCTCGGGCGTCGCGGTCATCCCGAGGAGGAAGTCCGGCTTGAGGTACTCGATCAGCCGTCGGTAGCTGGCGGCACCGGCGCGGTGGACTTCGTCGATCAGGACGTAGTCAAAGGCTTCGGGCGAGATCGCTTCGAGATTCTCTCCCTGTGACAGCGATTGAATCGAAGCAAAGACGTAGCGGCGGTCAAGTTCTTTCTTTGACCCGACAAACTTGCCAAAGTCGCTATCAGGGGCGCCTAGCACTCGCTTGAACTCACTGATTGCACGGTCGAGGATCTGTTCACGGTGCACAACGAACAGCATCCGCTTCGGTGAATAGGCACGCACATCCAGGGCGGAGAGAATTGTCTTTCCTGTCCCTGTTGCAGAAATGACGACAGCCTTGTGCTCACCCGTATCCCGCAGCGCAGCAATCTCAGCAAGTGCTTCGACTTGCATTGCGTTCGGGAAGATCATTCCGCTCGGCGGAAAACCGTCAGACGGTTCTGCCCCTCCGGTTACGGCCAGAGAAGCCCGAGGTGGTGCCGACCAGGTCAATGCATACACGTCCACCCAGGCCCGAGTGAGAGAAGCCGAAGCGTCAATGTGTGCTTGAGCCGCTCGCTTCAGCTGCTGCACGATGTCACCGTCGGGAAGGGCGGAGAAGCGCAGGTTCCACTCGTGATTCTGAAGTAGCGCGCGTTCGGTCAGGTTGGAACTTCCCACGATGGCTGTGGTGCTTGATTTTTGCTCGAATATGTAGCCCTTGGCGTGGAAGCCTGCAGCCGAATCTGGGTGCACGTAGACGTCGATGCCCTCTAGATTGAGCAGCTCATAGAATGCGGCGGGTGAGTTAAATCCGAGGTAGGTGGACGTGATGATCGTGCCGGTTCCCCGAAAATCGAGGAGGGCCTGTTTGAGCATGGCGATCGCGCTCGGTGTGATGAATGCGACAGAGAAGACGAATCGCTCTGAGCGCTTCAGCTCATCGCGAATAGCCCGAAGCATCGTATTGCCGTCGGTGTTCGAGACCAGGGTGGGATTGAATACTTGATCGGCCTCGAACCGTGAATCGAGAAATCCAAACGCGTTGTCGCGGGTTAGCTGCCTGCTAGTCGAACTCAAACCCGAAAGTCTTTCATGACCCGTTCCACAGCAGGCACGTCAGCGGGTGCCCACTCCAGCTGGTCTAACTCGGTGGCCTGTACCCAGCGGATTTCTGAGTGCTCGGTCAGGCGAGGTTCCTCCCCAACCAGCGAGCAGTAGTACGTGGTGAGAATCACAATCCCGAAGTCATACTCATGCTCCGTGGTTTCGACGTGCTCGCCGATCTCTGCCGAGCAAAGCAGCTCTTCGTCCAGCTCGCGGAGCAAAGCTTGCTCTGGCGACTCGTTCGGCTCAATCTTGCCCCCCGGGAATTCCCACATGCCGGGCAGCGACATCGTGGAACTACGACGCGCCGCAAGAATTGTCTGACCCCTGGTGAGAACAGCACCGACGACATTGATTCTCTTCTTCACAAGTACACTCCGTTGCTTGGCCGTCGATGCGTAGTGTCAGCTTAGCCAGCGACGTGCTGGAGGATGCTCACGGGTTGCTTCCGGTCTAACGCACACTCCATGCGGGCATCCCGTCTCCCGCAGCGGCCGCCCGCAATGGGAGCTGCCTCTAGTTGTGCGGAATGAACCGTTGCAGGTGAAGACGGAGCGCTGGATCGCATACGTAGATGAAGGTGCCTCGGATGCCGCGCGTCAGCAGGACCGCGTAAATATTGGTGATGAACCGCAAGAGATCTTCATCCGTGTAGACCTTGCCGAGGACCGCGTTGTTTTCTTTGCCCTTCTTGTCGAAATACTGTGACCGATCGACGACAAGCTGCCCTGCACTGGCGTCGTAGCGTAGGTCGGGGCCGATGATGACCCCGGCGTAGTTGAGGTCGTACCCCTGCACGGTGTGGATAGACCCGACCTCTTCAAGCGATGTCGCAGAAGCAATCCAGTCAGTCTGAGTCCCGTTCCAACGAAGCTGAACGCCCGGAAGCTCGATATCGTAGGCGCTTTTGTCTGTCTTGGTGGTCCATGCCCACGCGAATCCGGCCAACAGCCGCGAGAGTCCGACCTCGGCATCCAAACGACGGATTTCCGAGTGCATGTCAGCGACGCTGTCAAACATTCGAAGGTCATACCCTTCAAAAGTCTCAGGATGCATTGGTACCGAGACTCCCCCGACATCGGGGCTGAGTATCCGTCGGACGTATCCCACATAGTCCGCGCCGGCGCGCACCCGCATTTGGGTAGCCAGGGGGTAGTTGCGATTGGCCGCGCGCGCACGTTCCACAAGCTGCGAGAGAACTTCGGGAGGAAGGTCCGCGGGCCGAACGCTCTGTGCGGCATCAAGCAGGAGAATCTGGTGTGTGCTCTTGGCCCGGATCCAATCGAGCTGGGTCTTCATTGTGTCATCGGTGCCGAACAGTTTCTCGGTGATGACCTGGAACTTCTTGTTCTGCACGCCTGACGGTTGATTGGCTCGCTGGTTCAGCCGATGCGATTCATCGACAATCAGCAGATCAAAGTGCTCGTCCGACTCCCCAACCTCGAACGCCGTCATCACCATGTCGGGCTTCAATCCTGGCGTCTTTTTGAACACCTTCTTGATCGAGTTCCGCAACGACTGTTGCGGAACCACCAGGCCGATTCGGATTCCGGAAAGGCGTTTCCTGTATTCGCCGCCGAAGAACTCGGAGAAGAGGGAAT
Organism: Cryobacterium sp. W22_MBD10_FK3; assembly: GCF_052113745.1. Classification (NCBI taxonomy): domain Bacteria; kingdom Bacillati; phylum Actinomycetota; class Actinomycetes; order Micrococcales; family Microbacteriaceae; genus Cryobacterium; species Cryobacterium sp. W22_MBD10_FK3. Next base: position 20,932 of record NZ_JBGQOH010000019.1, read on the forward strand.
CGCTATCAAGGTCTTCGGTCGGAACAGAATTCGCGATATCCACGAGCAGCTTCAGCATGTAAATAGCGACAACGGTCTTACCAGTGCCGGGCTCACCCTGCACGACTGTTGTACTCGTGGCTCCAGAACCCAGGTCTTCGAATAGACCCTCGAGGATGCCCTCAACCGCGACTGCTTGGTCCAACGTCAGTGCTTTAAAGGGCGACAGCTTGAAGAGGTCGCTGTTTTCAATCTCCGGGATGCTCCGCGTGAAAACCCCATCTCGCCTGAGCTGGTCAAACACCTCCAGAAAGGAGGCTTGATAGCGGTCTCGATCGAAATAGTCCGATTCGGTTATTCCATCGTTGCGATTCAGGACCCGGTAGGAACCATCGCCGGCGAGCATCCTAATAAGGTAGGACTCGAGGTCGAGGCAGACAGACTTGTTGAATGACTCGTCGACGATGACCCTGACGGTACTGAGGTGCCTCTTTTCCGGGGCGACCAGATGCTGACGCATCCGCGCGACAGCATTTCTGGACTCACCGACGTACACGTCGCTTAGTCGCCCGCCTCGCATAGTCGGGCGGCTGGCAGTGGCATCGTCCAGGACGTACACCACAGGCCAGTTTGTGTTGCGGTGGTCGCCGGGGGCCCACGTCGAGATAGCCGCTTGGGTGAAGTTCAGATGCTCGATCCTAAAGGGCGTCATATTTGGTGCTGCGCCCCCGGGCCTTGTCGGCAGGGTATTTCGCTCTCGTCGTCACGAGCTTGTCGCGAACGATCTGGTCAGGATCCGCACCGATGCGGTCAGCCAGCATGATGCAGTAGGTGAGAACGTCGGCGAGTTCTTCGCGCACTCGATCCATGTCTGCGTCGGCGTTCCACTGAAAGCACTCGAGGAGCTCGCTTGCCTCAATGGAGATGCTCTTTGCGAGGTTCTCCGGCGTGTGGAATTGCGCCCAATCGCGCTCCGCTACGAAAGCTGCGATCTCCTGCCGGACTGTCTGATCGACCATTCGGCCAACCTAGCAGTTGGTGCATCAACAGATTCCGTCGACCCCTAAGAAAGACCACCAACCTCCGCTGCGTGCCTGGCACCGAGTGAGGAAGTGACGAGATCTGCTCACGGTTGACACGATCCCCAGGTTGACTAGCCAAACGATGCACCCGGTTACTGCTCGAGTCCGCCAGACTGAGCCCATGCCCCTGTACCGCTATTCAACTTCCAAGATCGAACCTCTAGTGCGTACAACTCTGGCGGCTGAGCACATTCGAGAGCGCGACGACCTGCAGCGCCTTCTGATCGAGCGGATGAGCATCATCAGCGATGACCTTCTTGTCATCGCCGAGGAATACAACTTATTCAAGGACTCCCGCCGGCGGATTGATATTCTCGCTATCGATCGCACGGGCACTTTGGTCGTCATGGAATTGAAGCGAACGGAGGATGGTGGGCATATGGAGCTCCAGGCGCTGCGCTATGCAGCCATGGTCTCCACTGTGACCCTGGACCACCTCGTACAAACACTTGCTGATTCTCGCAAGATCCCGGTAACTGAGGCCAGGGATACCATCCTCAACTGGCTGGATGAACCTATCGAAGAGCTACCTAATCACGTTCGAATTGTCCTGGTTGCTGCGGACTTCAGCACCGAGATTACTAGCACCGTCCTTTGGCTAAACGAAAACTACAGCACAGACATCTCCTGTTTCCGCCTCGTCGCTTACCGACTGGACAAAGACGTGCTGCTCGATGTGCAGCAAATCATTCCCCTCCCAGAAGCAAAAGACTTCCAAATTCAGCAACGTCAGAAGGGGGCCGCGGTCACTGCCGGAATCTCAGCAGGCCGAGATTTCACGCGATACAACCTCCAGCTGGCGGGCCTGATCTTCCCCAATCTGAGCAAGCAAGCCGCAGTCAAGCTCGCCCTGCAGAAGCTTTGGGGCGCCGGCGTCCCGCTCGAGGAACTTCAGTCAGTCACGCAGCCTGGGCGGTGGCTTGCTGTCCAGCCGGCCCCGAATGAATCAGTCGAAGCTGCATTCATTCGCGAACACCCAGCCCGCACACCCGCTCATCTCTGGTTCGACCTCGACATCATTGAAGATGGGATCACCTGGGTCACCCCCCGATTCGGCGGCACGAGCACTGAAGCAATGTTGGACGGCCTCGCGAAGGTGGCTGGAGCCCACGCATCACTCAGTTGGAGCCGGTTCGAGTCCGACGTGACGGTTCCTAACTGAAAGACCCGCTGTGACTCGCGTTCACTTACGCGCTCGGTAGGTGGGAGCCCCGTTATCTCTCTCCGTGTGAAAGGTTCGTCAGCCACCTGAGCCCGAGCCCTGGCCATTGCATGGTCAGTTGCCGGTCGGGAGCCCACCCGCGGGACTCGCCCCGGGCGCCCGCGTAGGACCGCGACGGATGAATCTCGCCTTCCCTACGAGACGCAGGCGTTCAGCCGATAAACCTGTTGCTCTTCCCGAGATTGCACGACTCGCAAAGCGTTTGCAGGTTCTCCGGCACTGTCAGTCCATCACGGCTTACCGGCGTGATGTGGTCGATGTGCAAGACCGCGCCGTCGGCTGCCGAGGCGCCGCACATCCGGCATCGGTAGTCATCTCTTCGCAAGATCGTCACACGGAGACCAGCGGTCATCAGGCTCCGCTCCCGCTGCCGCAGAGCAGCTGTCGTGGACTGTCGCGCACGAGACGCCTGTGCAGCGTGAAGGCCCTGCTGGAGCTGTTCGAAGTTCCAGTTGACGTGCCGCGAATACGAGTTCTGGCCCTTCGGGCTCGTGTACTTCACCGTTGTAGTGACCTTGGCTGTCGGAGTTGGATACGGCAACTTACGGCGATTGAAGTCCTTCTTTTCGATTGCAGCGAACCTCTCGTCGCTGAGGCGGGGGTGACTGCTCCTGCCGAGCGACCCGAATTCGATCGCTTCAACGTCATGGTTGTAGGTTCTGAAATGTCTCGTCGGCGCCAGCCGCGCCTCGATCTCTTGGAGATACCACAGCTCGCCCTCGAGGACGTTCACACTCATCCGTGAAGCCAGATCGAAGCGATCGAATTTCGCCTTGGTATTGACCGACACAGAGTAGGAGTGGTGAATCGGCGCGGTGCTCGGCACGAGTGATTGAGATCGCACGTTTAGCTCCTCGAGGCGCTTCAGGGCGTCGCTCGAACCGCGCACGAGCTGCCGCCGCTTGAGTGTCACCAGCGCCCAGGCAAGGGCAATCGCAAGAACGATAACAACTGCGACAAATACGAACGTTAGGGCAGCCGTCAGGCTATCCGCCGGAACCGCGGGTTCTAGTTCGTACGGTGGCAAATGGCCTAGAGTGCGCAAGTGATACCTTCGCGGTCGAGATTATGAATGGTCCCGCGCACGGGCCGCGAGTTCATGGGTCTCTGACAGGTCGGAAGGGCGCAGCACCCACAAGCTAGCAGCGCACGCCAGTCGGGAAGCGATCATCGCCTGGCAGCTGGTGCCCCAGTTCGGGGCACCGAGCTTCAATTGCGTGTGCGTCCATAGACCGAGGCCGCCCCTGAAGGAGGGGCTCGGGCATCCTCTCGACCTACCTACTAAGCGGGCTCAGGAGCTGCCTCGGGCTGGCTGGCCAGATGCGCGGCGAGCACGTCGCGCACGGTCGTCCAGTCATGGTCGCCGTACCGGTCGTTGTCGACGTGCCGCAACTGCGCTTGGCCGCTGAACATGCTCACGAAGTACTGCATGCCCTGCCAGGCGGGGAAGGCGGCATCCGTGGTCTTGGAGAAGCGACGCACGGCCTTGGCCAGCAGCGACAGGGTGCCGGTGGTGCCGGCGAACTGCAGCTTGAACGGGGTGCCGGTCAGCTCCGACATGGTCTGGGCCACGCTGCGGGCGGTGACCCGGTCGCCGGCGATCTCCACGACCCGGGGCGCGTCGGCGTCGAGGGCCACCAGGGCCACTACGCGGGCGACGTCGTCTTTGGTGGTGAAGTCGAGGATCTGGTCGGCGGAGGACCAGTACATGACCTTGCGCCGGCCGAACGCGATCATCGGCGCGGTGCCGGTGAGCATGTCGGCGAAGGCACCGTTGAGCACGGAGGTGACCTGGATCGGGGCCGCGTCGAGGTCGGTGGCGAACTCGCGGCGCAGCTCGAAGTTGCGGTTGCTGCCCAGGGCGATCTGGCGGTAGTCCGACGAGTAGTCGGAGGGGATGAAGCGGGGCACCCCGGCGGCCACGGCCGCGGCCAGCAGGGCGCGCTGCGCGTCGACGATCACCGGGCGGGTGCCGCTCACGGCCGAGACGATCACGTCGGCACCGGTGACGGCCGTGGTGAGGGCGGCGGGGTCGGTGTACGCGGCGGTGACGATGTCGATGCGGTCGTTGGCGTCGTAGAGGGCGGCGGCGGCGCCGCTGCCCGGGCGGGTGAGCACGCGGATGCGGGTGTCGTGGGTGAGCAGGTCGCGCACGATGCGCTGGCCGAGGTCGCCGGTGGCGCCGGCGACGAGAACGGATGTGGTCATGAGCGGGTCTCTGTTTCTGTGGAAGGTGCGGGGCGGCGGGAGCGCTCGGGAGTGGGCACCGGAAGGTTCGAGTCGTGCGGGGCAGCGGGGACGGTTGCCGCGGTGGCGCCGGCGCCGAGGGCGGCCTTGGCCAGCAGCTGGCGCAGCTGGGTCTGCTCGTCGGAAGTGAGGCCGCCCATGAGGGTGGTCTCCACCGTGCGGAGGGCGATCCGGGCGGCGGCGAGCCGGGCCCGACCGGCCTCCGTGGGGTACACCTGGCGGATGCGCCGGTCGCGCGGGTCCGGGCGGCGCTCGACGAGCGCATCCGTCTCGAGCGCATCGATGATGTAGGTCATGGCGGTCTTGTCGATGCCGAGCCGGTGCGCCAGCGCGAGCTGCGAGGTGGGCTGCTCGGTGGTGATGGCCACGAGCACCTGGTAGCCGCGGGGGCCTCCGGGCACATCGGCCACGGCGACGCTGCCGGCCCGGGAGTAGCCCTGGTACATGGAGGTGAGCGACCAGCCCAGTTCGGTTTCGATACCGTCGGAGGTCCAGTCGATCTCGGGGGCGGTGTCCGTGGGCGGGGTGGGGTCTGGGGCGGGCATGGTTGGATCGTATCAGAGTGAGATGATCTGACCTCTGGATGGTTTCGATGTCGAGCCACCGCTGCGATCGACCGCCCCAGGGCGCGAAGCATCCTAGGCTCGGACGCATGTCATTCGAGATCACCGGGGCGTACGGCGAGCGTGCGGCGGAGTACACCGAGAAGCTGGGCTCGATGACGTCGGTGCATCCGGCGGATCTTCAGCTGATCACCGGATGGGCCGAACGGCTCGACGGGCCCGTGATAGATGCCGGCTGCGGGACGGGTCATTGGACGGGTCATCTCGCCACTCGTGGTGTCGAGGTGCGCGGAGTCGACCTGGTGCCGAGCTTCATCGATCACGCCCGACGGGCGTATCCCGGGGTGCGCTTCGAGCTCGGCGACATCGGCGTGCTCCCGGAGCCAGCCGGCACGGTCGCGGGCGTGCTCGCCTGGTATTCGCTCATTCACCACGAGCCCGACACGCTGCGGAACGCTCTGGCCGAGTTCGCCCGGGTGCTCCGCCCGGGCGGCGAGCTGCTACTCGGCTTCTTCGAGGGCCCGGTGCTCGAACAGTTTGAGCACGCCATCACGGCCGCTTACCGCTGGCCCGTCGACCTGCTAAGCGACGAGCTGCACGCCGCGAACTTCGACATTATCGAGACCCACACCCGAGCCGGGCTCGAGCATCGGCCGCACGGCGCGATCCTTGCTCGCGTGCGCGCCGAGGGGAAATCCGACCCTCGCTAGCGAGACCGACGTTGCCCGAGCGCTAGTCTCGGGTAGGCCGATTGTGGCCGAGCGAAGCACGCGTGGGGTGGACGAATGCGAACGACGGAGTACAGCACGACGAGCCTGCACACCGCGGCGCTCACCGATCGGGTGAAGCGCACGGACGTGCGAGCGTTCTACCGGCCGTTCGAGGCGCGGTACCCGTCGGTGCGAAACCGGTTCCTGAAGGTGCAGCGGGCGGTCATGTTCATCGGTGCCGCGCTGGGCGTCTTGGGCGTGCCTCTCCTGGCTCTGAGCGTGATCCTTATCGTGAGCAACACGAGGGCCGACCGAGTCGACGGCCTCGTAGCCATGGTCATCTGTGGCGTGTGCATGATCGGTGGAGGCCTGTTTTTCGGGTGGTTCTTTTTGCGCTTGTCGACGCGTCGGGGCACCCCGAAGCGGCACTACCGGCTCTCCCGATTCGCGACCGACAACGGACTGAGTTACGAGCCCGGTCCGATCACCGGCGCGCACGTGACACCGTGGGCGTCGCGCGGCCTTCTCACGCTCACGCGCGTGATGCGGCCGGTATCCGAGCGCTCGATCGAGTTCGCCAACCACGAACTCCGGTATGGAGCTGCCGGCACCGGCACGGCCCAGTTCGGCGGTTTCTGCGCTGTGCGGCTGAGCACGCGCCTGCCCCACATTCTGTTGCGCGCCCAGGACGGCCCGGGCGATCGGTTCACCTTGGCGGACCTGCCCGCCAGCAGCCAGCGGCTCTCCCTCGAGGGTGACTTCGACGACTACTTCACCCTGTACTGCCCCGAGAAGTATGAGCGGGATGCGCTGTACCTCTTTACCCCGGATGTGATGGCCCGCCTGATCGATATGGTGCGCGGGTTCGATGTGGAGATCATCGACGACTGGCTGTTTCTGGTGAGCAGCCGCGACGTGGTGACCCTCGACCCGGAGGCCTGGCAGGCACTCTACGACGCGGTCGGCGCGCTGAGTGACAAGATCGGCCGCTGGGAGCGCTGGCGCGACGACCGGCTGCCCGCGGTGCCGCCGGCGACATCGAGCACGGATGCCGGTGCAGCCGCGGTCGGGCGAAAGCCTGCCCCGAGATCCGGGCGGGTGGCCAAGCGCGGCCGACGGCTGCGGATGCGCCTGGGCGTGGGTACGTGGATCGGGCTGGTCGCCTTCGCACTGCTGATGGTCGGCGGTGTGATCTCGCTGTTCCACCAGGGCGGATAACCAGGCGGGCGGCCGCATCCGTTGCCTGAACGCTAGTCTCAGGTGGGCCAATCGTGGCCGAGCAAAGCACACGTGGGGTGGACGGATGCACACAACGGAATACAGCACGACAAGCCTGGACACCGCGGCGCTCACCGACCGGGTGAAGCGCAGGGACGTGCGGAAGTTCTACCGGGCGTTCGCGGCGCGGTACCAGTCGGTGCGCAACCCGGACATGATCATCCGCCGAGCGACCATGTTCATGGGTATCGGCTGCGCCCCCATCGGAGTTTTCGCCCTGGCCTACGCCGCGGCGGAGGTGGCGAGAGGAGGCGCACCGGTCGCCGATATCGTCGCGCCGGCCGGTGTCGGCCTTCTGATGCTGAGCACCGGAATCATGTTGGCGTGGTTCTTTGTGCGCACGTTCAAGCGCCGGGACACCCCCAAGCGGCATTACCGGTTGGCCCGGTTTGCCGCCGCCAATGGCCTGAGTTACAAGCCCGGGCCGATCTCCGGCAAGCACCTGAAACCGTGGGCCCGGCGAGGCCTTCTCAGGCTCACGCGGGTGATGCGGCCCGCATCGCAGCGCACGATCGAGTTCGCCAACTACGAGCTGAAGGTCGACACTCTGCGCAGCCCCAACGCCCAGTTCGGTGGCTTCTGCGCCATGCAACTGCGCACGAGCCTGCCGCACATTCTGTTGCGCGCTCAGCACGGCCCGTTCGCATTCGCGGCACTGCCCGACGGCACGCAGCGGCTCTCCCTCGAGGGCGACTTCGACGACCACTTCACCCTGTACTGCCCCGAGGAGTACGAGCGGGACGCGCTGTACCTCTTCACCCCGGATGTGATGGCGCGCCTGATCGATCGAGTGCACGGATTCGATGTGGAGATCATCGACGATTGGCTGTTGTTGGTCAGCAGCCGCGACGTGGTGACCCTCGACCCGGAATCTTGGCAGAAACTTTACGATGCAGTGGGCGCCCTGAGCGACAAGATCGACCGGTGGGAGCGCTGGCGCGACGACCGGCTGCCGGAGGTGCCGCCGGTCGTTGCTGCCGCCGTGGACACTGGTGCGGACTGGGTCGGGGCGAAGCATGCCGCGCCGACCGGGCGGGTGGCTAAGCGCGGCCGACGGCTGCGGATGCGCCTGGGCTGGGGTGAGCGGATTGGGCTGCTCATCTTCGCAGTGGTGCTGATCGGCGGCGCGATCGCGCTGTCGCTTTAGGGCCCGCTGCTGCACGCCGGTATCGGCTGGGGTTGGCGGTGGACCGGCGGCTAGAGTTCTAACGAAACGGCACCGACGCCTCGGAAGGGAACAGCAATGTCATACCAGGCCTACCTCGACGCGATCGAAACGAAGACGGGCAAAACGCCCCAGGAGTTGCTCGACGAGGCCAGCGCCCGCGGCTTCGATGCGACAACGAAGGCCGCCGACGTGGTTGCCTGGCTCCGTGACGATTACGGCGTTGGACGCGGGCACGCCATGGCGCTGTATGGCGTGCTCAAGAACGGCGCAGAGGGCGCGGTCCCCGACAAGCATGTGGGCGCGGACGGCAGCCACCGGGACGAGTCTTCGACGCTGCGACTCGACGGTCTCGCCAACCGCGAGAGCTGAAGCACGCCGAGCGGCTGCACGGCCGGCGGCCAACACGTACCGGCGTCTCCCCTGGTCTCGGCCTGCCGGTCGGTCCAGTCGAAGCCGTTGACCCAACCCCAAGCTGGGCACGCTTTCTCGTAGGATCGTCAGTGGTGGCCGTTCCAAGTGGAGCGGCGGATCGCCACGGGGAGATACAAGGGGGAACGCGTCCGGTATCCGGGCGCGGGCATACATGCAGACTTTGAACAAGACATCCATGCTGACCGCCACCACGTTGGCGGCAGCAACTGCGCTCCTGCTTGCGGGCTGTTCCACCGCGCCGACCGGCGACGGCGTCGACAACAACGCAAGTACTGATGGAGCCCCCAAGGCCGGGGTGTTCGAATTTCAGACCCCCGCGTACGGCTCCGAAGGCGAGCTGGTCATCCGCGTTCCTGAGGCCCTCGTCGACGCCGCGGGATCCGATGCCGACGGGCTGCTGGTGGGCGAGGTGACGGCGAAAGCACGCAAACTGGACTCGTCCAAGTCGTGCGCTGTCGACCTGGTCATCGACTATCAAGGAGATGGCCTCGACACGCTGAGCCGACCGTCGATGACGAAAGAGGAATACGCCGCCGAGGGCGAAGCCGAACTCGAAAGTGTGTTGATGCGGCAGTTCGGCGTCGAGACCGTGGAGGAAGCCGAGGCGACTGCCCCGGGCGGTGCCGCGGAGGTGGAAGAGATCGTTGGCAACCTGGAGCAGGCGCCGTATTCCGCCAAGCCGGCGTGGTGGATGCTGGACGCGACTCCCATCGACGATCTCGACGCCTCCGACCCCGAGACAGGCAAGTACGTCTCCGACGATTCCAAGACCCTGACGTTCGTGCAGTCTTGCGCCTCCGATCCGCTTGACGACGGTAGCTCGAATCAGTTCGACTTCCCCCTCGAAACCGACGGCTCGATCGACGCGTTCGCCACTGTGGAGATGACCGTCATGAAGGACGGCACCCTCACCATCATCGAGGCGAGCGTCGCCGACTACGAGATGGACTCCAACGGCGACTGGATCGGCTACTAGGCCTGTAAATCCGCTGCGATCGTCGACATACACTAATCTCGTTGCCCTGGAGTGGTACGGTATGCGAGGCCCAGGCAGGGCCACGACAATCTTCGATCGAAGGCGGGTGAGCGGCCATGGCTGGTGATAGTCCGCGCTCCACTCCCTTCGCGATTGTCGTTTTCGCTCTGACCTTCTAGGTCGGGCGTCGCGCTGGGGTGGCGCGCTACTGAACCTCCTTTGCGAGGTGGCCTTTGGTGTGCCGTCGATTCCTGACGCGCCCGCGGTCACCTTGGGCTTGCTTACGTGCTCTCGTCGACCGAACGACGGAGTAGGACCATGGCACTCATCGACAACGGCATCTACGTGACCGGGCAGCGCACCTCCAGCCCGCAGAGCCTCGACGAGACGTACCAGCAGTTACGCGAGTGCGCGGGGATGGCCTGGATCGGGCTGTACCGGCCCGATGCGGACGAGATCCGTAGCGTTGCCGACGAGTTTTCGCTGCATCCGCTGGCCGTGGAAGACGCGTTGAAAGGTCACCAGCGGGCCAAGCTGGAGCGCTTCGGCGACACCCTCTTCGTGGTGCTGCGGCCGGCCTGGTACCTCGACGCCGAGGAGCGAGTGGAGTTCGGCGAGGTAAACGTGTTCATCGGCCCGGGCTTCGTGGTGACCGTGCGGCACGCCGAGAACCCCGACCTGGCCAACGTGCGCCGGCGGATGGAGTCGAACCCGGCGCTGCTCGCGCTCGGCCCCGAAGCGGTGCTGCACGCCGTGCTCGATGAGGTCGTCGACGCCTATGCGCCGGTGGTTGCCGGGTTGGAGAACGACATCGACGAGATCGAGAACCAGCTGTTCGGCGGCGACCCGTCGGTGTCGCGGCGCATCTACGAACTGCTCAGCGAGGTGATCGACTTCCAGCGCGCCACCGGGCCGCTGCGCGGCATGCTCGAGGCACTGCTGCGCGGCTCGGAGAAGTACCAGGTGGATGTGGAACTGCAGCGCTCGTTCCGGGACGTGCTCGACCATGTGCTGCGGGTCACCGAGCACGCCGCCTCGTTCCGGGCGCTGCTGGAGAATGCGCTCACCGTGCACGCCACCCTGGTGACTCAGCAGCAGAACGACGAGATGCGCCGCCTCTCGGAGGCCGGCCTGGCCCAGAACGAGGAGACCCGGCGGTTGTCGGAGGTGGGTCTGGCGCAGAACGAGGAGGTGAAGAAGATCTCGTCGTGGGCGGCGATCCTGTTCGCGCCGACGTTGGTGGGCACGATCTACGGCATGAACTTCGACAGTATGCCGGAGTTGCACTGGGAATTCGGGTACCCGGTGGCGGTGGCGGCGATGGGCGTGATGGGGTTGGGGCTGTGGGGGATCTTCAAGCGGCGGAAGTGGTTGTAAGGGCGGAGCAACGCCCGTACCATCCGTGGCGCCATCGCCGGTGTCGGCCCCGGTTGGGGGTTGGTGCCCGATGCGAAGCTGTCTTCGCCGTCGATGACACTGCCGTGAATATCGGTCGGCGATTGATTTGATAAGCACCTGAACACGAGTAGCTTTGAGGAGTGGCTGAACGGTTCGGCTGCGTGCCCGGGGGAGGACGTTGCAATGGGTCCGGTCCCTGCAGACGGCGCAAAAGAGACTCTCGAAACGGTCGATGGAATTCTCCATCTGCGCTGGCAGCCCGGGGTTCACATTGAGGTCGAAGATGCCCACGTCGCGATGGCGAAAGTTAACGACGCGTGCGGGAACGAACGGCGGGGCATGCTCGTCGATATGGCAGCGGTCGGGTCGGTGAGCCGAGAGGCCAGGGCCGTGTGGTCTATTCCCTGCAGCGCCTCGCGCATTGCTCTTCTGGGCAAATCACCTGTTGACCGAGTCTTGGCGAATTTCTTTCTCGGTGTGCACATTCCGCCGTGTCCGACTAAGTTCTTCACCTCGCGCAGCGAAGCCATGGAATGGCTCACTGCCGGTGCCTAGGCGTGCAGAAGCGCTGCGCAGAGTGCATCTTCGGGTGATATGAACTCGGGAGACGACGCCGACGACCCTCGTTTGCAGCAGTTGGTGGAAGGTGTTGTCCGGTTGGCTGCCGGCGACCTGGACGCGCGGATAGAGCCGTCTGAATTGAGGGATGACATCGACGCTGTGATCACCGGCGTCAACCTACTCGCCGAGGAACTCAGTTACATCTACTCGAATCTGGAACAGCAGGTTTCTGACCGTACCGCCATGCTGCGGCAAACTCAGGCCGAGCTGGAACAGATGGCAAAGACTGACGACTTGACGGGCCTTGCGAATAGGACCCTGCTCAACGAGCGAATCAACGAGGCAATCCTGGCCAGCACGGACAGTGGAAAACCCCCGGCTCTGCTGGTGCTGGACGTGGATTCCTTCAAAGCCGTCAATGACGTTCTGGGCCATGGGGCCGGTGACGCAGTCTTGATCGAGGTTGCCCGGCGCCTCAAGTGCGCCGTACGGGCCGTCGATACCGTGGCACGTCTGGGTGGGGATGAGTTCGCCATCCTCGTCATCGAAGCGACAGAAGAGGAAGTCCTGAATATTGCGCACCGGGCGTCGGCGCAGCTTCAGGACAGCGTGCAGGTTGGAACCGAAACCGTCTGGGCGATGGCCAGCATCGGGGTTCGTATCGGCACGCCGGGCCATCCAGCTGAGTCGCTGATTCGGGATGCTGACATCGCCATGTACCAGGCGAAGGCGCATGGCCGCAACAACATCCAGCTGTTCCACCCCGACATGCTCGACTCTGTCCGTGAACGCTCACGCATCACAGCCGAGCTTCGTAACGCCGTCGCCGGCGGCGAGCTGGCGCTGCGTTATCAGCCGGTGGTCGAATTGGCCTCAGGAACAGTCATAGGTTTCGAAGCCCTCCTTCGGTGGCACCATCCGGTGCGCGGACTCATCATGCCGGATAGCTTCATCCCCATCGCGGAAGAAACCGGCCTGATCCTGGAATTAGGACGTTGGGTGCTTCACGAAGGAGTCGCCCAGCTGCGACGCTGGAGCGAAACCGAGCCTGAGCTCACAGACTTCTGCCTACACATCAATCTTTCCGCCGCCGAACTGCTGCGCGGTGACCTGCTGGAAGATGTCAGGGAGACGCTCGCTAGGAATCATGTGGCTCCGCCGCGATTGGTTCTGGAGATCACCGAGACCGTCTTGATGTCGAAGGGAACGGCGGAAGAACAGGTCTTGGGCGAGCTGCGAGATCTCGGTGTCGGGCTGCAAATTGATGACTTCGGCACCGGTTATTCGTCCATCAGTTATCTCCGAACGCTTCCAGCAGACACGGTCAAAGTCGACCGTTCCCTGATTCAGGACATGGCATCGGACCCACAGCAGCAAAAATTCGTTGCTGCCATTCTCCAACTGATTTTCTCGGCGGGCCTGAAGGCGATCGTCGAAGGCATTGAGACCGCCGAACAGGCGATTCTCCTGCAGACGATGGGTTGCCTATACGGACAAGGCTATTTCTATGACCGCCCGCTACCGCCCGAGATGGTTCTGGGACGGCTCAGTAGTCTCGCGCACCGTCAGTAGAGTGAGAGCATGTCAAAGCTTTGGGGGCAGATGCTACTTGTCCCATCGGTAGTGCGCCTCACCTCCCGGGCACCGAAGGACCCGTCAGCGGCGTGGGACGGGTACTGGCGCGGAATCCGCACCACCGGCCGTTCGGGAGACGTGCTGTGGGACTCCGGATCCCAGACCGAGCTCGAGCAGTACACCGACGCCGTCCTGGGCCATTTCAATCCGGCTCTTCCCGTCATCGACGTTGGATGTGGCAACGGAACCAATACCCGCTGGCTTGCTGGTCTTTTCCCGAGGGCTATCGGCATTGATGTATCCGTCGGCGCCATCGCGCTAGCGAGACGGGAAGCCGCAGGCCTCCACAACGTTGAGTTCCTGGCTATGGATGCAACGGAACCTGATGCTGGAGAGCACCTGCTGGAGTCAGTGGGGCCTGCCAACGTTTTTGTTCGCGGAGTTTTTCATGTGCTAAAACCAGACCAGCAAGCCAGCCTGGCTACCAACCTACGCACCGTTGTCGGGAACACCGGCCGGGTATTCCTCGCCGAAACCAACTTCCCCGGAAGCAGTCTCGCCTACCTGCAAGAGCTGGGCGCCACCCGGCGAAGCATGCCACGACAGTTGCAAAGGGCCCTGGAAAACCTGCCCCGCCCCGGACATTTTGGTACGCAGGAACGGCACAACACCTTCCCGGACTCGGACTGGCACGTGATCGCCGACGGGCCGGCACACATCGAAGTGACTCCCATGAACGCCAACGGCCAATCGCAGCATGTTCCGGGATATTTCGCTCTATTAGCCGGCGCCTAGACACCTCGCCGTGTACTCGAGCAGGCCGGCGTTCCGGTGGAACTCGACGTCGTTCCGGGGCCCGAAGCGGGCTCGACCGAGGCGGCGAACGCATCCGCTGCCCGACCGATACTCTCGGACTGGGCCGCTTCTTGGCGATCAGAGCAAGCGTGGGGTGGACGAATGCGAACGACGGAACACAGCACGACGAGCCTGCACACCGCGGCGCTCACCGACCGGGTGAAGCGCAAGGACGTGCGGGAGTTCTACCGACCGTTCGCGGCGCGGTACCCGTCGGTGCGAAACCGGTTCCCCCGGGTGCAACGGGCGGTCATGTTCATCGCTGCCGGGCTGGGCTTCTTGGGCGTGCCCCTCCTAGCTGTGAGCGTGATCCTTGTGGTGAGCGACACGAGGCCTGACCGAACCGAAGGCTACCTCTACATGGGCTTCACTGGATTGATCACGATCTGGGGAGGTGTGTTTTTCGGGTGGTTCTTTCTGCGTTTTTCGACGCGTCGGGGCACCCCGAAGCGGCACTATCGGCTCTCCCGGTTCGCGACCGACAACGGACTGAGTTACGAACCCGGGCCGATCATCGGCGCGCATGTGACACCGTGGGCGTCGCGCGGCCTTCTCACGCTCACGCGCGTGATGCGACCGGTATCAGAGCGCTCGATCGAGTTCGCCAACCACGAACTGCGGTACGGAGTTGCCGGCACCGGCACGGCCCAGTTCGGCGGGTTTTGCGCTCTGCGGCTGAGCACGCGCTTGCCGCACATTCTGTTGCGCGCTCACGACGGCCCGGGCGATCGGCTCACGCTGATGGACCTGCCCGCCAGCGGCCAGCGGCTCTCCCTCGAGGGTGACTTTGACGACTACTTCACCCTGTACTGCCCCGAGGAGTACGAGGCGGATGCGCTGTACCTCTTTACTCCAGATGTGATGGCGCGCCTGATCGACCGGGTGCACGGGTTCGACGTGGAGATCATCGACGACTGGCTGTTCCTGGTGAGCAGCCGCGACGTCGTGACCCTCGACCCTGACGCCTGGCAGGGACTCTACGACGCGGTCGGCGCTCTGAGCGACAAGATCGGTCGGTGGGAGCGCTGGCGTGACGACCGGCTGCCCGCGGCGCCGCGGGTGACCCCGGGCACGGATGCCGGTGCGGGTGCGGGCGGGCTGAAGCGTGCCTCGAGATCCGGGCGGGTGGCGAAGCGCGGCCGACGGCTGCGGATGCGCTGGGGCGTGGGTACGTGGATCTGGTTGGTCGCCTTCGCACTGCTGATGGTCGGCGGCGTGGTCTCGATGTTCTACTCACCCTGATCCGCACCTCGGCGTGCGAGCGATGTGCTGGGCGCGGCCGGAGTACCGTGGAGCTGTGAGCCCTCCCCGCAAGTTCCCCGCCAAGGTGCCGGCGGCGGCGCGGGCTCGGTACGCGAAGCGACGGAAAAACCGGCTCGCCCGCGTCGACAACGACCTCACCGCCGCACAGTGGGCCGACCTGCTTGCGGCCTGGGGCGGCTGCGCCTATTGCCAATCACCGAGTCCGGCCCTGCAGCGGGACTGCATCATGCCGATCTCCCGGGGCGGCCGGTACACCCTCGAGAACGTGGTTCCGGCCTGTGCGTCCTGTAACGCGAGCAAACACAACAATGAAGTCACGGGGTGGCTCCGCCGCAAGAAGCTCGACGAGCGCGCATTCCTGCTCCGTTACGCGACGATCCTGCCGACTCTCCGCCCGGCAGAGTAGGGCTGGCAACGCTCAGCCCCGGCTGTGCACCGGTCTTGCGTTCGCCGGGGGTTCTCCGACCTCCTGGATCGTGTGGCCGCTGCAGGCCGTCTTGGTCACGCTGGCCCGCTCGATGCGCGACACAGTGAACCATCGCATCGCGTCGCGCAGTCGGCACCACCCGACCAGGTACCACTGACCGTTCGTGGAGGCGAAGAGCACGGGTTCGACGTCGCGTGCGGTCGTGGTCCCGTCTCCCGATGTGTAGCGAAGACGGAGTACTCGCTGCTCGGCCATCGCCTCCTCCAGTGCCGATCTGATTGCTCGTGATGAGGAGGGCGGCGTGTTGACCCAGACCCGGCTGGCCAGCTCGTCGGCTCGTGCTCGGGTTCGGGGATCGAGCACATCCAGGATCTTCTTGATGCCGGCTGCGGCCAGATCGGCGTAGGGGGCATCGGATGCAGCGGACACGGCTGCCATGAGCGCCACCGCCTGCGCCGGGGACAGGCTGACCGGCGGCAGGGACGCGCCTATCGCCATCCCGTAGCCACCGCCCGGACCTGGCCGGGACCAGAGCGGCGCGCCGCTGTTCTCTAGCGCAGCGAGGTCTCTTTTGACTGTGCGCACAGACACTTCGAACTCTCTCGCCAGCCGCTCGGCCGAGCACCCCCTTGAGCCGTTGCGGCGTAGCATCTCGGACAACGCATGGAGGCGTTCTGTTCGCTTCACCGTTCGGCCTGCAGCAAATTCATGACACAAATAGTGACACACACCTGCCCGGCGCGCCAACGAAGGTAGTGACATGACAACTACAACGAGCAGTCCCACCATTGTTCTGATCGCCGGGCACTGGCTCGGCGCTTGGGCGTGGGATGACGTCCTTGACCACCTGAACGCCGGCCACTCTCGGGCAAGCGCGCTGACGCTGCCCGGTCTCGACGGGGACGATCCCGAGCGGGCGACGAAGACTCTCGACGATCAAGCCGCTGCGATCCTGGACCTGTTCGCTCGACTCGGGGTCTCCGCGGATCAGCCCGCGATCATCGTCGCTCACAGCGGGGCGAACTTTCCCGTCAGTCTGGTGCTCGACCGGCACCCTGAGCTTGTCCGGCGAGTGGTGTGGGTCGACTCCGGGCCCGTGGCCCCGGGAAGCATCTTCGCCCCCGATCTCCCGGAGGGGGTAAAGGAGCTTCCGCTCCCGCCGTTCGACGCTTTTCCCCCTCAGGCGAGCCTGGAAGGGCTGAGCGCCGAGGTCCTCGAGCGGTTCCGGGCCCGGGCGGTCCCCGAGCCCGGCCCCGTGCTTCGTCAGCCGCTCGAGCTCACGAACGACGCCCGGCGCACTGTGCCAACTACCCTGGTGTGCTGCTCGATGCCGAGCGAGCAGGTGCTGGAGCTGGCCCGAGCAGGCCATCCCATGTTCGCCGAGGTCGCGAACCTCGAGGACCTCGACGTCATCGACCTGCCGACGGGCCACTGGCCGATGTGGAGCCGTGCCGGCGACCTCGCCCAGGCCATTCAGTCGGCGGCTTCTCGCACCGACTGAGTGCGCACGGGGCATGCCGAGCCGCGGGGCGGGTATGCCGTCGGGGCGTCGCTGACCCCCGTGTGGCTGGATGATCCCGCTCTAGCGGGATCATCCAGCCAGAGGGGGCGCACTGAGTAGCCCCCGGCGGCGGCGCGTTGACAGTTCCGCGCGCTCCACCTGCAGCGGTCTGCGCACCGACGCCGAGACCGCGTACAAGGCCATCGCGGCCAGACACGAACCGTCATCTCCGAGCGAGACGGGGAGCCGCTGACCTAGTGTCCTAGCCATGACCACGCTCGCCTCCTCCCCCGTTGCCCCCGTCGACTATGCCGGCCTGGCCGCGCGATTCCGGCCCATTTTCACCCGGATCGCCGCCGGCGCATCCGCTCGAGAGCAGGACCATCTGCTGCCGTACGAGCAGATCAAGGAACTCACCGAGGCCGGCTTCGGCGCCCTACGGGTGCCCGTCGCCGACGGTGGGCTGGGCGCCAGCCTGCCGCAGTTGTTTCGGCTGCTGACCGAACTCGCCGCGGCGGACTCGAACATCGCGCAGGCCCTGCGGGGGCACTTCGCCTTCGTCGAAGACCGCCTCGTGGCCTCCGGCGCCCAGCGCGAGGTGTGGCTGGCCCGGTTCGTGAACGACGAGATCGTGGGCAACTCCTGGACCGAGGTGGGCAGCGTCACCATCGGCGATGTGATCACCCGGGTGCGCCCGGCGCCGAACGGCAAGCCCGGCGAGCTGGTCGTGAACGGCACCAAGTTCTACTCCACCGGGAGCATCTTCGCGGACTGGATCGACACGTTCGCGCAGGTGGGCGACACCGGCAAGAACGTGATCGCCGTGGTGAACGCCCACCAGCCCGGTGTCACGCACAGCGACAACTGGGACGGCTTCGGCCAGCGCACCACCGGCAGCGGCACGAGCACCTTTGTGGATGCCGTCGTGGCCGAGGAGAACGTGATCGACTTCGACACCCGGTTCAAGTACCAGACCGCGTTCTACCAGGCGGTGCTGCTGGCGGTACTGGCCGGCACGGTCAAGGCCGCCGAACTCGAGATCGCCGCCGAGGTGAAGGCGCGCACCCGCATTTTCTCGCACGGCAACTCGCAGTCGTTCGCCACCGACCCGCAGATTCTGCAGGTGGTGGGCGAGGTGTCGGCGCAGGCGTTCGCGGCCGAGGCGATCGTGGAAAAGGCGGCCTGGGCGTTGCAGGGGGCCTACGAGGGCGCGTTCCTCGGCGACCTGGTGGAAGAGGAGCGGCTCAACGACCTCGCCGAGCTGGCGACGGCGCAGGCTCAGGTGGTGCTGGTGGCGCTGGCGACCCGGGCCACCTCCGACATCTTCGACGCCCTGGCCGCGTCGGGGGTGTCCACGTCGAAGAACCTGGACCGGCACTGGCGCAACGCCCGCACCGCGGCCAGCCACAACCCGTGGGTGTTCAAGGCGCGCATCGTGGGCGACTATGTGGTGAACGGCACTCAGCCCACCCGGATCTGGTCGATCGGGGCGGCACCGAAGTAGAGCGCCTAACGGCCGGCCCTGCAGGGTTGGCCGCCTGGTGCTTGGACGCTGGTCTAAGCCCATAGCCTTAGCCTATGAACCTTCGTCCGCTCGTCCCGATCGCTGTCGCTCTTCTCCTCCTCACCGGATGCACGGCGCCCGCATCCACAACCGACACCGCAGCATCCGCCTCACCGTCTGCCGCAGCCACGGCGGAGCCAACCGAGGAGGTCGTTGTCACACCGTTGGACCTTGCGGGCGAGTGGAAGCAGACGAACTCGAAGAGCGCCGACGCCTACCAGACGGCGACCATCACGGGCGAGCAAATCACCATCGACTGGGTGAACGACGCTGAAGCCACGAAGGCGGTCTACTGGATCGGCTCGTACGTTCCGCCGACCGAGTACACCGAGTCGTACTCGTGGGACTCGCAGGGCGACGTCGCGCAGATGGAGACCGCCATCATGGCCTCCGGCGACTCCGCCAAATCGTTCACCTACCAGGACGGTGTGCTGACGTACGAGCTCACGGCATTGGGCGTGACCATGACCGTCGAGATGAACCGGCAGTAGCTTTCGTCACCCCACACTGGGGTTGGCGAGTGCGACCCGCGCACTTCTACGCTTGAGACAGCGTCAGTTGGCGCGCCCACACGACGGGAATCCCCTTGACTCTGCCTGCAGCCGGTTGGTACCGAGACCCTGAGGATGGTGCGTTGCAGCGGTGGTGGACCGGCACGGAATGGTCGGCTCAGCGGCGATTCGCCGAAGCCGCACCGCCGCCGCCACCCGCCTACGGGTATGGGCCCACGGCCGGGGCGGCCTCCGCACGGCCGGCCTACGTGCCCATGGCGGGGCACCAGTCGCCCACGATGTACGCCACCCCGCCGACCCGCAAGGAGAAGGATCGCGAGATCCGCCGGAACAACTCGATGGCCTACACCGGGCTGGTGTTGGCCCTCGTCTCGTGCCTCCTCAATCCCCTGGCGATCCCGAGCATCCTGGGCATCGTCTTTTCGGCGATCGGCATCGCGAAGTCGGCGGAACTCGAAGGCGCCGGACGTCGGATCACCGGCCGGGGTACGGCCATCGCCGGGCTCGTGGTGAGCATCGCGTCCACCGCCTATATCCTCTGGAAATTCTCGACGATGTTCTGATCTGCGGGCACTACCGCAGCGGCCGCAGAAACTCCCTGAGGTCCACGGCGAGCAGGGCGGGCTCCTCATACGGAGCGAAGTGGCCGCCCCGCGGCATCTCGGTGTACCGGGTCACGGCGTAGCTGCGCTCGGCCCAGCTGCGCGGCGGGCGGGCGAGGTCGTGCGGGAACACGGCCACCGCGGTCGGCACATCCACCTGTCGAACCCGGGTGGTGAGGCCGGCGGCGAACTCCCAGTAGGGCCGGAACGAGGTGGAGATCGAGTTGGTGAACCAGTACAGCGACGCCTGAGTGAGCAGGAAGTCGTCGCTGAAGCGGGTGGACAGGTCGCCGCCGCAGTCGCTCCAGGCGCGGTACTTCTCCACGATCCAGGCCAGCAGACCGGCCGGCGAGTCCGAGAGCGCCGGGGCGAGGCTGAGCGGCCGGGTCTGCTGCTCGTGCTGATAGCCGCCCTCGTCGGCCACCCACTGTTGCGCCGCGGCCAGGTAGGCCTGCTCGGCCGCGGTGAACGTGACCGGGTCGGCGTGACCGGGTGCGGCCACGGCGAGCAGGTGGATGCCCACCACCGCTTCGGGATGCGCCTCGGCCAGGCGTGACGTGATGCCGGCGCCCAGGTCGCCGCCGTGCGCGGCGTAGCGCTCGAAGCCGAGCTCCTCGGTCATGAGCTGGTGCCAGAGCTCGTGGGTCTGCTCGGCATGGGTGGGGCGCTGCGGGGAGAACGGGAACCCGGGCAGGGCCGGGATGATGACCGTGAACGCATCCGTCGCCGCTCCCCCGTGCTCGGATGGGGTCGCCAGGCGGCGGGCCAGGTCGACGAGTTCGATGGCGGTGCTCGGCCAGCCGTTGGTGAGAACGAGCGGCAGGGCGCCGGGGGTCTCGGCCTCGAAGCGGAGGTAGCTCAGCGGGGTGCCCGCGACGGTGGCGCGGTGCCAGGGCAGGGTGTTGATCTGGGTCTGCTGGGCGGTCCAGTCGAAGCCGTCGGCCCAATACGCGACCAGGCGGCGCAGTTCGGCCTGGTCCGTGCCCGCGGTCCAGCCGGTGACCGGCCACTCGGGTGACCAGCGGGTGCGCCGCAGTCGGTCGCGCAGGTCATCGACGTCGTTCTGGGGTACATCGAGCGGAAAGGCGGTGTTCATCAGGCAAGTCTCGCCTATGCGGGCGGTGGTGACGCGCTCGCGCAGGAGCATGCCCGCGGGGGGAGGTCTCGACACGCTCGACCAACGGCGCGGGGCGTGGACTCATGGCGTGCTCTTGTGGATTTCTCAGCAAAACTAAATACTGGTAGGTTATTTTCTACGCCCCCCATTGGGGGGTCAAAATGTCCGAATCCCCTGCCCCTGAGGCCGCTCACCGGTCTCACCGGAGCGTCTGTCGACGCTCCCGCTCGCGCGCATTTACTGCCGCACTAGCGCTGCCCACCCCGCTGGCCGATCACGGCCCGGGGATCTCTCAGCGCGCTCTGAACCGATGCGGGTTCGATCCGACCCGCATCTTCGGTAGCGGGTTGGCTCAAGCCTGCGTTCGCGCATTTGATACCAACCCTAGGAACCCCTTGATGAACAGACAACAACGGCGCTCCCGGCGCGTGGCACTCGTCACGCTTGCCGGCGCCCTCACCCTCTGCACCGTCCTCGGCGGCGGCCTCGCGGCCTCGGCCGCACCCGACCCGGACCGCATAAAGCCCGGCCAGGCGGCGAACGCCGACCGTGCCCGGGAAGCCATCGCCAACAACCGCGGCCGGGCCAAGACCGCGGCCCCGATCGCGGGCTCGGCCTGGATGAACACCAAGCTCGACTCCGACGCCCGCGCCGACCTGCTGCTGAAGGAGATGACCCTCGACGAGAAGGTCACCCGCCTGCACGGCGAGTTCAGCGGCGAGACCGCGTTCTTCATCGCACCGCTCGAGCGCCTGGGCATTCCGGGGCTGCTGCTCACGGATGCCGGTGCCGGCGTGCGCGTGACCAACCAGGCCACCAACAACGGCGAGGCCACCGCCCTGCCGGCACCCCTCGCCCTCGGCGCCACCTGGGACACCGCCCTGGCCACGGCCTACGGTGACGTGCTCGGCGCGGAGACCCGCGCCGCCGGCCAGAACGGTCTGCTGGGCCCGACCGGCGACCTGGTGCGCGACCCCCGCTGGGGCCGCGCCTTCGAGTCCCTCGGCGAAGACCCGCTGCTGGCCGGCAAGCTCGTCGCCGACGAGATCACGGCCGTGCAGGACCACGATGTGGTCGCCACCATCAAGCATCCGGCCGCGTACACCCAGGAATTCGCCCGCCTCAACGGCGGCAACATCGACGTCTCCGAACGCGCGCTGCGCGAGGTCTACCTCGCCCCGATCGAAGCGGCCATCGACGCCGGCGTGGGCTCGGCGATGTGCTCGTTCAACAAGGTGAACAGCGTTTACGCCTGCGAGAGCTCCGAAGTCTTCGACATCCTGAAGAAGGACTACGGCTTCAAGGGCTTCATTCAGACGGACTATGGCGCCACCCACAGCACCGGGCTCGCCGCCAACAGCGGCCTGGATGTCGAGTTCCCGGCCGCGTCGTACTTCGGTCAGCCGCTCATTGACGCCGTGAACAACGGTGAGGTCAGCGAGGCCACCATCGACGACAAGGTGCACCGCATCCTGCGCACCATGTTCGAGTTCGGCTCCTTCGACGTGCCCGTCGCCGTCACCGAGTTCCCCGAGGCCGCCAGCGCCGCCGTGGCCCGCGAGGTCGCCGAGAACGCCGCCGTGCTGCTCAAGAACGACGCCCCGGCCGACGCCGGCACCGCGGCCCTGCCGCTGGATGCCGCGAGCCTCGACTCGATCGCAGTGATCGGTGCCGACGCCGACGCCCTCGCCACCGGCGGCGGCAGCTCCGTGGTCAAGCCCACCGCCACCTCCACTCCCCTCGACGCGATCCGCGCCAAGGTCGGAGACGGCGTGAACGTGACCTACGCCGAGGGCACGGACTCGGTCGGTCCCGCGCACTCGCTGAAGGGCGCCGCGGTACCCTCCTCGGTGCTCACCCCGGCCGGCGACCCGTCGACCACCGGCCTCACCGCCGAATACTGGTTCAGCAATGACACCTCCGGAGAGCCGAACGCCGTGCGCACCGAGGACCAGGTCGCGCTCAGCGCCGGGTTCCTTGCGCTCGACGGGCTGTACGGCTCGTCGGTCCCCAAGGTTCCGGGCTACGCGTTCGGCGGCCCGCTCTCGGCCCGTTGGACCGGCAGCATCACCGCTCCGGCCGACGGCGAGTACACCCTGTCGCTGACCGGTTTCGGCAGCGCCCAGCTGTTCATCGACGGTGAAGAGATCATCGACGGCTCCGACCCGCACGCGGTGCGCACCGACACCGGAGCAGCCCTGCAGCTCAAGGCCGGCGAAGCACACGACATCCGCGTCGAGTACGTGAACAACTCCGGCGACGCCAACCAGGAAAGCGCCGCCGACCTGGTGCTGACTTGGGAGCACCCCGACGACGCCGTGGCACCGGCCGTGACCGCTGCCGCCGAGGCCGCTGCGGCCTCGGACGTGGCCGTGGTCTTCGCCCGCGACTACGTGGGTGAAGGACGCGACAAGAGCACCCTCACCCTCGCCAACGAGCAGGATGCCCTGATCAGCGCGGTCACCGCTGCGAACCCGAACACGGTTGTGGTGCTCACCACCGCCGGCTCGGTGAATATGCCGTGGCTCAGCGACGTTCCGGCGGTGCTCGAGGCTTGGTATGGCGGCCAGGAGCAGGGCGCCGCGATCGCCGGCGTGCTCTTCGGCGACGTGAACCCGTCGGGCAAGCTGCCCGTCACCTTCGCCACCGCTGATGACGCCACGCCCACCGCGGCTACCGCGTCGTTCCCCGGCGTGAACGGCACCGCCACGGTCGCCGAGGGCGTCAACATCGGCTACCGCGGCTACCTGGCCAACGACATCGCGCCGCAGTTCGCGTTCGGTCACGGCCTGAGCTACACCTCGTTCGGCTTCGACGGCCTCAAGGCCAAGCAGACCGGCAAGCCGGTGAAGAACGGCGGCACCCCCGCCGTGAGCGTGACCGTTGACGTGGCCAACACCGGGGCGGTCGCCGGCACCGAGACCGTGCAGGTCTACGTGGGCGAACTCGCCACGGATGTTGCCACTCCCGAGCGTCGGCTCGCCGGCTTCGCCAAGGTCGACCTGGCCGCCGGGGCGTCGTCCAAGGTCACTGTCGAGCTCGACCCGCGGGCGTTCGCCTACTGGGACAGTAAGGCCGACGCCTGGGTCACCCCCACCGGCAACGTGCCGATCCACGTCGGCACGGCGTCTGACGACACCGCCCTCGAGGGCAAGGTGATGATCAAGTAACACGTTCGCTTCGGCGGATGCACGAGCGGCCGGTCCCGAAAGGGCCGGCCGTTTGGCGTTGGCGGCACCTTCGTCTTACTCGAGCCAGCCCAGCTCGTTGAGCCGGTCGAGGAAGTCGGCCGGGCCGGCGAAAACCCTCTCGGCACCGGCCTGCATGAGCAGGTCCCCGGCGATGCCGCCGGTGAGCACCCCGAACGAGCGCACACCCGCCCGGGACGCCGCCTCGATGTCCCACTCCGAGTCACCCACGAAGACGGCCTCATTGGGTGCGACACCGGCCCGGTCGAGGGCCACCCGCACGATGTCGGGGTCGGGCTTGGCCACATCCACGTCGTCGGCGTTGGTGGCGGCGTGGATGGCCTCATCGGCGCTGAGCAGGTCGAGCAGGATGTCCAACTCTGCCTGGGGCGCGGAGGTGGCGAGCACCACCTTGATGCCCAGGCCGTGAACCGCTTCGAGCAGTTGCCGGGCCTGCGGGAGCAGCCTGAGCCGCGGCGCGAGAGCCTTGTAGTTCTCGGCGTGCAGGTCTTTGGCGCGGCTGACCCAGGCTTCGTCTTTCTCCCCCACCAGCGAGGTCAGCAGTGTGCCGGCATCCTGCCCGATGGAGCGATGGATGCGCCAGGCCTCGACCTCGACGTCCAAGGTCTGGAAGGCCTGGTGCCAGGCGTCGACGTGCAGGTAGTTGGAGTCGACCAGGGTGCCGTCGATGTCGAAGAGCACCGCCCGGGGCACGGGCGTGCGCGAGGTCATCGGGTGCTCTCGTCGAGCAGTCGGGGGCGCAGGTCGTTTTCGAAGAAGTCGAAGAAACCGTCTTGGTCGGGGCCGGCGTTCATGAGCGCGATGTGGTCGAAACCGGCATCCGTGTACTGGCCGATCACCTCGAGGTGCCGCTCCACGTCGGGGCCAGGCGAACTGGCCGCGGATGTCGTCCTCGCGCACCGTGGCCGCGGCGGCCTCGAAGTTCACCGGGTTCGGCAGCTCGCTCATCACCTTCCAGCCGCTCAGCGCCCACGCGTTGGTGCGGAGGGCCGCCCGCACGGCGATGTCTGCGGTGGGCGCCCAGGCCAACGGTGCCTCGGCGTAGAGCGGGCCGGTGCCGCCGGCATCGCGGTAGCCGGTGACCAGGTCGGCCTTGGGCTCGGTGGCGAACAGGCCGTCGCCGTGCTCGGCGGCGAGGGCCACGGACTTGGGCCCGCTCACGGCCACGGCCATGGTGGGCAGTTCGTCGGGCAGGTCGAAGATGCGGGCATCCTCAAGCTTGAGGTAGGTGCCGTTGTAGTTCTGGTAGCCGCCCTGCCAGAGCAGCCGGATGATGTCGAGCGCCTCGTTGAAGGTGGCGTGCCGCTCATGGATGCCGGGGAAGCCGCGGCCCACGATGTGCTCGTTGAGGCGCTCGCCCGAGCCCACGCCGAGGGTGAACCGGCCGTCGGAGAGCAGCGCCAGGGTGGCGGCGGCCTGCGCGATGATGGCCGGGTGGTAGCGCACGCTCGGGCAGGTGACGCCTGTGGCGAGCTCCAGGGTGCTGGTCTTCGCGGCGATGGCGCTGAGCACATTCCAGACGAACGGCGAATGGCCCTGCGCCTCCACCCAGGGATGGAAGTGGTCGCTCATCTCCACGAAGTCGAAGCCGGCCCGTTCGGCGCGCACGGCCTGGCGAACAAGTTCCTGGGGTCCGAAGCTCTCGGCGATCAGCTTGTATCCGATTTTCATCCCTCGACGCTACGCAGGCGGATGCGCCGGTGCAAGCCATTGCGTCGGCGCTGGGGGTGGAGTAGGTCGGGGTGCAACGAACGCTAAAAAGGACAAAGGTCCGAATTACGGACCGTATGTCCGATTCCGTCCTTTTGAGCTCACTTCTTCCTCTTTTCGAGGTGCGGTTTCTGCACGCCGACAGGGGTCGGCCACTCGAGTGACACGCTCGCCCTCACACCGCCGGGTCGGTCCACTCCACCCGCACGGCGCGGATGGCGTCGGCGAGGGTGAGCCCGCCGAGCGCGGCGATGTAGTCGCGAGCGGCAGCGCGTGCCGCAGCGGGCAGCGGGGTGACGGCGCGCACGCGGGTGCCCGAGCGGTTGGAGATCAGCAGTCCGTCGGATTCCAGTTCCGAGTAGGCGCGCGCCACCGTTCCGGGCGCCAGCCGCAGGTCGCCGGCCAGTTGGCGCACCGAGGCCAGCTTGTCGCCGGGCGTGAGGTTGCCGGAGAGGATCTCATCGGTGAGCTGCTGCCGGATCTGCTCGAACGGCGGGGTGGGGCTGGCCTCGTCGATGGTGATCATGCGCGGTTCCGCTCGGCAGCCACGGGCGCGGGGAGCATGGTGAACGGCGGTGTCAGGGCATCCAGCACGGCAAGCAGCACCAGCGCCACACCGATGCCCACCGCGATGAGCCCGACGCAGAACAGGGTGATTGCCACCGCGGCCCAGGGCTCGATCTGCGCGTAGCTGCCGTCGAACCATTGGCCGCTCGCCGCGCTCAACGCGATGCCGCCCATGAACATCAGGCCACCCAGATAAACGACGAACGTGCCGGTGGTGAGTTTCACGATCACCCGGGTGATCAGCATCCGCATCACCTGGTCGGCCTCGCGCAAGGTGGCGTCGGTGGGGCGGGCGGATGCGGCGACCCGCGCCAGCGCCGTAGCCGCCGTCACCGCGAGGGCCACGGCGAGGAGCAGCACGGGCAGGCCGTAGAACCAGCCGGGGTACGGGGTCGCCGTGCTGCTGTAGGCGCCGCTGTCGATGCGGATGGCGCGGGACAGGCCGTCTTCCGACCCGGAGGCGGTGAGCCCGAAGCCGACTATCACCGCGAGTAACAGCAGCCCGGCCGTGGTCGGCAGCAGCCGCGCCCAGGTGGGGGCGAAGGTCCAAGGCCGCCGCGGCGCTAGGTCGGCGCTGCGTTGGCTGCCGGATTCGGCCACCGGCACTCGCGGGAGGGCGGCGATGACGATCAGGCCGGCCAGGTTCATCAGGGCAGGGGTGAGGATGAGGAGCAGACCGTAGGGGTCGGGCATTGCTTGGTCGAGCCCAACGGCCAGTCCGGCTACCGCGACGGCGGCCGCAGCGACGAGGGCACCTCGGCGTCGGAAGGCGTGCCGGGCGGCGTGCAGGCTGGGCGCCAGGTGGGCCGGCACCGTGACGCGACGGAACGCCTCAGTGTGACGGAGCCGCACGACCGCCAGCCAGACGAGGGCGAGCGCGGCGGTGATGATGGCGAGCGGGATGAGACCCATGACAGGCACCCTTCTGTATCAAGTCATCGATACAGTAGCAGGTGTGTCAAGTGGGTAATACAGGGCGGCGATGTTGCCTGCCGCCGCTGCCCGACGGATGGGCGATTCTCCTCGTGCGGGCAAGGCGCCGCTATGCGCCTGGCGCGCCACCCGCATAACGGCGCCTACCCCGCATGCCTCAAAAGGGCCCTGGCGCACGCCCCGCATAACGGCGCCCGACCCGCGCAGCTCGGGCGGATGCGCCGGGGCGGGTCCGAGAGGACGAGTTGCGGGGTCTCGACAAGCTCGACCGGCGGGCGGGGGCGCCGTCGAGATTGGGTGGAGGGACTTGCTTTTGTATGCGAACGCACTGGTAAGGTTAGGCAACCCTTACGGATGCGCCTGGCCTGGACCTCTGCGCGCGGCCGAGGGTTGCGGCATCACAGCTGCCGCCGGTCCGTCCCCGACCCCCTGCACCACGATCACGAGGAAAACCATGCCCCGCGCATCCACACTCATTGCCTTCTCGGCCGCCGCCGTGCTCACGCTCGGCCTCGCCGCTTGCTCCTCCTCCCCCGCCGCAGACACCGCCGCAGCCACTGACGGCGACTTCACGCCGATCACCATCGAGCACGCCTTCGGCGAAACCGTGATCGAAACCAAGCCCGAACGCATCGCCACGGTTTCCTGGGAGAACCAGGAAGTGCCGCTGGCCCTCGGCGTTGTGCCGGTGGGCATGGCCGGCGTCACCTGGGGTGACGACGACACCGACGGCCTGCTGCCCTGGGTGAAGGACAAGCTCGACGAGCTCGGCGCCGAGACCCCGGTGCTGTTCGACGAGACCGCGGGCATCGACTTCGAGGGCGTGGCCGACACGAACCCCGACGTCATTCTGGCCGGCTACTCCGGACTCACCCAGGAGGACTACGACACGCTGAGCCAGATCGCTCCGGTCGTGGCCTACCCCGAGGTCGCCTGGGGCACCTCGTGGCAAGACACCATCACCCAGAATGCGCTCGGCATGGGCATGGCCGCCGAGGGCGACGACCTCATCGCCGAGCTCGAAAAAGAGATCGCCGACACCGCCGCCGATTACCCGGAGCTGGCCGACACCTCGGTCATGTTCCTCACCCACGTCGACGAAGCCGACCTCAGCCAGGTGAGCTTCTACACCACGCACGACACCCGCACCATGTTCTTCGACGACCTGGGCATGGTCAGCGCGCCGAGCATCATCGAGGCATCCAGCGCCACCAAGGAGTACTCCCTCACGCAGAGCGCCGAGCAGGCGGATGCCTTCAACGACGTCGACGTGATCGTCACCTACGGCGGCGACGAACTGGTCGCGACCCTCGAGGGCGACCCGCTGCTCTCGCAGATCCCCGCCGTGGCCAACAAGTCCATCGTGGCGCTCTCCGGCTCCGGCCCGATGGGCACCGCGGCGAACCCCACCGCGCTGTCGATCTCCTACGTGCTCGGCGACTACACCAAGCTGCTCGCAGCCGCGGCCGCCAACGCTAAGTGACCACTTCCACCACGCTGAACCCAGCCGCTTCGAGCGTCGCCACCGTGCGCCGCCCGAAGCGGCTTCGGTCGTTGTGGTTGCTGGTCTCCCTCGGTGTGCTTGCCGGTCTGATGCTGGCCTCGGTGATGATCGGCTCCCGCGAGGTGAGCTGGGCTGAGATCGTCGCCGCGCTCGGCGGCTCGATCGACGGGTTCGGCCCGGCTGCCGTGGCCACCCGCATTCCGCGCACCCTGCTCGCCGTGGTCGCCGGGGCGGCCCTGGGTCTGTCCGGCGCGGTGATGCAGGGCGTCACCCGCAACCCGCTGGCCGACCCGGGCATCCTCGGGGTCAACGTGGGCGCATCCCTCGCCGTGGTCTGCGGCATGGCCTACTTCGGTCTCACCAGCGCCAGCGAGATGATCTGGGTCGCCATCGTGGGCGCCGGCGCCACCGCCCTGTTCGTCTACACGATTGGGTCGCTCGGCCGCGGCGGCTCCACCCCGCTCAAGCTCGCCCTGGCGGGCGCGGCCACCTCGGCCGCACTGGCCTCGTTCGTCACCGCCGTGGTGCTCCCCCGCAACGACATCGCCGAGGGCGTGCGCTCCTGGCAGATCGGCGGCGTGGGCGGCGCCACCCTCGAGAGCATCCGTGTCGTGGCGCCCTTCCTCCTCGCGGGCCTGATCGTGAGCCTGCTCTCCGCCCGGTCGCTCAACTCACTCGCCCTCGGCGACGACCTCGCGGCCGGCCTCGGCGAACGCGTGGCCATCGCCCGCGCCGCCGCCGCGATCGGCGCCGTGGTGCTCTGCGGTGCCATCACCGCCGTGGCCGGACCGATCGGCTTCGTCGGCCTGGTCGTTCCGCACGCCTGCCGCCTGATCGTGGGCGTGGACCACCGCTGGCTGCTGCCGTTCTCCGCCGTGCTCGGCGCCGCGCTGCTCACCGGCGCCGACGTGCTCGGCCGCATCGTGGCGCGGCCCAGCGAGATCGACGTGGGCATCATCACCGCCCTCATCGGCGCCCCCTTCTTCATCTACATCGTGCGCCGACGCAAGGTGCGTGAGCTGTGACCCTCGAACGCTCGGTGGCGGATGCGCCGCCGCTGTCGACCAGGCAGGTCGTGGCGCGCAGCCGGGTGCGCCGCACCGCCCGCCGCCGCTGGGTGATCGGCGTACTCGCCGGGCTCATCGTGCTCGGCTACATCGTGAGCCTGCTGGTGGGCCAGACCTTCTACTCCCCCGCCGAGGTGCTCGGCGTCATCCTGGGCCAGGACGTGCCCGGTGCCGGCTTCACCGTGGGCCGGCTGCGGCTGCCGCGGGCCACCCTGGCCGTGCTCGCCGGGCTCTGCTTCGGCATGGGCGGCGTGACCTTTCAGACCATGCTGCGCAACCCGCTGGCCAGCCCCGACATCATCGGCATCAGCTCCGGCGCCAGCGCCGCGGCGGCGTTCGCCATCGTCACCCTGTCGATCAGCGGCACCGCGGTGTCGGTGCTCGCCATCGGCGCCGGCCTGGGCGTGGCGCTGCTGATCTACGCCCTGTCGTT
This sequence comes from Cryobacterium sp. W22_MBD10_FK3, assembly GCF_052113745.1. Lineage (NCBI taxonomy): Bacteria > Bacillati > Actinomycetota > Actinomycetes > Micrococcales > Microbacteriaceae > Cryobacterium > Cryobacterium sp. W22_MBD10_FK3. Next base: position 51,387 of record NZ_JBGQOH010000019.1, read on the forward strand.
CAAGAGCGGCGTGCTCGGCACCCGGCTCATCCTGATCGGCATCGGCATCGCCGCGATGCTCGACAGCCTCACCGCCTACGTGCTCTCCCGGGCCGCGATGTGGGACCTGCAGGAGGCCACCCGCTGGCTCACCGGCAACCTCAACGGGGTCTCCTGGGCGCAGACCCTACCGGTGCTGATCGCGCTGGTGGTGCTCGCGCCGGTGCTGCTCGGGCAGTCGCGCAACCTGTCGATGAGCCAGCTGGGCGACGACACGGCATCCGCTCTGGGGGTGCGCGTGGAGCGCTCCCGGCTGATTCTGATCATCGCCGCCGTGGGCCTCATCGCGTTCGCCACCGCCGCGGCCGGGCCGATCGCGTTCGTGGCGTTCCTCTCCGGCCCGATCGCCGCCCGCATCGTGGGCCCGGGCGTCTCGCTGCTCGTGCCGGCCGCGCTCGTGGGTGCGCTGCTCGTGCTCGTGGGTGACTTCCTCGGCCAGTTCGCCTTCGGCACCCGCATGCCGGTGGGTGTCATCACCGGTGTGCTCGGCGCGCCGTACCTGATCTACCTCATCATCCGCACCAACCGCGCCGGAGGCTCCCTGTGACACTCATTCATACCCTCACGGTGGAGAACCTCACCCTGGGCTACGGCGACCGCACCGTGATCGAGGGCCTGGACCTGGTGCTGCCGGCCGGGCAGATCACCGCGATCGTGGGCGCGAACGCCTGCGGCAAGTCCACCCTGCTGCGCTCGATGTCGCGGCTGCTGCCGCCGAGGGCCGGCCAGGTGCTGCTCGACGGCAAGCAGGTGCACCGGATGCCCGCCAAGGAGCTGGCCCGCACGCTAGGCCTGCTCCCCCAGTCGCCGATCGCGCCCGAGGGCATCACCGTGGCCGACCTGGTGGGCCGCGGCCGCAACCCGCACCAACGGATGTTCTCCCGCTGGAGCGCGGCCGACGACGACGCCGTGGCGGCGGCGCTGGATGCCACCGACACCGCGTCGCTGGCCGACCGGGCCGTGGACGAGCTCTCCGGTGGGCAACGCCAGCGGGTGTGGATCGCGATGGCGCTGGCCCAACAGACCGACCTGCTGCTACTCGACGAGCCGACCACGTTTCTCGACGTGAGCCACCAGATCGAGGTGCTCGACCTGCTCACCGACCTCAACCACAGCCGGGGCACCACCATCGTGATGGTGCTGCACGACCTCAACCTCGCCGCCCGCTACGCCGACCACCTCATCGCCCTGGCCGGCGGGGTCGTGCACGCCGCCGGCACCCCGCACGAGGTGCTCACCGAGGAGACCGTGCAGGCGGTCTTCGGCCTCTCCAGCCAGGTGCTTCTCGACCCCACCTCCGGCCGCCCCATGATGCTCCCCATCGGCCGGCACAACGTGGTCGTGCCCGCCTAGCCGTCCCGGCGACCCGCACCCCGCCAGCCCAAGAGCCCCTCCCGCTGGTCGAGCTTGTCGAGACCCCGCGACCCGCCCCGCAAACGTAGCCCAGGCCATCCGCCCGAGGTGTGCGGGTCAGGCGCCGTTATGCGGGGCGTGCGCCACGGCACTTTTGACGTGCGCGGGGCAGGCGCCGGTAGGCGGGTGGCGCGCCACGCGCACTGCGGCGCCTTGCCCGCAAAGCGCCGAAAAACGCATCCGCGGCACTATGCCCAGCCCCACCACACTTGGCACTCCTCACTCCAGAGTGCTAACATTTTTTGCAGAAAAGGAGCCACCCAGGCTCACTAATCAGGAAGGGGAATCCTCATTATGGCAATGTCTTTCGATCCTTTCGGCGAGCTCGACCGCCTCACCGGCGACCTCCTGCAGTTCCGCCCGGGCCCGCGTTTCATGCCCGTTGATCTGTACCGTGAGCAGGACCAGTACATCCTCGCCGCCGACCTCCCGGGCGTCGACCCCGGCTCGGTAGACGTGGATGTGGACGGCCAGCTGCTCACCGTGCGGGCCACCCGCACCGCCGCCGCACGCGAGAACGCGAAGTGGCTGGTGCAGGAGCGCCCGAGCGGCACCTACCTGCGGCAGTTCAGCCTCGGTGACGGCGTGGACTCCAGCCGCATCTCGGCCAGCTACGACAACGGCGTGCTGTCGGTGTTCATTCCGGTGAGCGAGAAGGCCAAGCCGCGCAAGATCCAGATCGACACCGCGTCCAAGACGGATGCGGCCAAGTCGATCGAGGTGTAGCTCCACCGCGCCCGGCCGCACCGGTCATCGGGCGCCGCGCCCATCGGCCCGCGTGAGCGGTCGTGTGGTGACCTCACCGCGCACGAGGCAACCACCGACCGCCCACGCGGGCCAACGGATGCCTACGCGGCCACTTGGGCCGCGCAAAACTGCCGCACCCGTGACCACAGCAGTTCGGCCGCGGACGGGTCATACTCCGCCGCCCGCGACCGGTCGGTGAACAGGTGCCCGGCGCCTGGATAGTCGAAAGCCTCCACGGTGCCGCCGGCGGCGCGCACCTGGGCGATGACCGCGTCGATCCCGGCCTGATCTCGAAAAGGATCATCGACGGCGGTGTGGATCTGGGCGTTCGTGCCGGCCGGCCAGGACTCCGCACCCAGGATCGTGATGTCGAGGGCGCCCGAGAGCATCACCACGCCGTTGACCTTGCGCTGGGTGGCCACATGCTCGGCCATTGCCGCGCCATTCGAGAAGCCGGCCGTGAGAAACCCGTCGGGTATGTCTTTCACCACGTCGACCGCGCGCCGCATCAGTTCGGGGTAACCGATGGTGTCTTCGTATTCGCTGGCCTCGTCGTAGTCGTCGAAGACCCGGCCGTCGTACGGGTCGGCGACGAGAACCTCGTGCCCGTCGTCCCGGAGCAGATCGGCGGCATCGAGCACGCCCTGGCGCACACCGAGGACCGACGGAAACAGCACGATGTGAGTCATCCGGTCAGTGTGCCCCCGGTCGTCGACCGGAGCAAGACCGTGTGCCCTCCCCGCCCCGAACCGACCCTAGAGGGTGCCCGACTGGTGAAACCAGGCCTCACCTTAGGTCGCAACGACGCCCCCTGGGTGGATGCTTGGGGACATGACCGTGGAGCAGAGTGTGGGGATCGTCTCGTCGCTACTCGATGGCCGGTGGCTCGATAGCGAAGAGGCAGCGGCCGAAGCGCTGCGGGGGCTGGGCTTCGCGGTGCCGGCCGGGGCGGGCCGGCAGCTCACCGGCGGTTCGGTGCAACACGATCTGGAGCATCCGGCGGGGATCGATCACGCCTCCCTCACGACCGCGGCCGGCGAGCCCGTCAGCGTCATCTTTCTCCTCGCATCCGTGCCCGAACCGCAGAGCGTGGTCACCGCCGCCACGTATCGGGCCTTGCTGGCCGCGCTCAGCGACCTGCTCGGGGCGCCCGAGCGGGTTTGGCCAGACCAGCCGACCCCGGTGCAGTGGCGCACTGCCGAGCTGGATGTGGGGGCGCAGCTCTTCGACCGCCGCGACAGCAGCGTGATGGTGTGGGTCGAGCATCGCGCCCGCAACCAGCAGGCCGAACTGCGTGCCCGGTAACGCCTAGGTGAGTCGTTCGGTCAGGTGCACGGTGACGTCGTCCCCGAGCTCTTTGCCGAGCGTCTTGCGCAGCTTGGCACTGATCGAGAGCATGTGCCCACCCGAGCCGGTGGGCATCAGGCCCAGCGTGAGCGGTTGGTCATCCACCGTGGCCACCACCTTCACCGCCTTGCCGGTGCCGAAGAACTCCACCGAGTCCGGCACCTCCACGCACGACCAGGTGTCGCCTTTGATCACCACCCCGATGGGGCCGGTGAATTCGAGATCGATGGGTCCTGGTGCTGTGCTCATAACGGGGACTCCTCGGGGACGCGGGCGTGCTCCCACTCTGGCGGATGCCCGTCGCGCTCGGCAAGGCCTCCGACTACCTTGCCGAGGCTGCAGGCCCACTTAGGGTGCCGGCGCCGCCGCGACGAGTTGCACCGCCAGCTCCATGCTTCGCCATCGGGCCGGGGAGAAGTCGTAGGGCATGCTCCAGATGATCTCCGCCGCGCTCTTCGCGCGTGAGCCCTTTGCCGGGTCGGGGTCGGGCGCCGGGTCGGCGTCCTCGGGCGGGTGCAGCTCGTCCCAGGCGTTGAAGATAGCGTCGTCCTCCTCCAGCTGACCGGACTCCTCGATGACGCGCAGCAGCGCGGTCTCGAAGGCGTGCCGCTCGGCCGCCACCTGCGCCACCCGGGGGTCGTCGACGGCGACAGTGTCGTCCAGGGCGTCCTCAAGGGCGTCGACGCGGTCGGACTCGGCCCGCAGCTCGGGATCGAGGGCCAAAGCGAGGAAGCGGCCCGCCAGCATGACGGCGCCGAGGGGACCGAAGGTTCGTTCGTTGACCAGCAGGACGTCCAGGTCGTCCTGGCGCAGCGAGCCCTCGGGCACGCCCGCGAGGCGGTTGGAGACGAGATCGTCGAGCAGTCCCAGTCGGCTGCCGAGGGTCCGCATGCGCTGCACCGAGGCGCGTTTCCGCTGCAGCTCGGCCTCCTGCGCGGCGAGGGTGTCCTCCAGTCGCGCGAGGACGCCTGCGATCTCGTCCTCGCCGTCGGCGCCGCTCGGTGCGGCGCCGTCGAAGGCGTCGCGGATGTCGTCGAGGGCGATCCCGGCGTCGGCCATACGGCGGATCCAGAGCAGCCGGATGATCTCCGCGTAGCCGTACCGGCGGCGGCCGTCGCTGCCCCGCTCGCGCTCAGGCAGCAGGCCGACCTGGTGGTAGTGGCGGATCGTCCGCGGAGTGATGCCGACAAACGCCGCGGCGCCGCCGATCAGGACCTCTCGGGGCGGGGTAGGGAACGGGTGCATGGCAAACCTCTCGGATTAGAACGGGACGTGCTTCCAGCAGACCACATGACGCTGCGGCAGGAGCAACTCGATCTGACACAAAACGCCGACGCCAGCCGACAGTTTTATGCGATCGGATGCCGGTGGCAGTATCAAAATTCCATGCGATAAGAGCTCCAGCTGAAGGCTGAAAGCGAATCCCTCGTCATTCCCTGCGCTGCGGTTCGCTCTTCTTTGACCACGCTGACGCGATTAGCGAGACTCCGCCGAGAAGGCTGCCCCAGGCGATGAGATGGGCGACGAATCGGAGCGGTTCGTCGTCGGGGAGAAATTCGGCGAGTGCAGTGCGGTCGCGGATGTAGATCCACACGAGAAAAAGAGCAACGAGCAGGGCTCCGCTGACAACTTGTGCAAACCGCTTCATCGTTTTCTCCTTCATGGTCGCGCGTGAGTCTCGTGGTCCAGATTTTCTTTGGTGCCGATCAGGGACAAGATCCAGGCGCCCGAGCGGGCATCGCAACCCTGGTGGGATTGCCGGTGGGCCGCCTGCATCGCTCAACCTCACGCGCAGTCAGATGAAGGCGCTCAACGCGCGCCGGTAGCTGTCACTGTCCGCACGCGTGGCGGCGGTCATGAGCAGCGCGTTCTCGCTGATTCTGCGTGTGAACTCACCCGAACACGGGATGGTCACGATCTTCGTCAGGCCCGCATGCCACGCGGAGACCAGTGCGGGTAGATCACGTCGCTCCGGATCGTCTTCGAGTCGCGTCGGCATCCCCGCCAGGTGAGCATCCATGCCCACTCGTGACCAGGTGCTGTACGAGTCGTGGTCGAAGACACTGTCCCCGAACTCGTCGCGCCAGCTGGGTCCGACAATGCGCTGGAGAAGATCGGCACGTTCGACCGAACCGTTTGCAGTGGCCTGAATCTCGACGAAGAGTCCTGGATCGATGTCCGGCCCCACGTGCGCCACGACCGCTTTCCAGATGCGGGGCCAGGCGCCCGCCCACTCCTCGCGAGCGACGGTACTCACGGCAGCATGCTGAACGGATGCGGGCGGGTCGGTCAGGAGAGGAGGGAGGTCTTCGCCGTCAACCTTCAACGCATACGCTTCCCGGATCCAGAGCAGTTCCAGGAGGAAGTGAGGTCGATCCTCGACGGTGATCATCATGTCGTGAGGCCACGGGTCTCCCGGTATCGGTGCGTTGGATCTCATAGGCCCCACTCTCGGTTGCGTCCATCATTGCCGTTCCGCACGATCGAATCAACGATCCGCACACCCTGGGTGCGCACTCAAATTCTCGCGCCGGTGCCGGATCTTCGGGATGCTCGGCTCGGCGGCGCGTGGTGTTTATTCGATCTGAGAACCATGAGGGCGAATGCAATCGCGAAGATGAACGCGAATAGAGGAATCGTTGCCGGGGCATTGCCGGTCGCGGTTTGGGTTACGTAAAAATAGACACCGATCGCCGGAACAAGCGCACCGACACCAGCGATGGTTCCCTGGACGAACCAAGGGCGCCTCAATCGGGAATCAACGACCCAAAGCGCCAACGCAGCGCCAACACTCGACGCGACCCCAATGACGATTCCGCCAAAAACCGTGAACATGAGGGAGACCACCAACGATAGAGATGCTGCGCTACCTCGGGACAGTTCATGAACAACATGACTCACAATCGCGATGACTGCCCCAGAAACAGGGCCGAGCGCGATCCCCATCAGGAAGGTGCCAGCCACGGCGCCTGCGTTGCAGCCCGCATCGGCCAGCGGTGGGTGAACGGTCATAGGGACACCATTGCATAGCAGCACGCTTCATCGCCAGGCAATTGCACCGTCGAGTTCGACACGTCCGGCGCAACGCATAGCGTCCCAACGGTCGACGTCGACGTACTCGCCGACCGGGATTGACGCCGCTCCCCACGGCGATCCCACGTTCCTACCGGCGAGCGGCTCGCGCTCGCGCTTTGATCGCGAGAATGACGTCGGTCTTCGCGTTGGCGTAGGCGTTCATATCGTGCCAGCGGCTTTGGAGCAACGACCGCTTGGTGCTCTCGTAGAGGGCGCGGTCGTGCGCGTTGGAGCGCAGCCAATCCCGGAGCAGCAGGTACTCGGCCACCGCGGGAGCGCCCTGTTCGTAGATGTGCACGTGAACGTCGCGGGCCGGTGTGCGCACGAGACGGTGCCCGGGCTCGCGGGTGCGCAACTCGTACCCGACGGCTACCAGCGCGGAGAGGTAGTCCTCCTCGGCGGTGATGTCTTCGACGGTGACCACGATGTCGATGATCGGCTTCGCGGCCAGCCCGGGAACGGACGTGGAACCGATGTGCTCGACGCCGACGTTCGCTGCCGCGAGGGCATCCAGAATCCGGCGTCGGTGATCCAGGTAGAGCCCGACCCACCGCTCGTCATAGTCGTGCAGCTCAAGCTCGAGTGGTTCGATGCCGCCCACCAGCTCGACCGCCGTGACATCCGGCCGGCGCCCAACGCTACTTTTCTTCATCAGAGAATCCTCGCATCGTGGGGTGCCTGTGTGCGGTGGCACCTGCTCGCGGGCCGGAGGGCGCTAGCCTTCCACGGCCGGCAGAGGCTTCACAGCCTTGATGATGGCGCCGTGCATTTCGGCGGCGACCTCGTGGGTGTACTCGACGCTGATCTCAGCGAAGCCGGCCGCTGTCAGCGTGGCGAGATACTCCCCCTTGGACAGGGCGCCGGCGATGCAGCCCGCATAGCTGCCGCGCTCGACTCGATCCTGTTCGCTGAGGTGGTCTTCGGCGACGACGTCGGAGATGCCGAGGCGTGCGCCCGGCTTGAGCACCCGGAACATTTCGGCAATGACTGCGTTCTTGTCGGCAGAGAGGTTGATCACGCAGTTGGAGATGATCACGTCGATCGTCTCGGCGGGCAGGGGGATCTGCTCGATCTGGCCCTTGATGAATTCGACGTTGGTCGCACCGGCCTTGGCGGCGTTGGCGCGGGCCAGGGTGAGCATCTCGTCGGTCATGTCGAGGCCGTAGGCGAACCCGGTGGGGCCCACCCGTCGGGCGGAGAGGAGCACGTCGATGCCGCCGCCGGAGCCGAGGTCGAGCACGGTCTCGCCGGCACGGAGATCTGCCACCGCCGTGGGATTGCCGCAGCCCAGGCTGGCGAGGAAGGCTTCTGGGGGAATCTCGGCGGACTCCCCGCCCGTGTAGAGGATCGAGCCGAAGACGTCACCGTTGCCGAGATCCGTGGGCACACAGCAGGACGCGCTGGCCGCATCCGAGACGTCGGTAAGTTGCAGGGCCGCCGCGGCGTACCGCTCCCGCACGTTCTCGGTGATGTCGGACTTCTCGGTCATGAGTTGTTCCTCTCGGTCGGTGATGCGGTGATGGTGTTCGGTCGTGGCGGGTCAGGCCTGCGTGGGCAGAATCTCGGCCAGCAGAGCGGTGATTCGGGCCTTGATGTCGTCGCGGATGGGCCGCACCTCCTCGATACTCTTGCCCTTGGGGTCCACCAGCTCCCAGTCCTCGTACCGCTTGCCGGGGAAGATCGGGCAGACGTCGCCGCAGCCCATGGTGATCACCACATCCGATGCCTGCACGGCCTCGGTGGTCATCAGCTGCGGTACGCCCTGGCTGATGTCGATACCCTCCTCTTTCATCGCCTGGATGGCCATCGGGTTGATTTCGTTTCCCGGTTCGGAGCCGCCGGAGCGCACCTCGACGGCGCCGTGGGAGAGGGCGGTCATGTACCCGGCCGCCATCTGCGAGCGGCCGGCGTTGTGGATGCACACGAAGAGGACTGTGGGCTTGTCGGTCATGAGCGGGTTCCTTTGCTGAGGGGGTTGTTAGACACGGTCGGACAGAAGGTGCGGGGAGGCGGCGTCCGGCAGGACGACTGCGCGCTGCGGGAAGAGCCGGGGGCGCAGCCAGAGGGCGAGATAGACCAGGGCGACCAGGGCGGGCACCTCGATCAGCGGGCCGACGATGCCCGCGAGGGCTTGTCCGCTGGACGCGCCGAAGGTACCGATCGCCACGGCGATGGCCAGTTCGAAGTTGTTGCCGGCGGCGGTGAACGCGAGAGTGGTGGTGCGCTCGTACGCCAGCCCGATCAGCCGGCCGGCGAGGAAGGCGACACCGAACATCACGGCGAAGTAGACCAGGAGCGGCAGGGCGATGCGCACCACGTCGAGGGGCCGGTCGATGACCTGCTGGCCCTGCAGGGTGAAGAGCATCACGATCGTGAACAGCAGCCCGTACAGGGCGAACGGTCCCACCTTGGGGAGGAATTTCGCCTCGTACCAGGCGCGTCCCCGGGTGGCCTCGCCGATGCGGCGGGACAGGTAGCCGGCGACCAAGGGGATCCCCAGGAACACCAGCACGCTCGCCGTGATCGCCCAGATCGAGAATGAGGCGCTGGTCGTGGACAGCCCGAGCCAGGTGGGCAGGATCTGCAGGTAGAACCAGCCCAGGGCGGAGAAGGCGATGACCTGGAAGACGGAGTTGACCGCGACGAGGAACGCGGCCGCTTCCCGGTCGCCGCAGGCCAGGTCGTTCCAGATCAGCACCATGGCGATGCACCGGGCCAGGCCCACGATGATCAGCCCGGTGCGGTATTCCGGCAGGTCGGGCAGGAAGATCCAGGCGAGGGCGAACATCAGCGCCGGGCCCAGGAGCCAGTTCAACACCAGCGAGGAGACGAGCAGCCTGCGGTCCCCGGCGACCGCCCGGGCATCGGAGTAGCGGACCTTCGCGAGCACCGGATACATCATCACGAGCAGGCCCACCGCGATCGGCACCGACACCGAACCGATCTGGAACGAATGCAGCAGCTCGCCCAGGCCCGGTGCGAACACGGCAAGCAGAAGCCCCAGCCCCATGGCCGCGAGAATCCAGACCGGCAGGAACCGATCGACCGTGCCCAGCCGGCCCGGCGTATCGGTGGAAAGAGGGGAAGTCATTGGGCTCCGAACGTCATTCAAGCTGAACATTGATCACCGTCGATTCAACGTAGCGAGCTATATCGATATTTGTCAATTTATCTGCGAGGATATTCCCATGTCGGTCACCGAGCTCCTGCCCCTCACGGACGTCACCGCTTGCTGTGCCCCGCTGACGCGGGAAGCAATCAGCGCCGACAACGCCGAGAAGCTGGCCCGCACCCTCAAGGCCATCGCCGATCCCGCTCGGCTGCGCCTCATCTCGATGGTGGCGGCGCACGACGATGCCGAAGCCTGCGTGTGCGATCTCACCGAACCACTCGGCCTGGGCCAGCCCACGGTGTCACATCACCTGAAGATCCTCGTTGAGGCCGGCATCTTCTCCCGCGACAAGCGGGGAACCTGGGCCTACTACAGGCTCGTACCTGGCGCACTGGACTCGATCGCGCACCTTCTCGTCACCGTCTAACCCCGCACTTCGCCCACTTCGGGTGCGGATGCGTGCCCTACTCGTCGCGGCTCCACGCCGCGATCAGCGAGATGGTGGTCGCGAATGCGGCCAGACCGGGCCGGTTCAAGAACGCGTGGCGGGTGCCGGTCAGAACGTGGTGCTGCACGTCGACTCCCGACGCGGCGAGCTCGGCCGCGAACCGGTCACCGGAGGCGCGCATGTTGTCCTGCTCCGCGTTCACGATGAGGGTGCGCGGAAACTGGTCAAGCTCGTGGCCGCCGGCGAAGGCCAGTCGATCGGCGAGCGCCGCTGTCGAGCCGGCGTAGTTGCGATTCATCGCGTTCAACCCCCACACCGAGTGCGTGATCCGGCGGTGACCGCGCGAGCGCTGCTGCACCTCCGGCACACGGGGATGCGCGCCGTGGAAGAACCCGTACGCAAACACCGTGCCGACCGGACGCGGCCCCTCATCGATGGCGCGCAGGGTTGCTGCGGCGGCGAGGCAGGCTCCCGCGCTCGCTCCTCCCAAAATCACTCCGTCGGGCGATCGAGCGCTCACGCGGAGATAGGCGGTGAGCACATCGTCGAGTGGCAACGGGAATCGCACTCTGGGTCGACCGGCACGTGACTTGACCCAGCGCAGGCCCGGCGGCGGGGCCAAGCGGTAGTCCACGGTCGCAACGGTCACGCCCTGCCGAGCGAGCGACTCGGCCACGGCATGCGCCTCGGGTTGGTGCAGACCGCCCTTGAAGAACCCTCCCCCGTGCAGCCACAGCACGGTCGGCCCAGATGGCGCCTGGTCGCCGGGAGTCGGCACATACCAACGCACGGGAACTGCATCCCGAGGATCGACATCCGTCATGGCGACGTCCCACGCCGACCCAGGCGACCGCACGGCATCACGCATCAGAAACCACGGCCCGTATCAACATCCCCCCACAGTATCCGGGCAGCATCCGGGGCCCGACCCGACGGCGCTCTCGACAGAACGGCATTGTTCTACTAACATTACGAACATGTTGTTTCGTGTGGATCCGGCCTCGACGGTGTCGATTGCCGAGCAGCTCGCCATCCAGGTGCGAGCCGGCGTTGCCGACGGCACCCTGGCACCGGGCACCCGGCTGCCGCCCGCCCGGGAACTGGCCAGCGCCCTGGACATCAACATGCACACGGTGCTTCGCGCCTACCAGCAGCTGCGCGATGACGGGTTGCTCGAGATGCGCCAGGGCCGCGGCGCGTCGGTGCGCGCGGATGCCGGCGCCGGCACGGTGCGCCTCGTCGAACTCGCCGACGCCCTGCTGGCGGAGGCACGCAAGCTGGGGGTCGCCCTGCCCGACGTCCTCACCCTGATCCAGACGAGAGGTTGAGCCATGCCCCACCCGACCACATCAGAGACCCTGCCCGCGCTCACCCCGCGTGCCACGCTCACGGAACGTCTGGCCTCGGCCACACTCTGGCTGCCGGCGCTCGCCATCTCGGTGACGGCCACGCTCTGGTACGACAGGCTGCCGGCGGTACTGCCCAAGCAGTGGAACGGCGCCGAGGTCACCTCCACCGCGGGCACCGAGGTGATGATCGGGGTCACCGGCGCCATCGCACTGATCGGTGCGATCGTGGGGGTGATCGCGCTGTCCGACGCGGCGGCGGAGATCCGTCGGGTGCTGCTGCTCGCGGCCGGCTTCGCCGCCGGCCTGGCCGCCGGCGTCTGGCTCGTGACCGCCGGACTGGTGATCGCGACCGGCTCCCCCGAACCGGCGGCGGGCGCCTGGCCGCTGCTGGCCCTGCTGGGCTGCGGCTACGGACTGTTCCCCTACGCGCTCGCGCCGCGCCGCCCGCTCGAAGGCCACTTCAGCGGCACCGCGGGCACCACGACGGTGCCGCTGGGCGCCACCGAGGCCGGCGCCTGGTTCACCACCGTGACCGTGCCGATGTTCTTCTGGTTTGCGGGCGCGTTGGCCCTCAGCGCGGCCGGTCTCGCGATCTTCAGCGCCATCGAAGGAGGCGCCGGCGCCGGCGGAGCGGTGACACTCGTGCTCGTGGCCGCCATCTGCCTCGTCTTCGGTCGACTGCGGGTGAGCGTGGACCGCCGCGGGCTGCGCGTGGTGTCGAGCCTGCTGCGGCTGCCAATCAAACAGATCGCCCTCGACCAGATCCGCTCCGCACGCGCCGAGAGCATTCGCCCGCTCGAGTGGGGCGGCTGGGGCTACCGGGTTCTGCCCGGCCGTTCGGCCGTCGTGCTGACGCGCGGACCCGGCATGGTGGTCGAACGCCACAACGGCACCCTGTTCGCCGTGACGGTGCCCGAGCCGGAGCTGCCGGCGGCCCTGCTCAGCACCCTCGCGGCGCGCTGACCGTCGCCCCGGACGGGGTTCTCCTGTCGGCCGCACCGGGCCGATAGGCTCGGCGCGTGTCGACCATGCCCACCGCGCAGACCCCTGCCGAACACCTGCCGCTGGTCTTCCAGACGCCACCCGGCTGGCCCACGCCCACACTCGAATGGGTGACCATGCACCTGGGCTGGCAGCCGCCGCCGGGCTGGGTGCCGGTAGCCGGATGCCCGCACTCGCCGCCGCGCTGGCCGTTCTGGGTGCGTAACGATGCGGTGTGGGCACGGATGGCGCGCCCGCAGCTGCGGGCGGCCCGGCGCAACCTGTGGGCGGGCATCCTCCTGTGTTCTCTTGCCGCCGGGTTCACCGTGTACGGGTTCGCCGCACATACGGATGTCGCGGCGGGGGTGGTCGTCGCTCTGGCTCTGCTTACGATGTCGGTGAAGACCTGGCAGGCCCGGCTCGCGATCCGCGCGATCGAGGCGGACCTGCTGGTGAGCGTGCGGGACGCGGCCGCTCGGCTGAAGCTTGAGGTTGACCGGGCGCACTACGAGCGTTACCTGCGCTCGAACGGGGAGAGCCGATGAAGCCCGCGCCGATGTCGGCGGCGGCGGCCGCTGCCGTTCTGAAGGTGAGCGCCTCGGCGACCCGGCAGGAGGTGGACCGGGCGTTCCGGGCGCGGGCGCGCCTGTGCCACCCCGACAGGTTGGCCGGATCGTCGCCCGCCGAGCAGGCGGCGGCGAGCGCCGAGTTCATCAGGGTCTGCGACGCCCGGGACGTTCTGCACACCCGGCTGCGGCTGGCGCCCCCGGAGCCGGCTGGATCGGCGTCTGGGGCTGGCGCGGGGTCGTGGGCGAGCTGGGCATCCGGGGCGGGATCCGGGTTCGGCGCGAGTTCGGCGTCCGGCACAAGTTCGGCGTCCGGAGCGAGCCGGCCGGGCCCGCCAACCGCACCCGGGGCAGCGAGCACTCCGCCGCGCACCCCGCCGCGGCGCGAGACCGGCACGCCGAACCCGGGGCGCCCAGCCCCCTCCCCTGCCCCAGAACCTCCCACCCTGAGCTTCGCCGACTTCGTTCGGGCGCGGGATGCCGCATCCTGGGTGTACACCGGCCAGACGACGCCGGGTGCCGCGTCTGGTCCCGGCGCCTGGTCTGCCCCGCGCGCCCCGTCGGCGCGGGCGACCGCACGCGGCGCGCGGGCCTCGGCCC
>NZ_JBGQOH010000020.1:0-62564 GCF_052113745.1 Cryobacterium sp. W22_MBD10_FK3
AGTGTGCGCCTGGAATTCTTCATCGAACCTACGACCAACATGTGCGCCGTGCACCTGTTCGACATGGCCGCGAAAAAGGTTCTTGTCGAGCGGGTCACAGCCCCCACTTTCGCCGAAGCCATCGAGGCTTACCCCTGGGATGTGGCGGTCAACGCGCTCGATCTCACCTAAACCACGCAGCGCCACCGGTCGCCGCGGAATGACCCTCGGTGACAATGGTTTGACCGCGACAGCTCTAGATCATGCTGACGAGGTCGCAGGACGGGCAGCGCCAGTAGGGCGCATCGTTAGTGCCGGCGGGCAGCATCGGGACGAGGCAGCGCGCGCAGTTGGGCGGTGCGCCGAGGTCATCCGTGTGCATGACGGCAAGATACCCCGGCCGCGATGGCCTCCGCGACCGCGTCGACGCTCCCTCGTTTCGTATTTAGTTATCGTTATTCGTATTTCGTTATCGTATTGGGTAGTGAGTGATACGATATAGGTATGAGCATTCCCGAGATCACCGACGTGCGTACCTGCGGTTTCCCCGGCTGCGACGAGCCCGTCGACGCCACGCCTGGCGTTGGCCGGCCCGCCGGCTATTGCGTCAACCCTGCCCACAACCGTGCCGCCGCCTGGCGGGCACGCCGCGCCGAGTCCGGACGCGTCGAGCGCCCGGTCGAGGACGACAAGCTCCCCGTCGATGCCGCACGTCAGCGCGCGAGCTTGCTGCAGTCCCAGGTCACCGGGATGGTCGAGCACTTACAGCAGCAGCTCGTCGTCCTCGTCGACGAACTACGCACGATCGCGGATCCCGACGCGGCCGAAGCACAGATCGAGGCCGTCACCTCCGACGCAGCCGAACAGGTCGCGTCCGCAGCCGCGCGCGCTAACCGGGCAGAGACCGCCACACGTAAGGCCGAGGCTGAGCGCGCCGAAGCCGACGCAGCAGCTGAGGAATCCGCCTTCCTGGTCGACGAACTCCGCGACGTCCTCGCGGGGCTCGAGCAGCGCGCCGGGGCGCTGGAGAGCGACCTGGTCGTCGCGGGTGAGGACAACACCCGTGCGGCCGCGGAGATTGCCGCCCTGACGGACCAGGTCGCCATCCTGAGCGTCGAGAACGCGACAACGACCGCACAGCTCACCGAGACCCGGGAGCTCCTCACGGCGGCCACAGCGGCCAAGGACGAGGCCACGGCGGCCTCTCGGGACGCGGCCGCGCAGGCTGACGCTGCGTCAGCGCGTGCCGAGCGTGCCGAAACTGACACAGCGACCACGCGTGACCTGCTCGACCAGGTCCGCGTGGAGCGCGAGAGCGCCCGCGCAGAAGCGCTCGTGCTCACCGGGCGCCTGGCCACGGTCGCCAGCGAACGCGACAGCGCCGCGGCCGAGGCCGCCCGGGAGCGCTCCTACGCCGAACAGCGCGTCACCGACGTGCGGGATGCTCTCGAGCAGCAGCTCACCCAGCTGCGCGCCGACCTGGACCTGGCACGCTCGAGCGAACGCGAGCAACGTACCCGTGCTGACCGCGCCGAGTCACGAGCATCAGGCCCGCAGCAGAAGTAGATCGGCTTCCCAACTCCCCTGCTCGGGCGGCGGCACGACCTTGTGGTCAAACCAGCGCCCGCTCACGTCAAGTGGCCTCCGAGCTCGCCCCCGTCTTTTAATCAGCTTCCTAGCGGTCGACCTTGGCGGAAGCCTCCGGCGTTCTCTGGAAATGGCTCACCGTTGTTGAACTCAACGGCAAGCCGCTCAAGTTCACGCTCTAAGGCACCCTCGACGAGCGCAGCCATGGACTTGTAGCCGCCCTCGTAGCCGGCCGTTCGAAGCACTGCCGTCTCTGCGCGCTTCTTGAGGGACGTGCGGAGCGCAAATGTGACGGCTTTCTTCTCAACACTTTCAATGGGCTCAACCGCGAGTGCTGCAGTTGCAGGCGCTGTCGCGGGGGAGCTTGGGGCAGGCTCAGCGATCGGCTGTGCCTGCTCTTCTACCGGCGATGTGCGGAGTTCCTCGACCTCGGGCACGAGCGCGAGCGGGCTTGTGCTTCCGGGCCGGCGGCGGATGGGTGCGGTCATGCTGCCACGCCCTCGGCGTTCAGGAAGCGGGATATGTAGGTTCGAGCGACGGCATCGTAGAGGGCGACGGTCTTGCGTCCGTTGCGATCAGTCCAGCCGGAGAGTGACACTGCAGCCGCGTCGGCTTCCGCGAATCGGGACCATTCGGGAATGTAGGCGGGGTTGAGCAGTTCTGAACCATCAGACATCTTGACGACTCCCCCGAGGTTCCATACGAGGTCGCCAAACTGACCGCGAAGACCCTCAATTTGATAGTCGTGCTCGATGGTGGTCTTTCGCCTGGTCACGACGATGCCACCGACGGCGAGTGTCGGGTTGGCAATGTCGATCGCATGCCTCGCGACGAAATCATTCACGCGGATCGCCGCTTCAACGGAGTCGTAGTTAGGATCTGTCGGGATGATGATGGTGTCGGCCGCCGCCATCGACATCTGGACGAGATGTCCGAGATCTGGACGGGTGTCGATGAGAATGACGTCGTAGTCGTCGGTCCACCCCTCGAGAGCCTTCTGGAGGCGCCGGACTGCGCCGACGACACCAGCTTCAGTTTCGCGGTTGATCAGATCAAAACGTGCCGGGAGAACGTCGATTCGCTCGGCCTCAGGTGTGGGACTCCCATCCGGCAGCGCCCATCCACAGGCGACCACGGCCCCCTCCCCCGCCCCAATCTGGTCAGCCTTGATCACCTCGGACATCGTAAGGATGGGCGCTTTTGCGTCCCATTCGATACCGAGGCGTCGGGTGGCGTTCGCTTGTGGGTCCATGTCTACGACGAGGACGTTCTTGCCAGCTCGAGCTAGCGCGGCGGCGAGCTGTACAGTCAGCTCGGTCTTCGCCACGCCGCCCTTGTTGTTGGATATGACTGCCGCATGGGCCACGATTGGTTTGCCTTTCGCCAGAAAGCTGTAAACACAAGGCTTGTTTGTCTTTACAGCGTTAATTGTCTTTCAATCATTTCACAACTATTGCCAAAAGCAATAATACCTTGGAATACAAGGAATACAACACTTGTTTGTATTGCAAGTATTGCAGACCGGGGCGCTGATGATTCCCGGGAGACACCGAGGAAGCGTGGTTCTCCTGCAGGGGAGTGTGAGGGGGGTCGCCCCTCACCGGCTGGCCCCGGGTGGGGCCAACCGGTTGCTCGTGGTTACCAGTTGTTGAGCATGCTGACGACGGTGGGGAATGGGGCGAGGCTCTCGAGGAGGGTGTCGATGGTGCCGTCGTCGGGTCGGTGGGTGAGTGTCTTCTGGATCCGGGCGATTTGCTGATCGGTGAGGCCGATGGTTTCGCCGTCGGGGGTGACGCTGACGGCGATGGCGGTGCCGAAGAGCACGGCGGGGGCGCCGAGGTGGTGGGCGAGGATCGTGGCGGGGAGGTTCAGGGGTGATCCGTTGATGAGTCCTTCGTCGTCGACGAAGAGGTCGATGTTGTCGGCGAGGCCGACGACATCGAACATGGAGCATCCGATCGCCCGGCACATATCGGCCCCGATGCTCTCGGCGGCCGGGGTGAGGGTGGTGATGGTGCCGGTGGGGTGGATTTGGATGCTGCGGATGGTGCTGGTCATGGAGTTCTCTTTCCTGGTGGGGGAGTAGCCGCGGGGTTTCCGGGCTTTTGGGCAGTGGTTGTGTTGTCGTCCACCGTTTTTCTGCCCTTGGTGGCAAGAGAATCGATTGAGAGCGGGAGTGCCGCAGCATCCGCAGTCTCGGGCGAAATAAGGGAGCGTGCGACCGCGTCCGAGAGTGTGGTGCGTAGGCGCGGGAGCGAACTACGATGACCGGGTCACCAAGGGAAGAAAAGAGAGTTTCTGAAGGGTCGGGCCGGCGTAGCCGGCTCCGTGTGGGGCCGGCCGTGGCCGGGTTCGCCTGGTGGGGGAGTGTGAGGGGGCGCCGTCCCCCTCGCGGCCGACCTCCTGAGGGTCGGCCCGGCGGTCAGGTGGTGGCGGTTGAGCTGGCGGTTACGTCGTCTTGGTCGCCTTCCCAGAAGTGGCCTAGTCCGGCGTCGACCATGCTGCGGATCACCGCGGCCGCGTTGATGCCGTGTGCAGCTCGGTCGGGAAACGACAGGGTGACGGTGATGCTCTGGGTGGGGGCAGCCTGGTCGACGTCGCCGTGCTGCGCGTCGGTGGCGTATTGGTACGTCCACGCGATGGCAACGGCGCCGGTCGGGCCGTCGCCTGCGGGAGTGGTGGTGGCGCGGTGTTCGTCCTGGCCGGGGTGGGGTGCTCTGCTGCAGCTCCACTGGATCCCGAGCAAGTCGACGGTCGTTGTTCCGCACGTGGCCCCGGTGGGGCTGAGGTCGGCGGCGGGTGCGTCCTGGTCGACCTGGTGCGCCTCGAGCGTGGCGGGGCGTTGGTAGGTGATGATCATTACCGGATCTCCTGTGGTCCCTGTGTCGGGACCGTTCTCGAGGGTGGGTGCCGGGCGGGGCCGGCTGCAGTTGGTGGGGGAGTGTGAGGGGGAGACCCCCTCACGGCCGGCCCTGGGTGGGCCGGCCGCTGGGGTGGGTTTACTCGGGCCGCATGAGCTGCTGAATCTCGGCGTAGGGGGCGGTGTCGGTCCAGGTGTAGCCGGTGGTGACGCTGACTGTTTTGAGGTTGGCGCGCACGACTTCGCGCCACTGGCCGCGGATCTTCACCCGGTCGCCCTTCTGGACGGTGGACCGGTCGTAACCGGTGGCCGTGCCGGTGGCGACGTGGGCGGCGCGGACGGCTTCCCAATAGGCGATCTGGTCGCGCTTCTCGTCGATGTGGGGGGCGAGGCGTGTTGCTCGGGCCTGGATCTGCTCGGCGGTGGCGTCGATGTAGCCGCGGGTGTCGTCGTAGCACTGCGCGGATATGCGGCGTTCGAGCTTGCGGAGCTCAGCGCTCAACGTCTCGATGCGGTTGGCCACGGTGACCGGGTTGTAACGGGCGTCGGTGGTGTGGGTGGCCGCGTCGGCGCGGGCCTGGGCGGTGGTGGCCTCTGCGCTGGCTTCGACTGATCTGCGCATGGCGGTATCTGCTTTGGCGATCGCGTTGCGGTGGCGGCCTTCGGAATGGTGGCCAACCTTGATCGGCTCGCCTCCCTCGGGCAGCCGGTCCAACGCTCTGCAGGCCTTGTCGTAGGCGGCATCTTCCGCGCTGGTCTTGCGCTCTGCTTTCGCGGCCAGGGCGTCGACCCGGTCCGCCTGGCGCTCGATCTTTCCGGCCTCGACGTCGGCGGTCGTGCGGTGGCTGCTGTCGATTTCGGTTGTGACCTCGAACCCGGCGGCTTCAAGTGCCGTCTTTGTGCGGGTGATGGTGTGCAGTTTGGGCAGGCAGTCGCGGGATTGGGGGACGAACCAGGCGCTGATGCTGCGGCCCCAGCGCCATCCGGTGGACTTGAGGATCTCGGCGGTGCCGTCGCCTCGGCTGGTGCCGTCGATCATGGTTCCGGCTTCGTGGGTGTGGGTGATGGTGAGCATGAGTTCTTTTCCCTCTGGTCTAGGCGAAGCTGTCGGCGTAGCGGCTGGCGGTGCAGGTTTCGCCTGGCTGAGTGTCTGCGGCACCTTCGGACCGGCACCCGCTGCAGGCGCACCCGGCGGCGTAGCGCTCCCGGGGGTAGGTGTTCTCGTACGGGTAATCGGTCTCAGCCATCGGTTCTCTTCCTCTTGAACAACTGTTTTTTTGCCCTATCTGGCAAGAGAAATCGATAGCGACCGGGAGTGCCGAAGTGCCCGGATTGTCGGGCGAAATAAGCCCGCAGGGCGCGTCCGAGAATCCGGGCACGCAGGCACGGGAGGAAGCTACGGTGAAACGCCAGATAGGACAAAAAGCCCACCGGGCAGCGCCGCGAAGCGGCTCCAATTCGCTTGTGGACGGCAGCGCCGTCACGGGGTCAGATTGATTCCACTCCGAGAAGGACCCCGGCCGCGCAGCGGCTCACCTGGGGTAGGAGTGCGGCGGCCGCGCCGCTGTTCCTCCACGTTCCGCCAGGGACGTGCGCCTGGTCACCGCAGACACCGGCCATAGGCGCTGGCAGGTGTGGCCGTTAAATCACGTCCGTGCCATGCCGCCGGCGCCACAAGTGGGGTGGGCCCGGCGTGACAGTGGGGGGACCATCACACCGGGTTGGAGCCGAGAATACTCCTGGCCGATCTCCCTCGATCGTTGGGTTCTGTCGCCGGATCCAGGTTGCGCGCGACGGCCCAAAACAGAGCGGCGTGCCCACATCGGAGGTCGAGTTAGTGCGCTCTGACTGACGGCGATTCGGCCAGGAGCTGCTCGAGCTCGTCGTCACGGGTGGCGCTGGCGCTGATGAGGGCGGGCATGAACCGGGTGATCGCGTCGAACCCGGCCGCCTGGGTGGCGTACACGCCCAGCGAGACCAGGTGGGTGGTGCCGTTGGACATGCTCAGCTCCACGCACGGGTAGTGCTCTTCCGGGGTGATGCCCATCCGGACGGCGTCGGCGAAGGTATTGCTGTCCAGCTGCTCCTGGATGGTGACGACCTGGTCGAGGTTGATCCACACATCGTCGGCGCCGATCGCGGGCCGGGACCGGTCGTGTTCGTAGGTGGTCACGGCAAGTTTGATGAAACACATAAGGGCGTCCTTTCGATGAAGTGGGATCCCTGAACGCTAAAACCGGCCGGCGCCGAGCCGGCGACTGGTTTGTGGTCCTGTGGAGAACGTGCTCGCCTGGGGGAGTGTGAGGGGGCGGGCGGCCCCCTCACCCGCGGCCGTCCCGGTCACGGGGCGGCCGCGGACCCTCACTTACCGGGCCGGTAGGGCTTGCAGCGCGATTTCTAGGGCGCGGTCGTAGCTCATCCCGCCGGGGCGGATGGTGCCTTTCCGGAACCGCAGCTCTTTGGGTGTCCGCAGCGTGCCCCGGTAGTTCTCCGGAGCGTCCTGCAGGGGCCCGTAGGACGGGTTTAGGAGGGCCCACTGGGTGAAGGGGTGGCCGGCGTGCAGGACCTTGTCAACGAACACCGGGGTCGGGTTCTTGCACAACGCCCAGAACCTCGCCGCTTCACGCCGCCCGGTGAGGCGTTCCCCGATCGGGCTGACCGTCAAACCGGGAGCGGGCATCCGCCGGGTGGTCGTGTAGTGCACGTACGGGCGAAGCTTCGAGTCGTCCCGAGCGGGCAGTCCGCCTAGCGCTTCGGCGGCTTCCCGGGCGGCTTTGGCCTGGGCGCGGGCGGCCACGGTGTCCTGGCCGTGCTCGAGGGTCCAGGCTTTGGCCTCGAGGGCGCAGCACACGAGGTTCCAGTCGTGGCTGTAGAACTCGACCATCCGTTCCCGCTCCCGGGCACTCTTCCAGGTGGGTTTGTTGTACCGGGTGAAGAACGCGTTCGCGGCTTTCCGGTCGGCTGCAATGTCATCACTGCTTCGCACAGGCCCGGTGACAACGACGTGGGACAGATACATGAGACTCTCCGCTCAACTGATTTTTTTGCCTGTCTGGCAAGAGAATCGATTGAGAGCGGGAGAGCCGAAGTGCCCGCAGTCTCGGGCGAAATAAGGGAGCCCTCGACCGCGTCCGAGAGTGTGGGCGCGCAGGCGCGAAAGCGAACTACGATGACCGGACAGACAGACAAAAAAGTGCCTGAACCAAAAGACGCGCACGGCGTCCACAGGGCACCGCCCCTCAACTGGGGCTATCTTGCCCATCAGCTCTGTAGGTACAGTGAGCGCGCGAACAGGCCACCCAGCCTTCTCCGGGGCGTCTTCCTTTCCAGATCTGCTTCACCGGCTCAACACAGAGACTCGTAGTAAAGACGCCGAATGTCATCGGCCCCGCTAATCGGGTGGTCCGCGCTTGTCTACGGATTTATCCGGCACCATCGACAACAGTCACCCAGCAGGCGCCGGTCGCATACCAGGCATGGTTAGGAACCAGACATGGGAACTCTCATCTACAACTCGAGAGTTGCCATTAACTTCGATGACACCGTCCTAGCCCATCTCGAGATCGTGATCGGCGCGAAACTCAGACTTCACCAATCTTTCAACCTCACCTGCCCCTACCCCACTGACACCGCCGACAGCCGAACCACCATCTGGCTGCACCCCAGCATTCCACTGCAATTCCTCTATACCCAGGGCACCGAACCCACCGTGGATAAAGCCTGGATCGATGAACTATTCATCCAAGCAAGCTCCACTAACGGCCTCACCCTCAACGCCACCAGAACCTGAGCCAGCCCGGCCCACACGCTCACCTAAGCGACATCGCCCAGGTACAGCCAACGACTTTCCGGATTCAGGTTGCCGGCCGCAACGAGCTCCAGCGCACTGCGGTGATCAGCCAGGTTGTTGCTGGCCCGCGGATACCGCGGCCACACCCGTTCCCCGGCATTACTTGCTTCGAACAGAGGCCGGCTGGACACGTGGGGACGCTTAGGCCGCTTCCCCGGGTGGGTGTTCATGGTGGTCACTTCCGCTTGCCACCACGCCCAGACCTCTCTCTCCACCCGATACCGCTCCGCTCGAGCGACCAGCGTTCCGGCCACGTTCAGGATCTTCGCGGCCTGGTCCCGGAGGTCTTGTTTGGATCTGGCCCACCCGTCGCGGTGGCCCACGAGGAGCTTGTGTCGACGGAGCCGGCCCAGGATCGTCGCGGTGTGCCGGGCAGTGACGCCCAGGAGACGAGCAGCCGTGTCGACCGTGAGGGAGGGGTGTTGCTTCAGGAGGGCGTAGAGCTTGCCGGCGAGGTGGCCCAGGCCGCGGCGGGTGAACAGGTCGTGGCGTTGGTCAGTGAGTTGTGCCTCGAGCTGGGCCACGAGAGCAGCGCGAGTGTTAAAAAGCTCGGCAGTAGTACGACTGACGGGAAGCGGGTCGGCGGCAGGGGGGCGGGGGTTATGTAGTGGTTGTGACCGGACTGTACGAAGGGTTGTGGAAAACGTGGAGACTAGCCGCCATTCCGCCGCGTTCCCCTCGTCGCTGGCCGTGACCCGTTCGACGTAGCCGGCCTCCGCGAGGGCTGTCAGCGCGGTGGCTGCGGTGGTTCGTCCCAGGCCTGCCATGGGGCCCAGGTCTCGGATCGCGGCGGCGACAACGCGTTTGCCGGTCTGCAAGGTCAGGTACGCCAGGGCGGAGAGAATCGACTGCTGGTTCGACGTGGCCTCGGTCGCGCCCCACCGGCCGGGATTGACCCGGAACCGCTCCAGCAGGTCCGACACCTCAGCGACGATGGCGGTCAGCTCCGTGAGGTCCTCCGGGGCCTTCTCCGCCGGCAGCGGGCGCTGCAAGGCCGCGTACTGCACGGCCTTGTCCCACTGGCGCTCCAGGCGGGTACGGGCCTCACCGGCTGAGCGGGGATGGCGGCCGCCACGGCCGGTGTTCTTCGTCCGGTAATGCTCCATCCCCGGCGCGGACTTGACCGCGTGCTCCACATCCAGGAAGCTCCAGCCCGCATTCGCGGCCGACAGCAGGCACATGAACCCGGTCCAGGACGGATCACGGCCACCGTCGATGGTGGCCATGTGCGCCGCCCCCGCAGCACTCAAGGAGCGGTGACCGGTGTGGTGGATGTTCACGGGTCCAGACGGGCGGCTCTCCTGGGCGCGGAGAGCAGGCTTGCGTTCCTCGAGCAGCCCAGCCAGGGCGACCAGGTCAGCCCTCGTCGTCGACGGGGCCGCGAGAGCGGCCACAGAACCGCGGAGCACGCTCGAGGAACTGCCGTCCCGGTGCGGGGAACCCGGGGGACGGGCGGCACCGGTGACGGTGTTCAACAGCATGCCGAAGTCCAACTGGCTGTAGGTGACCTGCGCGGCCCGAGCCACCGGGGCCACATCAGCCTTGACGGCACCGTCCTGCAGGGCCAACCACAGGTGCCGGCCACCAGTTCCGGAGGACTGGCAGACCACGTGTGCGATCGACAACTCATCCAGCGTGCGAGAGAGCGCATCGCACTGATCGACAGCCCGCTCCATCAACTCGGCATCCACAACGCCCTGGATCTTGCCGTCAAAGTCGAAGCAGAGAAACCGGAACACACCCGCGTCATCGGCCAGGTTCATCGCCCACGGCGTCGACGGTTCAACCGGGCCCACCCGGTGAATCGAGGGGTAATTGTTCTCATCGATACGCCCATACGCGTCGCGTTTCATGACCCGGACCTGGTCGCGGGGACTAATCCGGCGCGTCAAATCCCACGCTGTCCACTGCTCTGCGGACACGCCGGACACCTTTATGGGTGCATTCTGCGTGAAATCAGCTATGCTCTGTGGCATAGAGAAACCTCCCGTGAGGGCTGGTGATCTGGATTAGCTCGAACCTCGGGCCGGCAAGCACAGAGGGTTTGAGCTACGAAACTTGTAGAAGCCCGTCGCGGAAGCGGCGGGCTTTTTCGTTTAAGCGGCTGGGATAAGCAGCTCCTCGTTTGGGTTAGGGATGAGGTCGAGGACGGGCAGCTGGCCCTTGTCCGCGAGAGTTAGGCGAAGTAGTGCTTCCAGGTAGATACCGGTGGAGACACCACTTGCGGCTGCGGCTTGATTCACTTCCGCGCGGATCGCGGGGTCGACTCGTGTCTGGAACAACACCGTGGGGGTGTGGTCGCGACGAATCCGGCTTCCCTTTGCAACTGCCATGGAAACGATCTTTGCGTTAAACCCATTCAAGAGTGTGCGCCACGCGGGAGCTGCACGATTAAGGCTCTGATTGCCCGAGAAACTTACCCAAAGCAACGTAAAGCTCTGTGATGCGTTCGGGAACAGCTGTGTAACGGACCCACTGACCACTCCTGGCCTCGCTGCGTGGAGGCGATGACTCGATAAGCCCTGCTGTCTCAAGCGCTGACAGGTGGTTCGAGGCTGTTGGGGGAGCAATCCCGAGTGCCGTTGCAATGTCGGCGCGAGTGCAGGGACCGTTCTCGCGAACATGTCTAAGGATCGCCACCCGCGCTCGGTTCCCAAATGCGTCGATCGCTGCCTCCACGAGTTCATCATGAGGGGGACGCACATAGCGAGGCATTGTGCCATTCTGCCCGACCTCCCCACTCTCCATCGTTGACCAGGTCAACCCTAATCATTATATGGTTAGCTTATGGAAAATGGGAGCACGGCAGGAACCGGCCGACCTAGCGCGACAACGCCACCCCTAGCCCAGGACGAATTCGAGGACCTGGCCGAAGTCGCGGGTGACGAGATCTCGTCGCGCGGTGAAGATGGTCCCGGCGGGGCGGCGGAGGACGTCGTCGGGGGCGTCGTCCTCGACGTAGCCCATCGACCGAAGATCGATCAGTGCGGCGTGGACGGCGGGGCGGCTCATGGTGTCGCCGATCGCGTCGAACAACTCGTTGAAGCTCAGAGGCTTGGGGAGCAGCACGCGGAGGACAAGGATCCGGGAAGGTGCGGAAAACAGCTCTTGAAACAGGGCCACCCGGTCAGGGGCATGTTTCATCAGATTGTCGTCGCGCGCCATGCGCTCAATTCTGGCGTGGATCCGCGCATTTTTACCCGCAACACGACTCTTCTGCGGTTAATGCAAACGCATCTAATTACGTTGACAAATTAACGAGCGCGCCAATGTCGGTAGTGACACATAGGGTTTCAAAACGACCCCGCGTGTGCAACCAGGCGCAAGTTTCCTTTGGTTCAGGAGATTTATGCTGGCACTCAGGCGAGGCACACCCCCCGTTCAGGTGGCATTTAGGGGCGAAAAAGTAGAGACTAGTCAGGGCCTTTGGGGGGCGTCCTATATCCCTCTGATGCTTAGCAAGAGTTCGAGAGGAGATACCGCCCATGAGTGACACCAGTCACCGCAGCACCCGTGATGTCTTCGGCGCGGCTGACCGCGCCGGAGATTACGTCGAGGACGACACGGCCCACATACCCCCGCCGGCGCCCCGCCGTCGAGCAGAAACGGCCGACGATAGTCCCGCGCACCCCTCCGCTGGGGTCGGAGCAGACCCCGTCATGCCGCCGACGCCTGCGGAAACCGCAGTTGAGGCGCCGACCACGGTGAGCCTGGCTAGCACCTCGGTGTTGTTTGGCGGGTCGGCGGCCGCTCTGGTCGCCGGGGCGCGAACGGCGAACCCAGCCAAGGCCACCACGGGGTTCCGTGGAGCCTTGGCGAGTCTGGGATTGCCGGTCGGACCCAGCGCCGCAGAACTGGGGGAGCGGCGCCTGCAGGAACAACGCATGGCGCATGAGACCACCGTGCGCCAAGCAACGTGGACCCGCGCCGTCTCGGTGCTGGTGAACAACCCGAAGGGCGGCACCGGTAAAACTCCGACCGCGTTGCTGCTCGGGGGAGTACTCGCCGCGATCCGCGGCGGCTCCGTCGCGATCTTGGAAGTCTCCGATGACCCCGGCGCGCTGAACTTCCGCGCTGAGGGCAACCCTCAACTCGGCTTGGGGGAACTGGTCCGCGACGTCGATCAAGTGGGCACCGTCGGACGCCTCGCCGGCTACACCGCCCCGCAAACCTCGTTTGCCTCCGTGATCGGATCCACCGGCCGCCGCGAACGCCTCACCGGCGAATCCGTCGTGGCCGTGTCCAACGTCATCGATGAGTTCTACGCCATTCGCGTCATGGACTCCGGCAACGTCCCCACCTCCTCCGCATTCCAGGGTGCAGTGTCCGTGGCAGACGTCCTCGTGATCCCCGTCATGAACGCTGGCGACTCAGTCCTGGAAGCGATCCAGCTACTCGAGGAACTCCGTGCAGCCGGCGGCGACTCTGCAGGGCTGGCCAACCGGGCGATCGCGATTCGCCTCACCGACGGGCGCCCCGAGAACGACGCCGTCCGCCAGGAAGTCGAACGGCTCCTCAACCAAGCCGGCGTCACCGCCCTGCACGACATCCCCTACGACGCGCACATCGCCGAGCGCGGACAACTCACCCTCGCCCAGCTCCAGCCCGCGACCAGGGACGCATTCGTGGCCGCAGCCGCGAGCGTGGTCCGGGCGCTGCAATCCGCGGTCTCCACCGCTCCCACACAGAACCGGAAGGCCTAACCACATGCACGACCTCATGCTCCGCGCGGCGATCGACAATCCCCTCGACGGGATCCTGCCCGACTTCTCCTTCGGCGGAGCCGAGTTCACCGCCCTCTGGCAAAAACTCATCGCCGCCCTCTGGGCCATCGGGATCCTCGTCTCCATCGGGTTCCTGATCTTCGGCATCGTGGCCATGGCTGGAGCCTCCGGCGACACCAACCCCAACCCGCAAGCCCACGCACAAGGCCGCCGGAAAGCCGTCTGGGCCGGCATCGCCCTCGCCGCCCTCGCCGGCCTGGCGATCATCGTCGGCGCCGTCCTCTCATTCGCCGGCTAACCACACCACCCAAGGAGACCCACCATGCGAATGGTTACAGCATCCGGTCGCAGCCGGTGGCCTCTCGTCATCGGCGGCGGCATCCTGGTCCTCGCCATCGGCGGAGGCATCGCCTACACAGCAACCCGCCCCGCAGCAGAGCCCCTCACAACACCCACCTCGAGCACACCGACACCGACGGCGACCGCGACCGGTAGCGCATCGGGGAGCGAAGACAACGGGGACGACGTTGCACCCACGGGCTGCCTCGGCGGCCAGGACCGCACCGCCAACATGGTCCTCACCGCCCAAGCAGAAGCCAAACACAGCACCTACGGAGCCGTAGAAGTCGCCACAGCGTTCTATCGATTCGTGTGGCAGTCTCCCTACCCTGACTCTGCTGACGCGAGCACTGTCAGCGACGCCATCATGTCTGTGGATACGCCGGATTCCTATAGAGATCTTGCTGGTACATATTCATCCACTGATGACCTCACCAACGGTGAGGTCGAGCTGGGCGCACCCTTCCACCTATCCACCACGAACGGACTATGGCTGGTGGGAGAGAGTTCGACAGCCGATCGCGTGACGGTAAATATCGCCGCTGGATACGTCGTTAATGGCGAGTTGAGCCCGACCAAGGTCACAGCCCAAGCCTTCGTCATGGTCTGGGAAGACGGCGCATGGCATGTCGCCGACGGCGAGCAGCCTGACGCCCAGAAGCTCACCGCTGGTGGCAATCGCTACACGGGCGGTTGCTAGTGGCGGCGGGAGACGGCTGCACCAACATCGCAACGTGCGCATGGAACGGAGCAACGGGCGGAATAAGGGACGCCGTCAACGGGGCCAACAACGCCGTGAATACGGCTGCAGGAGTGGCGAACTTCTGGTCGGATCCAGCGGGGAACTCGTTCAAGATGATGCAGAACGGGGCCAAGGGACTGGCTGATAACGTGCTGCCAGCCCTGACGCACGCGACCCTTCCGGATCTGACTGCAGATTGGTTCCTGCAGGCGTACCGGGTGTCGTTCGCCCTGGCGATCTTCGTGTTTGTCGCGTTGCTGATTCCGCAGATTGTGCGCACCGCGCGCGGGCATCAGTCCGGCCGTGAGCTGGGGGAGTCACTGACGTTGTATGGGCCCGCGTTCATTCTCGGCGCCATGTTCGGGCCCGCGCTGGGGGCGTTTCTGGTGACGTTCTTCGGGGCCTTGTCAGATTCGCTGATCTCGTGGGGCGTTACAAATAATGCTCAGACGATCGTGGACAAGTTCTCCGTGATGCTCTCGGAGGAGAACAGCGACGGCCTGGCCGGCGGTGCCGTGTTGGGCGTCATCCTGATGTTCTTCATGATCATCGGTTTACTGATCGTGTTGCTCATGCTGATCGTGCAGCTCATCACTCTCTACTTCTCCGGGGTGTTGTTCCCGCTGGGGTTCGTGTGGATCGTGGACCCGCAGAAGCGAAAGTTCGGGTCCAAGATCGCGTACCTGTGGTTCGGGATCCTGGCCTCGCACCCGCTGCTCTTCTTCCTGCTCGCGATCGCGTACAGCATGATGTCTGCGCAGGTCGATGTGTTCGCCGGCTCGCCCACGCTTGCCAAGACGGTGACGTTGGTGGTGTCGATCCTGGCGTTGTTCATGGCGGGGTTGGCCCCCCTCGCGTTGACGAAGTTCGCCCCGGTCATCCCGACCGGGGGTGGCGGTGCGGCGGTTGCGGGTCCGACGATCGGGTCCCCGTCGATGCAGCAGGCCGATGCGAAGTACGGCGACAGCAGTCCCAGCAGTTCAACGAGCAGCCGGAGCGCTGACAGTTCGTCGGCCTCCGACGAGTCGGACAGCACCCCGGTCACCACCGGCGGTGCTGGCAGCACGGGTGGTGGTGGTTCGGCTGCGGCCCAAGGCGACACGGCGACGTCGTCGATCTCTGAGGCGGCCTCGCGGGGCGGCACGAGTGGCGGGGCGAGCGCGGGTGCAGCTGCAGGAGCCGGCACCACGGTCGGTGCGGGCACGGCGGCTGCCGGTGGAAGCGCTGCAGCGGCTGAGACCGGGCTGACCGCAGCGGGTGTCGCGGAGTCCGCGACCGGTGTCGGCGCAGCAATCGGGATTCCCACGATGATCGCCGCCGGCGCCAAGGCCGGGTTCGATACGACGAAGAAGGTCACCGATTCGGTCACGGATGCGGCGGTCGCCCCGGTGGAGGACCACGAGCAGCACTATGGAAAGGACTCCACCCATGAGTAACCCGGAGCCATACGTCCGGTACTTGGGCGGTGAGACCGGGCACCGCGGGTTCTTCGGCGGCACCGCGTCCAAAACCCGGGTGTTCTTGCTGGCCGTGTTCATCGGCGGCGGCATGGTCGGCATGGTCATGGGATTGGGCCTGCCGGCCCTGATCGTGGCCGTGACCGGGGTGGGCATCACGATGCTCACGACCGCACGCACGCACCGGGGCACCGTGCTCGAACGCCGCCGGAAACGCGCCCGCGCCCGGGCCCGCCGCCGGCTGGGAACGGACGAATTCGTGCCCTACGAAGTCGGGGCGTGGGACCAGCTGCAGGAAGCCATCAATCAGGGAAGCAAAGAGGAGATGCGGGCCGCGGAGCGCGCCATGGTGAAGATGCGGGCGAACCCGGATGGTTCCGACGGAATGGGCTGGCTGCAGTACGCCTCGAACATGCCCGGCATCGCCTGGCATGCCCCGATCGGTGAGCAACCGTACCTGTCGGTGGCGTTTTCGGTATCGGGTCAGCTGCGCGGGATGGAGACCGCGGCCGCGCTGACCCGGGCAGCCAACGCCTGGGGCAAGTTCCTGGCCCGCCGGGCGGCGCCGTCGTCGTTGATCCGCGACGTGCAAACCCTCACCCGGGTGTTACCTCCGGACTCCGCCAGGCAGCAGCTCTGGGTGAAGACCCGCCTGGAGAGCGTGCACGAGGACTGGACGGCCGCGCAGCGGGACTCGTTTGAGGCGCAGAAACTCTCCTACGACGAAGTGATCCGCAAATCCAGTGCAGACGCGATGGTGCAACGCCACTACGTCGTGGTGTCCTGGCCGTTGGATCAACAGTTCACCGATGCTGCGGCGAAGTTCGGCCTTGGCCGCGACGCCTGGCGGGTGCTGATGGCCGATCAAATCCGTGCCACCGAACGAGGCCTGGACGACGCGAAGATGGGCGACGTCCGCGCCCTGACGGCGAAGCAGACCACCGCGCTGATGCTGCACCAACAGAACCCACACCTGCCCATTGACCTCACCCGCACCGTCGACCCTCTCCGTGCCGGGTTGCGCTCACACGATGAGTTCTCCGCACACGTGGTCGAAGACGTCGACCCGACGTCGCTGATCATGGGGGAGGACGGGCCGGTTTCGCCTCCGGTGACCTGGTGGCATCGGACGGCGGCGATCCACGGTGAGAACCTCGCCGTGGCCGGCCGCAGCCCGCTCTGGTGTCTGGATCTGCTCATCGGCCGAGAACTCACCTTCGTCCGCTCCGTGTCCTTCCACCTGCATTTGGTCCCTGCCGGTCAAGCCAAAGCGAAAGCTAGAGCAGACGTCGTCCGGGACCTTGCCGGGGTCATGGCCGACCAGCAGAAGGGCCGCCTGGTCTCCGACGACTCGACCACGAGGATGTCGGCCGCGCAGCGCCGCTCCGCAGACCTGGCCGCCGGATCGCACCATCATGGTGTCGATTGGATCGGGTTCATCACCATCTCCGCGCCCACCCGCGACGACCTCGCCCAAGCCTCCCGCCAGCTCGAGGAAGCCTGCGCCACAGGCCTGGGCATCGAACGGCTGGACTGGCAGGACTCGTTCCAGTCCGCCGCGTCCGGCACAACCTGGCCCATCGGCCGGGGCCTTCGCCCCGCAGCGCCCACGATGGCCTCCCGGGCCATCAACCGTCTTGCCGGCCGCACCGAGAAGGAAGCACTCTCATGACCACCAACCCGGCCACACCGCCCACCACCACGACGAGCGCCGCCGGTGGTGGCGCTCACTCTGCCGGGTCGAGGAAGCCCTGGTACGGGTCCGTGCCGGGCCTGAAAATCTTCATGTCGCCCACCGCGACGATCCCGCCCGTCCTAACCGGTGAAGAGGACGCTGCCGCATCCGATTCGGCTGGGCCCACGGCCCGGCCGGCGGACGTGCCACCGTTTTCCCGGCCCGGGTCCGTGCTCCGCGCCTCCTCAGGCGCGGCGGCGCGAGGGTGGTACGCACCCAAGCTGGCCGGGGCGCCCACAACGACCCGGCAGGCCGAGATCCTGAACACCGGCATAATCGGGGCCCCGACCGGGATCGAGGGCGTCGTCAACGGCACCGACAATCTGTCTTCGACGATGATCAGCCATGACGCCCCGACCGCGTACAACGCGTCCCCTCGAAAGTTGACGTCGCCGAATGTGCTCATCATCGGCACCGTCGGGTCGGGAAAGTCCTCGTTCACCAAGACGGTGATGGTGATGCGGCCGCTACTGCTGCGAAACCATCGCGCAGTGGTCTTTGACAAGAAGGACGAAGGCGGCGAAGGCGAATACGCGGCCCTGACCCGGCGGATGGGCACCGAGCCGCTCCGGTTCGATCCGGACGGTACGGGGACCAGGTTCAACCTCATGGACCCCCTCATCGCGCAGGGCACCGGGCTGCAGGGGCAGATGCTGCTCATCAACGCGGTCGCCCGCATCGCCCGCGACGACACCGCCGCGACCGAGTGGGAAGAAAAAGCCACCCGGCACGCACTGCAGCTGCTCTTCGAGCGCTTCCAAGACACCCGCCGGGCCGCGACGACGACGGACCTGATGCCGTACCTAGGCATGGTCCCCACCGACCAGGGGCTGTCACCGGAGGCGTCCGAACGGTTTCACCAGGCAGGTTTGTCGATCCGGTTCGGCCTGCAGAACCTCCTGGAAACCTACGCCGGCGTCTTCGACGGCGAAACCAGCCAGCATGTGGATCTCTCCCACAAGCTGACCACGTTCGACATTTCGCAGCTGCCCGACTCGGGGCCGGCGATTCCGACGGTGATGGCGATCGGGAACATGTGGCTGATGGGCCGGCTCCGCCAGGAGCGCGGGTTCATCACCAACGTGATCTACGAAGAGGGCTGGCACATGATCGGCGGCCCCTCCGCCCAGCTCGTCAAATCCAACCAGAAACTCTCCCGATCCCTCGGCATCTCCAACGTCTTCGTCATGCACAAAGGCACCGACATCCCCGTCGACAGCCCCGGCTACACCGTCGTGCAGGAAGCACAGACGGTCTACGCGTTCCGGCAGGACCGCCCCGAAGACGCCCGGTGGGCGCAGGAGACGTTCAACTTCGCACCTGACACCACCGCCACGCTGATGGGGCTGAACCCGGGCAATTGCGTGTTCAAGTACGGGTCGAACCCGGAAACCCATATCCGTCACATTCGTTCGGACTGGGAGATCGAAGTCACCAACACCGACTCCGCCATGGCCGCCGGCAACACCCCCACCTGACCAGCGCATGCAGAAAGGTATCTGGGGGACCGGGGCAGTACTGGTACTGGTGGTCATCTTCACCGGGCTGCTGCTGATCACCGGCGGCGGCCCTGGCACCAACGCGTGCGCGGCGGTCGCCGCGAACCCGAAAGACGCCGCCGAACGCGGCGCGGTCGCCGGCTACCAAGGTGACCAGCTCGTGAACGCGGCCCTGATCATGAACGCCGGCGCGACCTTGGGTGTCAACGTGAGCGGGCAGACCATCGGTGTGATGACGGCGATGGGCGAATCGACGCTGCGCAACATCGAATACGGCGACCTAGCCGGTCCCGACTCCCGCGGCCTGTTCCAGCAACGCGACACCTGGGGCACCCTCGCTCAGCGGATGGACCCCACCCAGGCGGCATCGTTCTTCTTCCAGCGCCTGCTGCGGGTGCCGAACTGGGAAGCCATGACGACCACCCAGGCGGCGCACGCCGTGCAGATCAACGCCGACCCCAACCACTACACGAAGTACTATGACGGCGCCCGAGCCGTCGTCACCGCGCTCACCACCGGAGACGCGGCCTGCGCGGCCGGCGTCGACAGCGACGCCCGCACCCTCGCAGCCGGCCTGGTGGCCAAGATCGACTCCGGCAACATCACCGGCCTGTCACCGGATCACCTCCGCGAGATCCGCTGGATCGCCAACGGCGAAACCAAAGAGAACTGCGGCATCGATACCCGGATCCTGCAGGTCATCACCATCGCCACGAACACCTTCGACAGCGTCGGGATCTCCGACATCAACCGGGCCTGCACCGGCCAGATCCTCGGCTCCGGCCTCACGTCGCCGCACTCGGCGAACGGGGGCGGCCACGCCGTCGACTTCTACTCGTTCGATCGGATGCCCACCACCGGCGCCGACGCCAACGCGTTGAAGCTGCTCAAAGCGCTCAGCCCGGTGATGCCGGACGGGTCCGGAACCGGCCAGTCCCAGTGCCGCGCCGACGCCGGCGTGACCCTGGACCTGTCAATGACGCAGTTCAGCGACTACTGCAACCACGTCCACATCGCCGTCGACCCGTACAGCACCGACCCCCTGAAACTCGGCACCTGATGCCACGCACCACAACGCCTGCGCTGCAGGTTGCAAGGAGAATCCGATGATCGATTGGAAAGCCCGCATCATGACAGGCGTCCTCGCCCTCATGACCGTCCTCGGGTTACTCGTCGCCGTGCACGCTGGCGCCGCCCTCACACCAACCGGTGTCACTTATTCGTGGAACCCGGCCGCTCTGGCCGGCGATTTCCTCTTCCGCGACGCCCCCTGGCCGCCGGCTGCGACCTGGACGTCCTTAGTGGCTCTGGTTCTCGTGGTTGCGGTGTTCGCGTTCGTCCTGGCCAAGCAGGCACAGTGGGCATCGACCAAGCGCAACAACGTCGCCCTCAAGCACATGGCCACACGCAAACAGTCCGCCGTGTTGCGCGAAACAGCGCGGGCGACGGAGGCTGCGCAGCTGCACCCGGCCGCGGTGAACCTACCGGCGGGGGAGCGGGTCGGCCGGCTCGTGGGGCGTGGGGACCGGTGGGTGTATCAAGGGTGGCGAGACCTGGGCGTATACGTCTTCGGCACCGGCCGAGGCAAAACCTCCGCCCTCGTCATCCGCCACATGATCGAAGCCCCGGGGGCTGCGATCATGACGTCCAACAAAGTCGACGGCGTCCGCGAAACCCTCGCCGGCCGTGCCGGCCACGGCCAGGCGTTCATCTTCGACCCCAACCGCATCTATCGACGCGATACCCGCCCAGACTTCGTGTTCAACCCGCTCGACTACGTGCAAAGCGCCGCCGACGCCCGCGAGCTCGCGGCCATCTTTGAAGCCTCCACCCGGAAAGCTTCCGACCGAGGCGGAGACTCCCAGTTCGACACCGCCGGCCGCGACCTGCTCGCCTACTTCTTCCTCGCCGCCGCGCTCGAGCACGAACCCCTCTCGCAGGTGTTCGCGTGGATTGCCCGCGCTGAAGGGCACGAGGTACAGCGGATCCTGGCCCGTCACGGGAAAACCGGGCCGTCCTCGACAATCGAGGGCATCCTGAGCTGGCCCGAGAAGACCAAAGGCAGTGTCTACGCCACGGCACAGCGGATGGCTTCAGCCCTCGCTGACGATGACCTCCTCGCCTGGACCAGCGCTGAGGGTGTTCGCCGGTTCAACCCGGACGAGTTCATACGCAGCACCGAAACGCTCGTACTGCTCTCCAAAGACGGTGAAGGATCCGGCGGCGCCATCCTCACCGCCCTCATCCGCGCGATCTGCAAGACCGCCGAGCACGCTGCGCAAGGCAACGGCGGCCGGCTCACCGTGCCGCTGGTGATGGAGCTCGACGAATGCGCCAACATCGTCCGCTGGCCCGAATTGCCCTCGGTGTACTCGTTCTACGGATCCATGGGCATCATCCTGAACTCCTACTTCCAATCCCGTGCCCAGGCGATCGACGCGTTCGGGAAAGACGGCTGGCAAACCCTTTGGGACGCCGCCGCCACTCGCGTCTTCGGCGGCGGATCCGGCGACGATGACTTCCTCCGCTCGCTGGCCGCGCTGATCGGTGAGCACGACGAGATCACCTACGGCAGCTCCACCGGCAAAGACGGCCACATGTCCACATCGACCAATACGCGCAAGGTCAACACCCTCGACATCGCCGCACTCGGTTCGCTGCCTGAGTGGCGCGCGGTTATGTTTAGCTCGAAATGCCGGCCAGTGATGGTCAACACCATCCCCTGGTTCCGCGACAAGACGCTGTCCTCTGCCATCAAGATAACCAGGCCTATGACGGTCACGGCACCACTGAAAGTGGGCGCACGTGGCTGAGTACGACGATCAGAGTGACGGGGAGGAGACTCCAGTCGATGTCCGGCAGATGTTCCTCGACTGGCTGGCCACGCACCTCAGCACCGTTGAAACCACCGGCACCAAACCCACACCCTGGTGCACCGAATGGTGGCTACACCCGGAAGTCGTCGCTCGGTTCAAGGCGCTCTGGCAGGCCAGCATGCAAGCCGACGCCAGCCTCATGGACGGCGACGCCGGCGCCGTTTCCTCCTGGTGGATCAACCATTGGGATCGCCACGCCGTCATTATCTTCGACAGGAGCAACGGCCCCTTCCGGGACTGCGACCCAGAACAAGGACATTTCCACCGTCGCAAGGTTGGCACCGCAGGCATTGTGCCGGTATCGATGCCAGCCGCCGATTTCGAGTTGTAGCCGCAGGTCTCCGACGGCCCTCCGCGCGGCAAGAGGCTAATCAACCTCGAGAGCAACTCGAGAAGCGTCCTCGATCGCGAGGCGACGAGAAAGGGGTGCCCACGCTCAGCGTGGGACACCCCTAAGGTCGCTAGAGCGGCCGCTGCCTAGCCGCGTTCAGCCTGGCTCCCATTCGGATTGCGCTGTGCCTGTGCACCGGTGATGAAGCGGCCGCTTCCTGAGTTGCGGTAGTGCGTACCGTTGCTGTTGTTGCTTCCGCTTTCGGTGACGCTGGTGCGCGGGTGACGCGCCGCAGCAGCATTCGAGATGTAGCGGCCGGAGATAGATGAGCGATTGGCCATGGGCCATGCTCCTTTCTGCACCGCGGCAGCACTAGGGCTTAGGCACAACCCCCATTTAGAGATTGCCCCGCTGCACCAGCTAGAGTCGAAGGGTTCCCGCCTAGAGAACACCTGCGACCCCGTCGGCCGCCAACCACCATGTGGTCGGCGCTTTGCCGACCGGGGTCGTTGTGCGTTAACGACGTTACCTGTGTTGGCAAGCAATGTCTATTCCGAATCGCCGATTTACCACTTACATCTGTTATGAACGCGATCATGTAGGCCTATAGTGGAAAACATGGCAACCCGAACGCGAAATGATTACCACTTCAACGGCGGACTTGAGCAGGCCCTCATTGACCTCGTGCAGGTCGGCGTCACAGGACATGGGTCGGGCGTCCGCCAACTCGCGACTCGACTCATCCGAGCGGTCCCGCCAGAGATCGCGGACGCCGAGCATTTTCGCGGCGCTCTCCACACCGCTCTGACAGCAGGGTCCACTTCAGGAGGGCTCCGATTCGCTCGAGGAGAGACACCCTCAGACGGTGAAGACCACCCCTTAGTAGACGTTGAACCGACCCCCGACGGTGGCGCTTTGGTTCTCGCTGAAGCCACTTTTCGCCAGCTACAGGAAATCGTTGACGAGCGACATCGCGCGGACGAGCTCGCTCAGGCCGGAGTATCACCAACGAGATCCTTGCTACTAAGTGGTCCACCTGGTGTTGGTAAGACGCTGGCTGCGAAATGGCTCGCAGAAGAAATCGGTGTACCCCTCGTGTCGCTCGATCTCGCCTCAGTCGTGTCCAGCTACCTCGGATCATCCGGCAGGAACATCAAGTCCGTCCTCAGCTACGCGCAGTCCGGCCCATGCGTGCTTCTCCTCGATGAATTCGATGCGGTCGCAAAGCGCCGCGACGATGACACGGACATCGGCGAGCTCAAGCGCATCGTGAACGTCCTCCTTGTAGAACTGGACAGGTGGCCGGACACCAGTCTTCTCGTCGCTGCCACAAACCATCCCCAGCTGCTTGATCCGGCCGTCGGCCGTCGTTTCGACAGACGGATAGAGCTTGAGGCCCCCACGTATGTCGAGCTGCGGCAAATGCTGCAACGGCTGTCAATCCATAGCCTGGACGGTGACGTTCTGGAACTTGCTTCCCAAGCGCTCGTCGGGGTCAGCGGATCGGAAGTTGTGCGACTTTGGGAAACAGCTCGACGCCGGGCGGTGCTTCAAAGTAGCGACCCTGGTAAAGAACTGCTCGATTCCGTCGTATGGAGGGCTCGTGAAGCCGGCCCGATTCGGGACAAGTTGTGGCTTGTTGCGTCGGAACAGCTCAACCTCTCCGCCCGACAAATCGCATCTCGCGCCAGCGTTACCCATCCCACAGTGAGCGCCGCTTTGAAACGAGCAAAGGAGATAGCCGATGTCTGATGTTGGGTCGCCTGGCCGTTCCCGACCTCTGCTCGGTCGGGGCGAGGCGTTGCGTATCGCGGTGACAACACCGCCGTCTGGAGGTGGAGATAAGTTCGTGCCCCAGACGGCAGAGGAAGCGCGCGTGCTGTTGTCGCCGCAACTCTCTCTAGCCCGAGACAAAGCTTTGGCTCTCCCGACGAACTTACGCGGCAATCGGCTCTACATTGAGGCTCGGCTTCTTCCCAACTACATTGCCGCTTCAAGCTTTCCCACCAGCCTCCTGTCCCAAGTGGGTGCGGTTCCGGTCGGGTCAAGAGCGGACAAGACTTGGTATGAAACCAAGACGAAAAAGAAACAGGCCGGTACTCGGCGTCTCATCTTGTCAATAGAGGAGGCTGGTCTAGAGGCTCTTTCTGCCCTCATGGCGACAGGTGGCTCGAGCAAGTCCGAACGCCAAGCGTTCGATGAGATCAAGAAGTTCGACGCGATTTCCATCTCGACTCCGCCGCAGAACCTCATCGAAACGGATGCAGCCCTCTGGGAAGCGGTTCTACACCCGGAGATCCAGACGTCCGGTGAAATGGTCCGTTCGAGTGCCGACCTCCTGGAGAAATGGTTTGCTCTCGTTGAAAGCCTCGGCGGTGCGGTTCGCCGCGACTATGTCAGAGTCGTCGGAGGGCTCACTTTTACTGCCGTGGAACTACCACCTCATCAGGCTGGCGCCGCAGTTCAGTTCAATCCGCTTCGCGTAATGCGTCCCATGCCAGGCATCCGCCCTCGGCCGAATCTACGCACCCGCTCTATGCAGAAGCTCCTGCCGGTCACATTTGTGCCCCACCTTCCTGAGCTACCTCGGGTTGCCGTTTTTGACGGCGGCATCCCTGGGACGTCTCCGCTTTTCCCGGCGGGGAGCATTGATCTGACGACTGAGGCTCCTGGCACAGAAGAGCTGAAGCACGGCACCGGTGTCACTGGAGCGGCCATGTATGGACTCGCCCAACCCGGGACCACAGCAGCACATCCCCCTCTGCATGTGGACAGCTACCGAGTCTTTCCTGCGCCGGCTGGCGACCCAGATGGGTACTGGATTCTTGATCGGATAGCAGAAACGGTGCGCTTGGGCGCGCACCGCATCGTGAACCTGAGCCTCGGTCCGGCCCTTGCCGTTGAAGACGATCAGGAACCAAACCTCTGGACTAGCACTCTGGATCAGCTCGCCTGGGAGCATGACGTTCTCTTCGTAGTAGCCGCCGGCAATGACGGCGACCAGGACCGTTCTTTAGGGCTCAACCGAGTGCAGGTGCCTGCTGACATGGCCAACGGGCTGAGTGTTGGGTCCTGCGACACCTCCAACTTGACCGAGCGTTGGGTACGTGCTCCGTATTCGTCGATGGGCCCCGGCCGCCAAGGGAGCAGAGTGCAGCCCATCGGGCTTCAATTCGGGGGAGTGAGTGGGAAAGAGTTCCCGCTTCTACGCGCTGATGGGACATTCGATTCTGCGATCGGGACGAGCTTTTCGGCGCCGCTGGCTACATACGCACTCTCTGACTTGGCAGCGGGGATCACTGATGCCAGCCCCAGCGTCCTCCGCGCCTTCGCAGTGCACTTCACTGAGCGCCATCGCTTTCACAAGAAATTCCGCAACGAAGTTGGCTATGGGCGGCTGCCCATAAGCTTCCGGCCTTACCTTGAGTGCGGTCCCGACAAAGTTCATGTTCTCTATTCGGACGAAGTCGCCCGCCATGAACTACTGGGCTACCAGGTTCCGCTTCCAACAGCACACAGCGACAATCTCGAAGTCCGAGTCACCCTCGCGTACGCTTCGCCAGTGGATCCCACGGAGCCCAGCGAATACACGCAGGCATCTGTGGAGATTTCGTTTCGTCCCCATGAACACCTTTACAGCTTCCGACCGCCGAAAGGGTCGGGGGAGAAATCCCGAACCTTGGACCAAAGAACCCCAGAAGCTCTAGGTCTAATCAGCGCGGGATGGAAATCAGGACAAGAGCCCGTCACCCGGGGCCTAGGAACTTCCGGCCCCATCCCAGAATCTCACCTCAGAGATGACGGCAAGTGGGAAACAGTTCGGCACGCTCGAATCTCGCTGCCAAAGGGCTCCACTTTTAACCCACGACTCGAGGTTTCGTACCTGGCACGAAACTCCGGCATGCTCGACAACTCACCCAAG
Source organism: Cryobacterium sp. W22_MBD10_FK3 (assembly GCF_052113745.1). NCBI lineage: Bacteria > Bacillati > Actinomycetota > Actinomycetes > Micrococcales > Microbacteriaceae > Cryobacterium > Cryobacterium sp. W22_MBD10_FK3. The sequence continues at coordinate 25,902 of NZ_JBGQOH010000020.1, forward strand.
GCGCTGCCCTTCGCTCTATTGGTATCTATCGTCGACAAGGACGAAAAGGGGAACCTTTACGACGAAGTGCGGGCGCAGTACACGGCACTGCGTCCAATGATTCGCGTGCAGCCTCAGGTTCGCGTACCTGCATCGCCGCTGTAGGTCGCTCTGGAATCAGTCGGGGACGTTCATCAACCGGAAATCCGGTCGTCCACTGGACAGCGCGGCCAACCCGCCGAGGTTCTTCCTCTGTCGCTGGCCCTCGATACCATCCGACTAGCTACTACCGAAGGGTGTCCGTGATGCGCAGTGCGAGGTACGAGATCGGGGCAGTCGTCATGTCCAAGAATCCGAGTACGTCCAAAATGGAAGAAGGTGTCCGGCAGAAACTGCTCGACGCTGGGCTGAAGCTCCATAAAGGCCGCTCTGCTATCCAGTGCGGGTACGAAGCCTCTAGGGACAACCACCCCGTGCTGTCCCCTGACATCCTCATCAAGAGCGCCAAAGTTGCTGTGGAAATCGATTCTGACTTCACCCATGCAGACGAATTCATCAAGGATCAGCTCCGCAACCAGCTTCTAGGCGAAGTGGGTTGGACGGTTGTTCGCCTGCGGCTCGGCGGCCTCAGCGAAGTCGGGCCACACGATGTGCTCTCCGAGTCCACTGGTCCTACCAAGGCTTCGATCGCAGCCCTGATTGAGGCGATTGGAGACGCCGTTGCGGGTAGGCCCGGGACGGTTCGTCGCCTGACAAAGGCGGTGCGCCCCAAGAGCACGAAGGAGCCCTCCCGCCTGGGGTCCATTTCTCCCCACAAGTACACGGAGAATGCCTTTTATGTTTCGTGGATTGGTGACGGGAACACTATCGAACGGCTGGTGGCGATGGATGGCGGGAACTACTTGGCTGTTGCTGAAGGGTGGGGGGCTCCCCGGTTTATTTGCTGGCTCGGGCTCGCTGGCGTTCCAAGAACACAGTGGAGGACGCCGCTCATTGAGCTCCTGACCGTAAAGGATGACCTTGGGTCAGTGTCCCGGTTCCCTTGGGGCGACGAGCTCTTCACCGGTGAGCAAGCATCGAACATTCGCATCTTCGATAAGTTCAATGCCGGCGGGGCGGATTGGGACGCCACATCCAACTTGGTGGGGGTCGATGCAACCGATGGAGTGGCGTTTACTGCTCAGGGCAAAGCGCTTGCGCAATTGCACGACGGGGCTGTCGATGCAGGGTGGCGACTGGAGGATCTAGTGATCACCGCCGGGATGTATGGGCCCTACCAACGGTTTCGGCTTGTACGTAATGGTGCTCGTTCGAAGCTTTGGGCCCTCGATTAGGAACTTGACCCAAGCCGAATATGAACCACTCTTGTTTGAGTTATTGACCCGTCCCGTCCCAGCCCAACGCTGCGGTTAGTTCGTCGGCGTCAGGCAGAGCGTCCTTCTCAGTTGAGGGGAGCGCATCGTAGGTGTACGTGGAGACTGCCATTGGTGATCCGCTTCGGCTGAGCGCGTACCGGACCGTGTGGTCGTTTCGGTCTCCGCAGATCAGGATGCCGACGGTGGGAGCATGGGCTGCCCTGCGGAGCCTGTCATCGACAAGGGAGATATAGAAGCCGAGCTGGCCAGCATGTTCAGGTTGGAATTTCCCGGTTTTGAGTTCGATTACGACGTAGCGCAGCTGCTCGACGTGGAAGAAGAGCAGATCGAGGTAGAAGTCGTCGCCACCGACATCGAAATGTACTTGTCGGCCAACGAAGGCGAACCCTGTGCCCAGCTCGCGGAGGGTGTCAACGATGCGGTCCATGAGCGCTTGTTCGAGGTCACGTTCAGCGGCATCCTCAGTGAGTTCCAGGAAGTCGAATACGTACGGGTCTTTGGCGATCTGGCGTGCGAGATCCGAGTCAGCGGGTGTCAGCTCCGCCGTGAAGTTCGACGGGGCCGAGCCTGTGCGTTCGAGGGTGCGGTTCATGATCTGGTTGAGCAGCACGTTGCGGGACCAACCGTTCTTGGCGGCCGCGATCGCGTACCATTCACGGCTTTCAACGCTGTCCAATTTGTCGAGCAGAACGGTAATGTGGCCCCACGGCAATCCTGCAACAGCCTGTTGCACAATTGGCTCCGCCCCTGGCCACGCAACGGCGAAAGCCCTCATGTACTGCAGGTTTCTCGAGGAGAAGCCTTTCATCTGCGGGAACTCGCTTCTGAGGTCCCCGGCGAGGCGGACCAGCACCCCTGCGCCCCAGCCTTGTCTCTCTTGCTGGCTGATAATTTCGCGGCCGATGGTCCAGTACAGCTCGATGAGTTGGGTGTTCACCGTGCGCTGAGCGCGGAGTTGAGTCTCGTGCACTCGGCGTTTGAGGGAACCTAGGAACTCCGGGTAGCCGTCGGGGAGAACAACATTGCTTTGGGCCATAGCCCTATTGTCCCGGGCTCGGGACGCGTGGGGGACCTGCCGGCGACCTAGAGTGCGCGGCCGTCATCCCGGGTGCGCTGATCCTCGGGTCGCTGCGTCGCTTGGTCATTGCGAGTCGCGGTGCGTGCCGTGACGGTGAGGCCGGCGGCCCGCTGCGCCTCACGCTGCCTGTCGGCTGTGGCCCGGTTTGCCGCTCGCATCGCTTCGAGCGCGGTTGCGGACTTCTGCCGTCCAGTGCCTGTTGCGGCCGCCTGGGTGCTCGGGGTCTGCGCCTGGTGTTGCGCTGCCACGCGGGCCGCGAGCTCCGCGCCCACGGTACGCTCGCGGTAGGCCGCGGGGATGGCGTCGGCTTGGGCCGGGTCGACTCTGTAACGGTCACGGAACACGGCGACCTCGGCCGCGAGCCGCAACCATTCTTCCCGCGGCGCACCTTCGGCCGGGACGTCACCGAGCTGCTGCGCCCAGGCGGGCTGCTCGGCCACGATTGAGGTGCCGCGTTCTTCAAGCCGCGCGGCCAGGTACTCGTAGCGCTCGGCGAGATGGTCACGCCAGGCGGGGTCGGTGCCGGGGGAGTCGAGTGCACGCCGGTCCGCGATCCACGTCGGAACGGCCGGACGGGTCAGTTCTGCGGCCTGTTCGAGGACGGGGGCAGTCTCGAGGCGTCGTTCCATCCGGTAGGACAGGACGGCGCCAACGTCGTCGGCCGTGCCCCGTTCGCGTTCGTTCCACGACTCCCGCAGCACCGCGGCTGCGTCCAGGCTCTGCGCTTCGGCGCGGGTGAGGGCGGCGGTGACGGCGCCCCAGCTTTCGGAGTCGGTGAGGCTGGTGGCGTCCCCGGCCGGGAGGGTGCGGTGAACGAGTTGGTCGAATCGGACCGTGTTGGCGCGTTCGGCGACATCGCCGTACTGATCGATGAGAGTGACCAGGTCATCGACTCGAGCTTGTTCGGCGCGGATGGTTTCTGTCGCCGAGAGCAGGCCGGCGCTATGTCTGGCGATGCTGTCCAGAACGTCGCTGACGGGCTGGGCATCTTCGGTCTCGACGTAGAGGTGGTTCGCTTCTTTCCCACGGGTCAGGCCGACGTACACGAGCTCCCGCGACGTCGACGCGTCCGCCAGGACGTGCGCCGTGTCGGCGGTCAGACCTTGGGCTCGGTGGATGGTGGATGCGTATCCCAGCTCGACGTTTCGCTGCACGTACTCGGCCGGCAGGGTGATGCGGCCGCCGTGCCCTGCATGGATAACGGTCAGCGCACCGTCGCCGTGCACCTTCCGCACCGTCCAGACGTCGCCGTTCTTGACCCGGTCCGTGCCGCGGCCGGTGCGGAGGGTGGCATCGTTCAGCCGGGTCACGATCCGGTCGCCTTGGTACGCGGCCAGGCCGTCGCGCAGCTGCGCTGACGTCCGTCCGGACACTTGGCCGGCGCCCATCCGGTACGCCTGCGCCCGCGTGTTGAGGTCGGTGACGGTGACGTTCTGCTGGGCCAGCATGACCGTGTTCTTGCCTGCTTCGTCGTCGTGCTGCCAGGCGGCGAAGACGTTGTCGGTCATCCGGTCGATGCTGCCGCCGGTGACGCGGTCGTTGTCGACGTACCACCGGAACGGGTCACCGACTGTGGCCGGGTCGCGGAGCTGCCGAGACGCTTCTGCTTCGGCTTGGGAGGCGAACCGGTGGATCTGGTCGAGTTGGACCGAGCCGACTTCACGTTCCAGCAGGCGTAGCGCTCCACCGGATTCAACGGCTGCGAGTTGCCGGTCGTCACCGATCAGGCGCACGTGGGCGCCATGGCGTTCGGCGATACGGGTGACTTTGGCCAGGTTGACGGTGCCGGCCATGCCGGCCTCGTCGACCACGACGATGTCGCCCGGGCGCAGCTTCAACTCGTCCGGGTGACGGCTCTCCGGTGTCGCGTCACCGTGGGTGTCGTAGGCGCCGACGAACGAGTGGATCGTCGCCGCGGGCACGCTCACTGCGTCACGGAACACGGTGGCGGCAGTTGCGGATGGGGCCAATCCGATCAGCCGGCCGCCGGCGTGCTCGGTGGCGCGGGCCGCTAACGCCAGCGCGGTCGTTTTACCCGCACCGGCAGGGCCCGTCCCCACGACCAGCAGTGTTCCCGACGTCGTGAACTCCCGGGCCAGTGCCCGCTGGCCGGCGTCGAGTGGGCCGGTGTGGGCCGCGACGGTCCGGTCGAACTCGGCTACGGTGACCGGGGCGATTGCCCGGGTGCGGGCAGCATTGAGCAGGGTGTCTTCGGCGGCCAATAGGCCGGCGGAGGTGAAGAGCATGCGGCCCTTGTGCTCGTAAATGCTCGACCCGTCACGACGAGTTAGCGGCTGGAACGCGCTGTGCGGAGCGGGCGGTGTGACCGCGATTGAGTCCGTCTCCAATGCACGCCGTGTGATCTGCTCGACGGTGCCGGCGGACACGGGACCGTGGCTGGTTTCGTTCTGGACCCAGCGGCGGGCTTCGGCTTCGATCATGTGCGGACCCCAGACCGCGTGGTGCTCCGACACCGTCGCGACGACCTCACGAGCGGCACGATCAACGTCCACCACGCGCGGCCCGGTCCTCGTCTCGTCCGTCGCACGGGCCGCGGCGCGGGCATCAGAAAGAAGGTTCCGGATGGTGGCGGTGCCAACGCGTTCTGCGCCTTTCACAGCCCACTCAGTGCGGAGCGCTGCGAGGGACCTGGCGTGCAGTTTTTGCGGGCGGGTGTCGAGGGTGGCTTGCTGGGCGAGCTTGATGCGGGCGGTCGCGTCGGGGGAGCGGCCGTGGCTGGCCCGGTAATCCTTCTCGAGCTGACCCACAGCCTTCTTGATGTCCGCAGACCGGGTCGAGAACTGCGACGTGAGGCGCTCGTCGATACCGGCGATCTCGACCACGGGGCGCTTGCCCGGGGTAACCTCGCGAAGCTCCGTGGTCAAGCCCAGCGTGCTGGTGACCTCGTCCATGACGCGCTGGTTGTAGAACTCGGATGCCGCGACACCCTGGCGGTGGAGCAGCTTGGAATCAAGGGTGCGCCACTTTCCGTCAACGCCCTTGACCTTGTTCGCGACGACCAGGTGATCGTGCAGCTGCGGGTCTCCGTTACGGGAGTCGTAGTGCCGGAACAGGGTAGCAATCAAACCGCCTTCGACGTCGATCTGTGCGACGCCGTTCGTGCCGGCGCGGGTGGCGACAGCCTCCCTCTCGAGGTACTTCACCGTGTCGGCGATAGCAACGGCCTGTGCGGCCTCGATCGTCTTCCGGGTGGGTTCATCACCCAGGCCCCAGAGCACGGATACGCTCTTGGCGGGGGAGAAGACCAGGTCGAATCCGGCGACGGCTTGCTGCGTGGGCCGGGTCGCCGCGGTGATGAACCTGCCCAGCTCTTCCTTGTCCGCAGCAGGACGGCCCTTGGCGTCGCGGAACGCCAGGGCACCTTCGCGGGCACGGATCGCACGTCGCTCGGCGACGTTAGGTTCACGTCGTTTCGTCTTCTCGAAGGCGGTGTAGCCGGCCTTGATCTTGTCCTTCAAGTCGGTACCGCCGGTGCTGTAGCCGTAATACGACCGCCCGAGTTTGGCCTCTGCGATGGCACCGCTTGCGGTCTTTCCCTCGGACTGCGCAGCGGCGATGATCCGTTCCGCGTCCGGGTGCAAGCCCTCACCGTAAAGGGCCTTCATCTGCTCCTCAGTGACTGTCCCGGACACGCCCAAGGCGGTGAGGCCGCCGCCGACCCAGATCCCGGGAGGGTTACCGTCTTCGGTGTAGTAGTCGCCCAGTTCGCGGCCGCTCTCCCGCTTCACGTCACCGGTCACGGTCTCGCTGGTGTAGTACGCATACCCGTCTCCCGCGGAGAGGATATGCATGGTCATCACACGCTCACTTTACCTCGTCGATTACTAATGCCAGAGGTGTGGCGAGTTATGGTCCGAAGAATGAGGATATTTGGCGCGACAATCGAAGATTGGGTAGCAGGAATGAAGTGGGGGAGTGTTGCTGGGCCGTGGCCAAGGAGTGGATGCGGAAGCACAGAGATAGTGCGTCGAGCGCGTACCGAAACAAAGCTGTCTTGAAACACCCAGCGCACTACCCTCCCTTCGGAATGCAGAGATTTCCTCCCGGTCGCTAGCTCACGCATAATGGTTTCTTTGACCCACGAAAGGGGTACACCATGAGCGATGTTCGTAACTCCAAAAAACAAAGCGCTGCCCGCTCGCGGGCCCGCGAGCGGGCAGCAGAATATCGGCAGAAGCAGGATGAGCTTGAGGAACTGGCAACCGGATACTTCATCGCACTCAACTCGATCGAAGAAATGGAATCCGCGGCACAGAACGAGATTGCAGCCGTTCATGAACGGACGGAGAAGAAGAGCGCATTGGCCCGCACAAGCATGACGACCGCGATAGGTTCCATGCTCGATTTAGGTGTTGCGCGGGCTGAGGTCGCTGAGCGACTTGGCATTCCCCTTCGCGAGGTGAAGAGGTAGCCTGCACGCTCTTCGAGCATCCTGAGTAGTCGGGCATCGTTCCATCTGACAGGCTTCCTCTATGCGCGATGTTATTCAGCAATTCATGTGGGGTTTCCAAGGTCATTTTCGTTGGTCGCTTGAGGATTTTGCGAAGACGTCTCTCTCCTCGATAGGAATCGAAGTCGCCCCAGAGGCGTATCTCGTGGGGTTTCGCGCAACTGGCGAAGGGGCCTGGCCCATTTGTGTCGAACCAGAAACCGGCGCATACTCACCAGCCCTCCTAGCTGACGCCATGGCTGAAGCGGATCGTCTCTTTGCGGTGCACCCTGAACGAAATATGTTGATCTCCGACCCGCTACTCCACAGTCGTGCTGTTCGCGGACGACTTGAGTCTTGCCGCGTCAAAGCGATTGCAGCAGCATTCGAAGCTTCCGTTCCAGGGCGAGAACGCTCCTTCTTCGTCGGGTATCCCAGCGTCGTTGACGACTATCGGGTCTATCCGATCGTGAGCGTGCTTAGGGGACGCTGGGGCGGATATCCGCACCTAGACAAAGAACAGCACAGCTCGCGCATCAAGACCAATTTTTCCCTCCAACACACTCTGGTTACGAAAGTCCTGGATCGAGCAACATCCCTCCTGGGTCATCCCAGCACCCGTGACACACTGCCTGATTTTGACGGGAGCGCGCGCCAGGACACCGTCCGGCATTCAGCGCGCGCCTTCGTCGACAATCTGGTGTTCGTTCACGGAGACTGGAACGGGTCGAGCTTTCCGGAAGCAATGGATGCAGTAGCAGCACAACCCTATGAAGGTCGCACAGGGATTGGCACTCTCGTCCTCGCGAAGGATGGTCACCCCGACGTCGACGTCGATATTCGTTTCTCAGAGAAGATCGTACTCCGGAAGACACGATCGTTCAGAAAAGCTCTTGAGATGTCTGGACCAGACCTGCATCTGCTCAGCGATGGAGTCCACGCGTACGGCCTGGGTCGGAAGGCTCTCTCGTACCGGGAAACGAGCGAGAGTATCTATTCCGTCAAGGTCATCGGCAGGGGACTATGGGAGCTGGCGCACGAGAGCACGCCGCTCCTTCGTGTCGAGAATGGCATCGCCCGAATCCCGGCGGAGAGACTTTCCCAGGCGCGTTTTCTAGACACGGTGGACCGGATCTACGGCCCCATGGGGGATCCTCAGGCGCTTTGGGATCTGACGCTCACCGCAGCAAAACAACAGCACGGAACAATGCTCGTCATCCACAAAGACGCCGCGAGTGAAGCCGTCAGATTGGCTCCCCAAGCTCTCGCGATCGAACCGCGACGGCTCGAATCGGATGCGCTGTCCTCCCTTTCTTCCATAGACGGAGCGATTCTCGTGTCCCCCGATGCCCAATGTCATGCCGTCGGCGTGATCCTCGATGGAACAGCCATCCCGGGTACAGGCGACGCGGCTCGGGGAGCGCGCTATAACTCGGCGGTTCGCTACCACCACGCAACTCAACCGGGCACCTGCATGATCGTGATCGTTAGCGAAGACGGCATGATCAATCTCCTGCCGTACCTGGCTCGTCGTGTACGACGCAGCGAAATCGTTCGGGCCGTTCAGGAATTGGAAGACTCGACCTTGGGAGAAGTCGACTTCGAGCGTGTCGGCCGCCTGGACAGACACATGAACGCTCTCGCGTTCTACCTCTCATCCGAACAGTGCGGAACGGTCAATAGGGCCCGCGAGCGGGTTGAAGTCGCTCGCGAAAGATCTAGCAGTTCCTTCATAAAGATTGGCTACCAGGAGCTGATGCCGGATCCAACCATGGACGACTCCTACTTTCTTCCTGAATAACGAACCGAACCTCCGAGAGCATCACCAGGCGCCTTTGAAGGGCTAGCGATATATCATCGATATATCGCCGATAATAATGATTATGTCAACACGTAGTCTAGGATGGCGACCTGCCTGCGGTGCACTCAGTTTCGACGCTACGAACGCCCGCCTGTCAGAGCGATTTGTTGCGGCACGCAAATTATGCAGACAGCCCGGGCGGCATCATGGGCGAGGCGCGCTTTCGCGTTCTGAGGCTGGCGAGGCCCAGCATCGAAGCTGATGTGCTCCGCGCCGACACGGTCATGTTCGGCACGACCGATTGTGAGGCGCGAATCACGCGCGACGCCGGTTATGCCCAGCCCCATAGGTGGGAGCGTCAATGACGCTCCCACCTCAGGCGACCCGGCCCGGCCCGGGTCGCGACCGATTGCGGTCGAGACCGCTCAGGAGCCGACTTCGGTCAGCGGCGGGCCGCCGCGACCGCCCCGTCAGCCTCCATCACGCCGTATACGTTCATGAACAAGGCGCCAGGTGCCTCGCTCAGCTTGGCAGTGGAGAGGTCACCCGTATCGAAGGGAACCAAACCAGCGTCGACGACCAACTGTGCGACCGTCTCCTTAGCCTCTTGGTTGTCCCCAGCAAGGAACAAAACGGCGGGAGTCTTCTGCTCTACAGCAGCATCGGCCTGATTCACGGATAAATTGTGAAGCGCCTTGACTACGAGCGCGTCCGGAAACAGTTGTGCCACCTTCGCTGCAGACGTGGTCGCCCCGAGCTCGACCAGACCTGTGCGTTCCGGATTGAAGGGATTGGTGGTATCAATCACCACTTTTCCCGCCGCAGGGCCGACGCGTGCTGCCGCGTGCGCGACCTGTTCGAAAGGTGGTGCGAAAACGATCACATCCGAGATCGCCGCGACATCCTCAACCGCGACCATCGACGCGGACGAACCTAGCCCGATAACAAATGTTTTCAGCCTGCCCTCATCACGCGCATAGCTGAACGCGACTTCGTGACCTCGCCTCACCCACTGCTCGCCGTACAACCTGCCCACGTTGCCGGCTCCGACAATACCAATTTTCATTTCATCCCCATCGCTCGTCACTTCGATTTCCGAAGTGACGCAAACGTAGCACTTCGAAATTCGAAGTACAAGGGTTAGAGTGGAGACATGCCGACAACGCCGCTTCCGGGAAGACCTGCTAGAGGGTCACGCACAGGACGACCGCTCTTCTCCCTGCTTGACCTGATGACGCGTCGATGGAGCATGCGGATCGTCTGGGAATTACAGGACAGAGCGCTCACCTTTTTAGAACTCCAGCGAGAGTGTGACGGCATGTCCTCATCAACTCTGATTCTCCGACTCCGGGAGCTCGCCGAAGCCAAACTCATAATCCATGAGGAGGACGGTAGCTATAAGCTGACCCCCCTCGGCGCCGCACTGCCGACAGCGTTCGCGCCTCTGGTTCTCTGGGCAGAGCAATGGGCCGAAACTACGGCATCGGTACCAACCCACGAGCCGGACAGCACCGCCTAGTTGCACTGAGCCCCCAGGATCTCCCGAGTGCGCTCCTGCACGCTCATCAACAGGTAATGGGCAACCGGGGGTCAAGCACCTGGCGGATCGCCTCGCGGATGGCACGCTCGGCCACGCGCACCTTGGGCAATGAGGAAGGTGTCCAATGGACCACCATACTGGCAGCGATCGGGACCCATGAACGGTCCAGGAGCCACATATGGTCAAGAGTGAAGTCAACGAGAGGGCGCTGCGCATATTTACTTACCGACGCGGGTAGGAACCTGTTTCCTGTGATTGTCACTCTGCGGCAGTAGGGTGAACGTCACGCGTTTGTGGCCTGCGAAGATCGATTTGTCGACAGGCGAAGTCGGCGTTCCCATCCGGCTCATGCCAAATGGCCGTCGTCGGCACGCTTCTGACGAGCGAGAATACGCGTGTCCATCGGGTCGGGTGACTGAATCAATGCGGCCTGCGGCGCCCGCAGCTGAACTACACCGAAGACTCAAATCGATCGCTCGTAACTCCACGTGAGGTTCACACATGCAACAATTCCTTGTCAAAATACCTGATGCTGAAGTCGCCGATCTGCATCATCGCCTCAGTCGAACACGAGTCGTCCCGAAATCAGCGTACGACGACGACTGGGAAGCAGGGGTGCCGAGCAGCTTCGTTACCAAGCTCGTCAAGTATTGGGGCGGTGACTTCGATTGGCGCGCCCAGGAAGCCTGGCTGAATACTTTCCCGCAGTTCACCGCACAGGTGGCTGGACAAAGGGTGCACTTCGTGCATGTGAAAAGCGCTCTGCCGCGGGCCACGCCAATCATCATCAGCCACGGATGGCCCTATGGCTTCTCCGACATGCTCCCGTTGGTCCCTCTGCTCCGTGAGTTCGACCTTGTGATTCCGTCCCTGCCCGGATTCGGCTTTTCCGACCGGCCGGCCGGTCCATTCACAGACCACACTGTGGCCTCAACACTTCACACGCTTATGACAGAAGTCCTGGGATATGCAAAGTACGGCACATATGGCGAGGACATCGGCTCCGCGATCAGCCACCGACTCGCCGGTAACTATCCCGAAGCAGTAGTCGGGATCTTCGCCACTCATCCAGCGATACCAACCGAGGGAAGATTCGCACGCCCTACTGACGCAGAAAAAGCCTTCATCAACTGGCTCGACAAAGCGTGGCACGGAGAAACGGGCTATCAGGCCCTCCAATCAACCCGCCCCAGCACGCTCGCCGCCGCTCTGATCGACTCTCCGGCCGGACTAGCCGCGTGGATCGTAGAGAAGTTCAGCGCTTGGAGCGACCGAGGCAGCGAGCCCGGCGCGCAATCCCTGGAAGAGAAGTTTTCCCTGGACGATCTACTGACGACTGTCTCGTTGTACTGGTTCACCCAGAGCATCGGTTCATCGTTCCTGTCGTATCACGACTTTCATCACCGGACAGAAGCACCTCTCGTACGAGTGCCGGCAGGTATCGCCATCGGTCAAGGCGACCTCGGCTACCCCCAATCACTCGCCGAGCGGTGCTACACCGACCTTCGTTCTTTCGAAATACTGCCGCGTGGCGGGCACTTCATGGCCAAGGAGGAGCCTGCCCTTGTCGCGAAGGGCATCAGCAATTTCTTCAGCGCACTCACCTCGCCTCAAGCTGGCTAGTTCGCACGATGAATGCGGGCGGGCATAGCGACACGACAAGAGACCGGTGTGGTGAGTATTAGCCTCGGCCCTCGTAGTCGTGGAGGAGGACGCGGAGGAGGCCTTCGAGCTGGTCGCGCTGGCTGAGCGTCAAAGTAGAGAGCAGGCCTTCCTGATTGTCTATGTGATCGCGAAGAGCGGCATCGACGACTTCTCTTCCTCGCGGCGTGAGGGCGATGCGAATGGTGCGTCGGCTATGCGGATCTGTCTCGCGAGTAATGAGTTGTTTAAATAGCAGCCGATCTATCCTGTTGGTAATCGCCCCCGAGGTGACCATGGCGCTTTCGGATAGCTGTCCCGCAGTCAGCCCGGTCCCGTCGGCATCCGCTCTTCGCAGAGTTGCCAAGATATCGAATTCGCCGGGTCGCAGGCGGTGCTCACTGAAGATTTTTTGCATGTCCAGCTCGAATATCCGCGTGAGTCGAGAGAGCCTGCCCAGCACTCCCATCGCGGTGACGTTCAACTGCGGGTGCACCTGCGCCCATTGGGTGATGATCCGGTCGACGCTGTCCTCCACGAAATCCCCTCAACGTTGAACTGTTTGACACAAACAAGACTACACCTCTAGACTCCTCAACGTTGAATAGTTTAACGTTAAGGAGTGGCTTATGAATCGACTACAAACCACCCTGCTCACCGCGGTCGCGCCAGCGATGTGGGGGACGACGTACATCGTCACGACCGAGATGTTGCCTGCCGGGCATCCGCTCTTCGCTTCACTGATGCGAGCATTGCCAGCGGGCTTGATTGCGATATTGCTGGTCAGGGCGCTGCCGACGGGTTCTTGGTGGTGGAAATCGGCAGTACTGGGCATGCTGAACATCGGTGCCTTCTTCCCGCTCCTGTTCGTTGCCGCCTATAACTTGCCTGGCGGCGTTGCTGCAATCCTCGGCGCAGCCCAACCGCTGGTCGTAGCGATGCTCGTCGTCATCGTCCTTCATGAGCCTCTCTCCGCGTGGCGTCTGTCCTGGGGTCTCGTCGGGATCATCGGTGTTGCGCTGGTTGTGTTGCGCTCCACTGCGACGCTTGACACGCTCGGTGTTGGCGCCGGGCTGCTGAGCGCGATATCGATGGGATTCGGCGTCACCCTTACCAAGAAGTGGGGTCGGCCCAGCGGGGTGCCAGCAATGGGACTGGTGGGATGGCAGTTGACCGCTGGCGGTCTGCTCCTTCTGCCGATCACGCTCCTCTTCGAGGGAGTGCCCCCGAGCATTGACAGCACTGCCTTCGCGGGTTACCTCTGGCTGGGCCTCATCGGCGGGCTAGTCACATACACGCTGTGGTTCAGCGGCATCGCGCGACTACCGGTGGCTTCAGTCGCGGTCCTCGGGCTTCTCTCCCCACTGGTCGCAGCAGCTTTGGGAGCACTTTTGCTTGGCCAGGTCCTCGGCGCGATCCAGTTGGCCGGCTTGCTTCTGGCGTTGGCCGCAATTGTCGCAGGTCAGATCACCCCGAGCAAGAAACCGCCTACAACAACAAAAACCAACATTGATCAACCGGCGCTAGTGGCCGCCAAGAGAAGGAGAACGTCATGAAGATCGCCGTTATTGGAGCAACGGGAATGGCGGGATCCCGCATCGCGAGAGAAGCAGATCGACGCGGACACAATGTCTCTGGGTTTTCACGATCGGGATGGACGGACACCCCACTCGCCGGAATCTCCTTGGCTGCCGCCGACGCGACTGACCCTGCGGCTATGGATCGCATTGCGGCGCAGCACGACGTCATCGTGCTCGCCACCAGGCCAGATCGCGGCACGGAAAACGAGGTCGGCTCCCAGCTAATCACGGTTCTGGACGCAGCTTTGAAGGCCGGTCGTCGCGTCGTCGTAATCGGTGGCGCGGGCCCATTAAGAATCCCCGAAACCGGCCAACTCGTCATCGACGACCCCCGCTTCGTGCCACCACAATGGCGAGCCATCGCCCAATCCAGCGTTGACCAGTTCAACGCGTGCGTCGCCCATGCGGCGGACTGGACCTACCTGAGCCCGCCTGCACTCTTCGAGCCCGGCACGCGCACAGGGGCCTATCGCCGAGGAGCGAATCACATCCTCATCGACGCGAACGGAGAATCGCGTATTTCAGCCGAAGACCTCGCGGTTGCCGCCGTTGACGACATAGAGAAACCCGCCCCCGGGTTGCGCCACTTCACGGTTGCGTATTGACAGCCCCGTATTGGCGCATCAATTCCGTTGCCCACTGCGGCTGATGCACATTGCCTCGACGTGCGAATTCCGACATCACGGCTTGGTGTCGATAACGGGCGTGCCGTCGCCAGCGTCCAGGCCCTCCACATCCACTGTGAGTCCGTCTATTCCGCGAAGGCAGCAAATGGTGACGCCTAGTCAGTTCGGCCTGTTTTTTCCCCTTGGCGCGAAGATGCCGACGAGTGGCCAACTGCTGTTGCCACGGGGGCCGTGCACCGCGTTCGATCTTTTCTGGAGGCACTCGGTCGGAGAAGTAAATGACCTCGACGTGGCTGAAGCTGTCGAGTTCAAGCAGAGCTTCCGGCGTGTATGCGTCGGGGTCCAACACGATCGACGTCGACTCGCTATCCCAGTGGTCATCGCGCACCTCGGTTCGACTGCTATCCACGCGGCCAATTGCTGTGAGAGTGACTTCCAGATGCTGAGCCTTTCAATCGTCGAGCGTTCGGCTCGGAATGTCCGGTCTAGGCCTGATCAGTGCTGAGTCGTGCGTCTATCGCCGGGCGGTCGCCGACGATGCGCTCATAGGCCAGTGCGCCGTGCAACCAACTCCACTCCTCTACGCCGGATCGCAGGTCACCATCGAAAACATCGACCAGGTCTGTGATCAATTTCTTGCGAGCGGACGTTGCTATATCCAAGGCATCAAGTGGCTGATCGAACAGCATCGTGTACAGCTGCGGATGTTCTCGCGCCCAATCGAGGTAGGCGGGTGGGGGCTCATCGGAATTTCGGAGAGCTGAAAGCAGGTCGGCGCCTACTCTCTCGTAAACCGTTGTCAGCAGCCCTCCCCTGCTTCCGAACTTCGAGTAGACACACATCGTGGTGCGATCGGATGCCTGAGCAAGGCGGCGCACTCCGAGCGAGCTGCACCCTTCTTCTTCGATGAGCCGGGTCGCGCCGCGAATGAGCCGCTCGCGCACGAATGTCGACTCGTCAACTTCGCGTCCCACCATGAACCGACCCTCTCGCAGAAATCCATAACACCTGTTATACATTAACTCATAACACCCGTTATAGAACCTATTGAAAGGCCTCCATGTCTGTCACAGCCCAAAAAATGTCTGCGAACAGAACCTCAACCCCCAGTCCACCGCTGCTCCGAATCCTGGCTTTCGCAGGATTTCCGGCGGCCGTGATTCTCGTGGTGAACGCGCTCAAGCGCGCCGAGATTCTGCCTCTGACGCCAGCCACTCAACTCGCCGCGCCGCTAGCGCAGCTACTTGCGATCGGGCTCATCACTGCGCTGTTCGCCGCGGTGCGAAGCATGCACGGCAAGCTCGGGTCGATTGGCGTGGTTCTGTATGTTGGTTCGCTAGTGGGACTGGTTGGTGTGGAGTTCGTCATCAACCTCGTGTTTCCGTACGTAGCAGCGGACGCCATACCCACGTTGCTTGCGGGGCCGCTCGGGATTGCTTTCACCGTCGCATCCGTGTCGTTCCTGCTGGGCTCGATACTGTTTTTCGCCGCACTGTGGCGAGTGAAAGGCGCGCCCAAGGTCGCCCTCGTCATCGCTATGGTCAGCAGCATCCCCATCGCCCTCCGCATGGCATTTCCGGAGCTCGTACTTCAGATTGCCCTGGTCGGTCTTGCCGTAGGCATCGTCCTTCTCACCGTGTGGCTCGTGAAAAGGACGAGCGGTGCGCCCGAACTGGCGCAGTAGTCGAATGGGCGGATCAGTGCGCACTATTTAGTCTTCCTTTCGTGGCTCGCGGCATATCGCGGGCCACGAAAGTGGGGCAGGGAAACGCTCAGTGAGGGCATCCTTGATGGGTTCCCGCGGCCTGGCGGTGTCGGCCCGGGCGAGGTTCACGCTCGCAGGTGAAAGCTGCCGTCGAGCTCTGGCTCGGTCACTGTTACTAACGGTCTGCCAGCTCGGCGATGTGCGGGGCGGAGACATGCAGCACTTCATAGCACTCGCCGTCTGGGCTGGTGGGCGGCGCATCCCGCAACGTGAATTCCACGATCGTCCATGACGTCGGATCGACCGCGACCGCCGTGGCGTGGACGCCGTCGAGGTGTTGTCGTCGATCGTGACGCTCGAGTGCGGCTTGCAGCGCACTGTCCAGCGGCTCATCCGGCTGGATCGCTGTGATCAATCTTGTCGCGAACCGCGCGGACAAGAGTCGGTCGGCCGGGCCGAACGCGAATGCGGTGCCTGTCCAGTGCCGCACGGGCGGGCGGCCGAAGTCATTCATGATTCCGGTGAATGGGGTGCCCAACAGGAACGAGTTCATCCCCGCAGGATTAGCCCACAGGTAGAACGGGGCGTACTCGTTGACCGCGGATCCGTGCACGTTCTTCTCACGAATGAGGTAGGCCTTGATCCCTAGGCCGTCGAAAGCGTCAGTTCCAGACCCGCGTGTTGCCACGCGCGTGCGGATGATGCCCATGTCGTAGTCGGCAGGCAGGGTGATTTCGTACTGCATGGCGTGCATGCGTCTCCTCGTTATTGTTAGGCGGGATACTGCTCAGCAACGGGTGCGCCACGATCCGCTTCATGGCCGTCCTGGCCTGCTTCTTGAATCGCGATGTGGGCCATACCGGTATCCGCGGTGGCGCCGTGCCAGTGCCACTGATTCGGCTCGATGCAAACCGTGTCGCTGACCGTTATGCGCTCGACCGGTTGCCCGACGCGTTGAACGAGGCCGTCGCCGGGGATGACATAAAGGACCTGGCCGAGCGGGTGACGGTTCCAGACGGTGCGTGCCCCGGGTTCGAAGTAGGCCCGCGAGACGCACAATGCTGATGGCGGGGCAGGCGCGGAGACGGGAGTGATCCATGCGGTGCCGGTAATCCACTCGCTCGGGCCCAGCACACTCCCTGGACGGCGGCGGGGAATGGGTGCCACGGTTCTCAACGCTCCGCCGTGGCGGCAGCAAGGAGCGCCATGATCCCCGCAATCGCCCGGTGAAACGGATCCGGTGAGTCCGCTGCTCGCGCTAGGACGTAGCTTCCCTGCAGCACGGCAACCAACGCAGCCGCGAGCTCAGCAGGCTTGATCCCACCCGCGAGCTCACCCGCTGCCTCTCCTTCTTCTAGTAGCTGAGTGACGCGGCCCTGCAACCATGCGAGCGTCCGCTCGACCGGTGCGCGCAGTTCCGGGGCGGCTACGACATCTGCGTCCTGCGCCATACTCCCAATCGGGCAACCGCGGAGCACCTCCCGCTCGCGCAGCAACCACCTCGATATACGTTCCACTGCCGTGCCCGGCCCGCTGAACTGAGCCTCCGCGGTGGCCACCAGCGACTCGGCGTTGTGCTCCATCGCCGCGATCGCCAGATCAGACTTGCCTGCGAAATGGTGATACAGACTGCCCTGCCCCACACCGGAGCGTTCCAGGACCGCGGCCGGACTTGTGCCCACATACCCCCGCTCCCATAACAACTGTGAAGCGGCCTCAATCAACTGGTCTTTAGCCCCCATAAGACAAACATACCTACTAGTACGTATGCAACGCAACGCGGCGGCTCTGGCGATAGCTGCGCGCTAGATTGCGTGCGCTGGGCAGAGGAAGCCGAAGCGGCCACAGCCTAGACGCGGCGCAACGAACTCTTTGCGATTTTCGGGGTCGCCGATATTGTGCTCAATCGGCGGCTTCATAAGATTGGGGCGGGTAGCGGTCGTGAATTGCGCTTGCCACGTCCTGATCTCATGGTCGGGCACCTTGCTGCTTCACACGGCCGTTGCTCGATTACTCAACGCAAAGCGTTGCTGCTCTGTGCCTGCTGCGAGGAGACGGCAACACTGAGGACGCGGAGAAACAAGGAAGTGGCACTTGTGAGATCTTGCCCGCGTGTGGCCTTGACTCCTTCATCGGTGGCGAGGATCAGAGCGGCAAGCTCCGCGGCTGTTGCCCCCACTGCGGATAGATCAATTTCTGCTCTTGCAGCAGCTTCCTCTAGACCTTCACCGATTCGGGTTGTCAAACGCCGCCGCGATTGCGTGGTGATATCGCGGGAAAGGGTCAAGTTCGAATCGAACAATTCTTGTCCGTGAGGACTCGCACTGATTTCTTCCATCAATCCCTGTAGGTACGAAATTATCGCGCGGTCGATTCGCTCAAGCGCTGGGCCAGACTCCCCAGTACCGCTTAAACCTCAGCCATCATTACGGCGTGGGCTCGCCTGGATCCTGCCCGAAAAACCGCTTCCTTATTGCTGAAGTGGAGATTTTCGAAAGTCACAGCGGTTGAAGGACAGACACCGACACCTGGCCCGGCTTCTCCGGGTCGGCCTGACCAATAGGATCGAGCGATGCGCAGGATAGTAATTATCGGAGCTGGAATCGTAGGGTCGAGTCTTGCTGCGGAGTTGGCAAGCGATTCAAGCTGCTCTGTAACGGTGCTCGAGCGCGATGCTGTTCAACCGCAGGGATCCACGGCATACGCCCCCGGATTCGTGGGCCTTTACAACGACGCACCCGTGCTCACAAACCTGGCTCGAGCCAGCACCCACATCTACGACACGCTCGGCGAAGGCTTCGTCCGGGCCGGCGGACTCGAGCTCGCCGTCTCGACGGAGGGGGCGGCCGCTCTCGAGCGACGCGCCAAGAGCGCCATGGCCGCTGGATTGAGAGTTGCCGAGTTGTCACCGACTGAGTTGCCCGCCTCCGTCTCGCACTTCGTTGACACCACCCGGGTGATCGCAGCCTGGCATTGTTTGGATGACGCAGTCGCGCACCCCGCCACCTTGGCCGACGCGCTGCGAGAGCGAGCAACCACGAAGGGGGCGCATATCGTGAGCGGCGCCTCCGTAGTCGGAATCGACGCAGTCGGCAGCGGCTATACCGTCACCACCGCCGATGGCCAACGCTTTCTTGCCGACGACGTGGTCTTGGCGGGCGGCGTGTGGGGGCCGACCCTGGCGGACATGGTGGATGTCGTCATGCCGCTGATCCCCGTGGCGCACCCCTACGTGTACGGGCCGCACCGCGCATCCTTCTCTTCCGGACCATTCGTGCGCTGGCCCGAGCTCCACGTTTATGCGCGGGTGCACCTCGACCGCCTTGGGCTCGGATCTTATGACCACGCACCAATTCCCGTTGAGCAGGAAGAGCTGGGCGCGGGGGCGGGCCTCGCGTGGCGAGATGAACTAGATGCTGTGATCAACTCCGCGCAGTCGCTGCTCCGTGCCCCACTCCGCTTCGCACCGGAAAAGCGGGTCAACGGAGTTTTTGCGATGACACCCGACAACCTCCCATTCCTGGGACTCCACCCGTCGCTGGCAGGGGTATGGATCGCGCAAGCATTATGGGTGACGCACGCGGCAGGAGCGGCACGTGCCCTTACCGACGCCATCCTCTCGGGCTCCGCGCTGCCTCCCGAGTTGCGTCCCGACAGATTCGACGGCCGTCCACCGGTCGAGCTTCGCGAAAGCGCTCTGCGTCTCTACCGGGACATCTACGCCAATGACGCCGAGTAGCGGCGAATCTGGGTCGGTCGGCGGCTCAGCGCAGTTTCGTCTTGAGCGTGAGCAGATGGTCGCGTGAAAGCGCAGCGGCGGACTGAGGGTCGCCAACGGAAATCGCTTCGAGAATCTGCGCATGAATACATTGGTCTGCCTCACTGCCGAACTCGCTCCGGAGACGAACAAGTTCGATCATCGCTTGCCTACTGCGAGGAACGAAGTACTCGAAAAGCTCCGCGAGAACCGTGTTGTGTGCTGCAATGACAATCGATCGATGGAAGTCGATATCGGAGTCCACGTGTTCTTCGACGGATGATTGATCCAGGCCGCGATGAGCTAGGGCTCGCCTCATTGAACGTAGATCCGCGGGAGTGCGGCGTTCTGCAGCAAGTGCGCAGGACTCAACCTCTATCGCAATGCGCGCTTCGACCACGGACGCGATGTCGGCGCTGTTTAAGACCTGGATCCAGTCATCAGAGGCGTCAAGGGCGCTCACGAAAACGCCAGCCCCCTGCCTGGTCGCAAGAACGCCGCGCCCCGCGAGTTGCCGTATCGCTTCGCGAATCGTGGAGCGACCGACTCCGAATTGAGGGGCGAGGGAAGTCTCTCCAGGCAGCTTCTGCCCCAATTCCCATTCACCATTGCGAATGCGCTCCAAAAGCGCGTCGGCGACCTGGTCGGCAAGTGGCTCCCGGCGCAGAGTTGTCATGACTACATCATGTCCCATCCCCCACTTCTCAGCTTGTCTGAGGAGTTGTGGTAGTTTCAACCTATGTCAGCGCGTCTTCTTCTTCGCCGCCACGGCGGGGCCTAGCCGGATCGGCTCCCCGCCGTGGAGCCGAATCACCGCCGGTCATTTCCGAAGAAGAACAAAAAGGACAGTCATCGTGGAACCAACCGCTTTCTCTCGCATCTCGTCCCCTGCTGGCTCGATTCCATCAGGCTCCCCTCAGTGGAACCGGCAGCGGCATTCTCAGATGCCGTCCCATCGTTACCTTGACGGATACTCGCGAGTAGACGTACCCCTGGTCGAGCGCAACTGGCCATCGCGCACACTGACCAGCGCACCATTGTGGGTTCCGGTTGATTTGCGCGACGGCAATCAGGCCCTGTCTGAGCCGATGGACGCAGACCGGAAGCGTCGTTTCTTCGAACTGTTGATCGCGATGGGCTATAAGGAAATCGAGGTCGGCTACCCGTCTGCTTCCCAGACCGATTTTGATTTCGTGCGTCTCATCGCAGAGAAGGATCTGGCTCCCGAGGACGTCACCATCTCGGTGTTCACTGCGGCTCGTCGTGACCTCATCGAGAGAACTATCGCATCGATTGAAGGCATTCGTAACGAGGTCGTGATTCACATGTACACCGCAACCGCACCAATTTGGCGCGACATCGTCTTGGATATGAGCCGTGCTGACTTGAGAGAGCTCATCCTCGACGGCGGGCGTTGCATCCTCCAATACGCAGGCCACCTCTCAAACGTGCGCTTTCAGTTTTCACCCGAGGTATTCAACCTCACGGAACCCGACTACGTCCTCGAAATATGTGACGCCATGACGGAACTATGGGACGCGACGCCCCAACGACCCGTGATCCTCAATCTGCCCGCCACGGTAGAGATCGCGACACCCAACGTGTACGCCGACCAGATCGAGTACATGCACAAGAACCTCGCGCGCCGAGATGCGGTGATCCTCTCCGTGCACCCGCATAATGATCGCGGCACGGGAGTCGCATGCGCGGAACTAGCTGTGCTCGCGGGCGCTCAACGAGTAGAGGGATGCATCTTCGGTAATGGAGAACGTACGGGCAACGTAGACATCGCGACCCTGGCGCTGAACCTGCATGCCCAAGGCGTCGACCCAATGATCGACTTCTCTGACATCGACGAAGTACGCCGCATCGTTGAATACAGCAACCGAATCGAGGTCCACCCCCGACACCCCTACGTCGGGGACCTCGTGCACACTGCATTCAGCGGCACCCACCAAGACGCCATCAAAAAAGGCCTCGCCGAGCACCGTGCACGCGCCGAAACTGAAGACCGCCCCGCCAGTCAGATCGAATGGCGAGTGCCATATCTGCCGATCGATCCCGCAGACATCGGCCGCAGCTACGACGCGGTTATCCGAGTCAACTCCCAGTCGGGTAAAGGCGGCATCGCCTACCTGCTCGAAACCGAATATGGCATCGAGCTGCCCCGCCGCTTACAAATCGACTTCGCCCGCCGCGTTCAAGAGCACACAGACCTCACAGGTCTTGAGATCGGCGCGCCCAATCTGCTGGAACTTTTCGAGACTTGCTACCTAGCCCCCGGTACTACGGACCTTCAACTCTTAGACCTGGAATCCGAAAGTCACAACGGCGCCACTCGCACCCGAGTGAGGCTGGGCCTCAAAGGCAGTGACCGCAGCGCCAGTTACGACGACATCGGACCGGTTGAAGCGGTGACCGAATTGCTTAAGGAGCACGGGATCTTGATTGACATCATCTCGTTGCACCAAACCTCGCTCGACGCCGGCACCGATGCCAAAGCGATGACGCTCATCGAGTATCGCCACAACCTCGGCACTAGGTGGGCTGCAGGTCGCGACCGCTCGGTGCTCATTGCAACCGTGGCTGCAGTCATGGCCGCTGCAACAGCCGTCTGCGAGTCATTAGTCGATGCGCCCCGAGCAGGAATCGAGAATGGAGAGGCGCTGGCCTGACTGCATGTCCCCTATCGGACTGAGCTGCCTTGGCCAGATCGCACCAGGCAATCGCCGATACTCATGTAGTGATCAGCGAGATGGTGCCGAAGAACCTCGCGTTGCCCCGACCGCGCGTACCCGCGGCGGCTGCCAGGCCACCGCAAGCGGTCAGCTGTTGAAGGTCGTTTGCACGATGCGACGTTCAAGCCTCGGCGCGGAGGTAGGCATAGACAGTCTCTCCACTGATGCCATAGTGGCGGGCGAGGGCAGCTTTCGGGACGCCGGCCTCGGCCTTCTCGCGCAGTTCGGTGGCACTCTTGGCGTCCAGCGCTGGTGTGCGGCCGCGGTACGCGCTACGCTGCTTTGCCCCCCGGAAGCTGCCGCCGCTGTTTGAAACGGCCAAACGTCTCGGAAAGCTGTGGATTCTTGAGACGCCGCCAGTAGATACCAAATCGACACGGGTTTCCCAGCCGGAGGAGTGGTTGTGACTCGTGGTGCTTTGTGGGGGCATTATGTGATCGCTATTTGTCGTGCCAACCCGGTTGTCGGCGCTGGCTCAGAGCGGGTACTCAGCGTCTTGTATCCCATGGGTTACAAGACAACTGGGTTATGAGGCACCGGAACGAACAGGGATTACCGCACTGGCGCCCGATAGCCGATCGTTCGACGGACGTTCTCTCTTACTCGGCTTTGCTGGGACGGTGTCCGCCAATTAGGTCCAGATGTTGCCCAGTTCGCGGAAGGTGGGTCGCGGCCGAGGGGGTGCGATATCTTGGATAGCCATCGTGCCTTCGGGCCACTTGCGCAGGGGTGGACTGGGCCTGTTGCTGTTTCCTGTGAGTCACCAGACCGGGAAGTCGACGCCGTGTTCGGACTTCGCGCGTGGTCCGAAAATGCGCCGCTCAGTCTCGATGATGCGGTGGTCGTTGATGGATGCCTCGCGGCGGCTCATGAGACCGTTGGATTCGAACTCCCACAGTTCGTTGCCGTAGCTGCGCCACCACTGGCCGTGGTCGTCGTGCCACTCGTATTGGAATCGGACGGCGATGCGGTTTTCGCGGAAGCCCCACAGTCCTTTTCGAAGTGCGTAGTCCTGCTCACGTTGCCATTTCGCGGTGAGGAGGTCGATGATGGCGGGACGGCCGATGACGTGCAGGTCCCGGTTCCGCCAGACCGAGTCCGGTGTGTAGGCGAGGGCGACCTTCTCGGGGTCGCGGCTGTTCCAGCCGTCCTCAGCCGCCTGAACTTTCTGCAGGGCCGACGATTGGTCGAATGGAGGGAAGGGGGGTCGAATTTCTGTCATGGGGACTGTCCTTGTCAATCGGTCAGCGCGGGGTTCCGCGGATAGGGGTTGTGAGCGGTCTCCCGGGTCGGGAGGAGACGGCCGGCTACCAGCCGCTGCAGGGTGAACCGGGCGATGCGGCCGGTGTGTCCGTCGTCTCCGAATCGGCCAGGCTCGCCCCATTCGATCTCGGTCGTGCCGGACATATGCAGTGTCTGGCCGGTCGCGAAATCAAGGAACAATAGGGAAGCTTCGGGGTTAACGGTGATGTTGCCGAAACTGTTGAAGAGGTTGTTGCCTTTGTAGTCAGGCCACCACAGCCCTCGCTCATCGACGCGGACGAACCCAGAAGGACCGCCGCGATGGGACGCGTCCACTCCCCGCTCGGGGTTTGCGGTCCCGAGGAAGAACGTGTCGGCTGCACGGATCAGCCCACAGTCTTCCGCGGAAAGTGTGTCGCCGTGTCGGACCGAAACGCTGCCGAGCGCGCCGGATTTGTCGGTTGCAAGAAGGCGTTGCTGAATGTACTGCGGGCAGTTGGCGTAAGCCTGCTCAACCTCTATGAGAAGAAGGTCGCTGACACTGAGGGTGCCGTTAATGCGGACCCGACGCCGTGTGGCGAATTCGACAGTCACCATTCCGATCTTTTGGCCGGTGGGAAGCCTGTGGAGCGGGTCCCCTGTGGGGAGCACGGCACGAACCGCAACGGTAGTGTCGGACTGCGCCCTGAGGAACCCGGGAGGACCGGTCAGCGCGGACGTCCAGAGGCGGCCTGCACGATCCCTTCCGGAGATGACGAGAAATGTTCGGTCGCTGAGGAATCCGGCGATATCGCCGGTCAGGGCCGCGGGGTCGAGCATGCGAGACAAACGGGCCGCGTTCTGCTCGACCCCGGCCCTGCGCTGTACAGCGAGCTCGCCGGCGTGGAAGCCCACGTCGGCGAGCTGGTGTGTTCCGTTCATCGTCATGATGTCCTTGAGAGACTGAAAGAGGATTACAGCCCGACGACGGGCCAGTCGTTCTCCACGTTGGCGAGCACGTTGAAGTAGTTGGTCAGGATGTTCAGCGCGAGGTTGGCGACGACCTCACCGATCTCCGTGTCGGTCACGCCAGCGGCGCGGGCTACGCCGATCGCGTCGTCGCCAACGTCACCGGCGTTTTCGGCGATCGCGTTGGAGAGCCTCAGCAGCGCGGCGACATGCGGGTCGCTCGACTCCGCACGGCGCGCGGCGTCGAGTTCGACGGCATCCACCTTGGCGATATTGCTGCCGATGTAGGTGTGGGCGGACAGGCAGTACTCGCAACCGTTAAGCTGTGCGGTCGAGATCGCGAGGCGCTCACGCACCGCAGCGGGAAGACTGCCCGACCCGACCGCGGCGGAAAGCGCGAGGTACCCCTTCAGCAAAGCGGGGCTGTTGGCCATCACCTTGGTCATGTTCGGCACGAGACCCAGTCCCTTCTGGACCTGGTCGAGCAGATCCTTAGCAACGCCCGTGGCTGTTTCAGGCTGGATAGGGACGATGGTGGCGGTGGTGACGATCATGGTATTGTCTCCTCGGTTTCTAATGCATGAACACTCGTTTATCCGTGACAAGTATTACCACGGTTGTTCTAACGGATGCAAGACACATCTTCCGTGATAGCTTTTCCGTATGGGAAATGAGAGTTCGAACCGCACGTGGGTACTCCCGGAGGAACCGATCCCCGTTCGACTCATGGCGACGATCTGGGCTGACGCGGATGGTCTGCACGATGACTTATCCGCCCCGGCGGACCTAGACGCTTGGCTGGGTTCCGCGGGCGTTGAGCTGAACGGCGTGGGCGCGACGCAGGAGGAGTTCCTGCGCGCACGGGCGCTACGGGATTCGGTGCGCAAGCTGGCCGCCCACGTCACGGGCGACCAACGTCCGGGTGCCGCCTCACCCGTGGCCACCGTGGACGACGCCGCCCGAACCGTCAATGCCGCTGCCAGCCGGCGTCCGATTGCCCAGCTCCGTCTGGATGACGCCCGCCTCGTACTCGGCGCCGATTCTGCGGCGTCGTCAGTGGTTGCAGGCTTGGCCGACGCCGCTTGTGAAGCCCAGCAGTTGCTGAGCGAGGAGCCCTCCCGGTTGCGGGCGTGTCACGCACCAGGGTGCGTGCTCTACTTCACCAAGACGCATCCCCGGCGGGAATGGTGCTCGGTCACCTGCGGCAATCGCGCCCGTGCCGCACGGCACTATCAATCAGTGAGGTCCGCGCGCGGCGCTCGAGAGCACACTGAGCGCTGAAACACTCTGCCGCGAGTTACAGTTCGCCTACATCGCTCAACCGTCCTGCAGAGTCGGATGTCTGAGTTTCTCGGGTCCGTCTCCTACGTCTCGTAACCTCGGGTTTCGATGGGATGAAACGAAGCCGACGTATCACTTGGGCTACGCCTGGCTCTGTGGACTCAGCTGATTCGGATCACTGTTTCGGGTCCCGTGACCATCCGCCTGTGCAATCCTGGGCATATAACCCGCATCGCCCAACGGAAGCCAACATGCTCAACTGTCTCGTAACCCTAGGGATACGAGACGTCCTAAGCGTTTGACCTGGAATTCCGTTCAATTCATGTCGTTTCTCGAGGTCGCCTGCACGGCCCACCGCTTGTATCCACGGCGGGTGCGGGCGACCTCGAGCGGTCAGCTGTTCAAGGTCGTGTGCACGATGTGACGTTCAAGCCTCGGCGCGGAGATACGCATAGACGGTCTCTCGACTGATGCCATAGTGGCGGGCGAGGGCAGCTTTCGGGACGCCGGCCGCGGCCTTCTCGCGCAGTTCGGTGGCACTCTTGGCGTCCAGCGATGGCGTGCGGCCGCGGTACGCGCCGCGCTGCTTCGCCAAATTGATGCCTTCGCGCTGACGTTCACGGATCAGAGATCTCTCAAACTCCGCGAACGCTCCCATCACATTCAGCAGAAGCGTCGCCATCGCGTTCTCGTCACCGGTGAAGGCGAGCTGCTCCTTGACGAACTCGACGCGCACCTTCTTCTCCGTGAGCCGGCGCACGATCGCGCGGAGGTCATCAAGGTTGCGGGCAAGGCGGTCCATCGAATGAACGAGAACAGTGTCACCCTCCCGGGCAAAATCGATCATCCGTTCCAGCTCGGGCCGGTTCACGTCTTTACCTGACGCCTTATCTGCAAAGACCTGGTCGACGCCGACGCCGTCGAGCTGGCGGGCCGTGTTTTGATCGAGGGTGCTGACGCGCACGTAGCCGATTCGCTGACCTGTCATATGTCCACCGCCTGATCTGTCAGGTTGAACTCTAAGAGCCTGCCAGGAGTGGTGTCAACAGATAATAATTGAACTTCAAGTGGACGGGTTTAGCGGCATGAACTGACGTCAAACTGGTGTGTACTCCACATTGGCAATGCGGCAAAGTGATTCGGTTGCTCACTCTGCGCCGGTGCCGCCTAAGTTCATCGTTGGCGACGGCGCTTGAGCGCTGGGCTAATCTGCAATTGGTTCGCGGTCGTTAATGCTGTGTATCGCTCGAACAGTATTCGGAGCCGATCGTCGTCGTCGCCTATCTGGCGGGTGCCAGCGAAGAGCGGGTCCACAACACGATCTAGGTCAGCGTGTGCGGAGATCAAAGCTGACGGGATTGCGGTGGGTTCGTAGAGGTCGGCCAGAGACCTGTCTGGGAATTGTTCGCGAGCCCGCTTTATCTCTGTTCCTGCGTCAACGACGGCGGAGATCTGGGCCGCGCTCAGCGCAGGGAGAGGGAGTGTGTTCCATACCCCGAGTTTGTTCAATCGGAGGTCGGATTTGATTCGCCCGCCGACCGCTTTCAGCCAAGCGATGAACATCGAGCTCGACAGAATTCCGAAGGCTAGCCCGGTCGGATCGGGCGCGACAAAATTCGCGTTGCTGGAGATCACGGATTTGTCGACGTGTAGCACGGGGAAGAACCGTCGCGACTCGCTGACGTGGATTGGGATGCTCACATAGTCGGTTGTTGGCTGAGCTATTTGCCGAAACAGCTGTGGAGACGACGCAAAAACGCGCGTGGAGGCGGCCTTACTTGCGCCTCGGAATTCTTCGACCTTCTTGACTCTCTCCCTCAGGGTCGGACTCTTCTCGAGATCCCCAGGAACTAGATCCACCAACCAGAGACACCACCGATCAGCACCGTGTAACAACTCGCGCGCGCCTACGTACCGGCGAAGGTATTTGGCCGCGACTAGGTCATGCAGAACTTCTTGCAGGTCTTCAATCTCGACGATGAGATTGCCGTCATCGGTGGGCTTGTTCCCGTAGAAAATATCGGGCAGGTCAACGGCAAGGGGAGCAGTGAGGGGCTCGACTACGACAGATGGTCCCTCAATCAGGTACGGGCTGATATTGGCAACTTCCCGGCCTACCGCGGGTCCGAAGATGTTTTGATACTCATAAAGAACGGGCACCCTTCTGGATACCTTCGAGATTCCCACGATGACTACGTGTACGGCTGCGCCGCCTGGTGCTTCCGTGGTCCACGCGAAGGTCTTGTGAGCAAAATCAATACCGAAGCCGGCCTTGATGACGGCGCCCCACAGGGGTGCAACCTGCTCGCCCTGGCAAATTGAGTTGGTCGACACCAGTGCGACTCGAGCCTTGGAATTGCCGACGTAGTCGATCGCTTTCTTGTACCACCCGGAGACGAAGTCCAGTGTTCCGTGATAACCCGCCCCCCAGACCTCTTTGAGGGTTTGGGTTTGTTCGTCAGATCGAAGTGAGATCCCGACAAACGGAGGGTTGCCGAAGATATATGTGGAGTCGCTTACAGGGAGCACCGCCGACCAGTCCGTCTTGAGCGCGTCGGCATGAACGATTGTCGGGGCAATCCGGATTGGGAGGCGGTCGGGTGCGAGACCGAAGTCTTGCTCCATTCGCAGGTTCGCCAGATGGTCGACGAGCAGCATCGCGGTTTCCGCGATGCGCGCCGGCCATTCCTCGATCTCGATGCCGTAGAAGTGATCGAGTGTGACCTTGATGTCGCCGGTCACGTCGAAACTCTGCTGACCCCTGCTGGCGATCGTCGTTCGCCCTTCTTCGATGTCGAGGTCTCGCTGGCGCTTTAGGAGCTCGAGTTCTAGGGCGCGGAGCTCGCGGTAGGAAACGATCAGGAAGTTGCCACAGCCACAGGCAGGGTCCATGAAACGGAGCTTCCCCAGATCCACATGCAGTTTGGTCAGTTCTTTCTGGCTGTCCCACCCGGTTTCGAGGCGTCGAGTGTACTCTTCGAGAAAGAGCGGGCGGATGGTTTTGAGAATGTTGGTTTCCGAGGTGTAGTGCTCGCCTCCGAATCGGCGCGCGTCCTTGCTCTTCACTGTCTGGAACATGGAGCCGAACACGGCCGGGGAGATGATGCCCCAATCGAATTGACATGCTGAAATGAGCGCATTTCGGAAGCCATCTGTCAGTTCGACGATCGCCAGACCGTCAGTGAAAAGGCCGCCGTTTATATATCGGAACCGGCCTAGCGGGCTGTCGGCAGGGAGCTTCCGTTGACCCTCGTCGGTGTTTAGGACGTCGAAGAGTTCGTGCAGCTGCTTATTAAGATTCTCGGCGGTCGTTTGATTGTTGATGAACTCGTAGAACATGCCTGCGGACCACATACCGGAGTCGTCGCCGAAAAGCAGGAACAGAAGTCGAGCCAAGAGCAACGTTGCGTCTCGTTCGTTGGCGCCAGCGATGTCGAGCTCTGTGTAGAGCCGGCCCATGAGTCGCGCTGCCTGGACGGATGCAGCTTCTGCCTCGGCATCGAAAGCAAGCCGCATTTTGGCGAGCAATTCGACGAGTGAGATATCGGTGTCAAAGTCGATCGCGATCGCTTTGAGCTGGTTGCCCAGATGCGGATCGTCGTTGCCGACCACATGCTGATGTACGAGTAACTTCGCGTTCGCTGCGCCCAGCTGTGATCGTCTCGGCCACCGCCACTCCTGGCGTGTTGGCTCCGCGAATATCACCAGACGTTCGTGGCTCCCCTGCCCGATTTGTTCGTCGATTACTCTTTGGATCTTTCTCGGAGGAAGCTCAGCGCAGTACCAGATACGAAGCCCCTTGAATCCGGCGACCTGGGTGAGCGAATATGTGTTGCCTTCGACTTCGATCTCTTTAGCGGGTTGGTCGGGGTTGTTCCAACCGAGCTCAGCGATAAAGAGCTCCCGAAAGTTCCGGTTGTCGACGAGTGAGAGGAGGTGCGCGGCGTTCACGATCGGACTCCCATGCTGCTGACGATGCGAACTGGGTCGTTACCGCTGCGCGATTCGACGACGAGTCGACCGTCGCGGTGTAGCGCAGAGACTCGGGCCGCGAGGTCCTCGTCGCTTGTCCCGGTGCGTAGCGCCCGGCGTAGTCGACGGTCGGCTTCGCCTGTTAGTGCATGTTGGAAGAGGGCGTCGAGGGCCGCGTCGGTGTCGGCGTCGTAGTGGAAGACGGTATCCCCCAGACGCCTCCATAAGGTGCGTCGAACTCCCCTCAGCCTGCCCGCGGCTGCGCTCGGTGTGGCAAGGGGCCCTCGTACAAGTTCTCCGAGGAGCTCCTCATGGTCGGGTCGGTGCTCGAGGCCAGGTTCGTCGGGCGTGGCTTCGAAGGCGCGCAGCGCTTCGAGGCCGGTCAGCAGCCGAGGTTCTTCACCTGGTGATATCCATCCGAAGCCGTCCGTGCCGGCTTCGGTCCTGACGTAGCAGAGCAGCCCTTCTTCAGCGTCGGTTGCTCGTTTGGCCCGGGTAGCGTCGACCAGATCCGGGAGTTTAGCGACGCGGGCCGTCAATTCGGGGTCGAGATCCTCGGCATTTCGCCAGTACTGGTACGCGAGGCTCGAGGCGTCCACATCTTCAATGGTGTCGCTGTCATCGACGGTGCCGTTGTATAGGTCCGTGATCGACTTGACCTCATTGGTGCTGCCGAAGAACTGCTCGTCGGATCCGAATGCTTCAGCATTTGCGCTAAGTCGGTCGGCGATACGTTGGCGAAGGGACAGGACGGCGTCCACGGACTCGTGGAAGAACGAGTAGATGAGGACGTGATCGGAGTGCTGTCCGACCCGATCGACGCGGCCGGCGCGTTGGATGAGGCGGATGATTGCCCAGGGCAGATCGTAGTTGACGACGATATGGGCGTCTTGGAGGTTCTGGCCCTCGCTGAGGACGTCGGTCGAAACGAGAACCCGGAGTTCCTCTCCTCCCGAGTCGATGTCCATCCCTGGAAGGGCATTGGATATCGGGGAGAATCGTCGGGCGAGGGCGGTGGGGTCTTCGCTGTCACCGGAGGCGACGCCGACGGCGGGGATTCCCTCGGCGCGCAGCGCGGAGGCGATGTAGTTGGCAGTGTCCTTATATTCGGTGAAGACCAAGATCTTCTCGCTAGGGTGCGTTTCGCGCACGAGAGCGATTAGGGCCGCAAGTTTCGAGTCGACCGCGGGCGACCAGGTGCCGTATGAGTCGAGGAGGCCGCGGAGGGCGTCCGTGTCGGCCGCGAGGGCGTCGGCAAGCGCATCGGTGAAGAGCTCCGGGCGGACCCAAGAGACGCCGCTTGGGTTTGCAGCGGTCAGCGCCTCGTAGCGGCGGCTGGGGTCCTCTCCGAGGTGCTCTGCTGTGTCTAGGTCAGATTCGGTGAGGTCGCTGTCGTCAAGGAGGTTGTTGTCGACGATGGTCCCAGTCGGAATAGACAGGCCCTGGTCTATCGCGTAGGCGAATAGTTCGTTGCGAGCGATGTGGCGGCGGAGTGAGAGGCTGAAGGAGTGTCCGCAGGAGGAGAGCCGTTTGTAGAAGGTGGTACGGACAAACCCGGCTACGTTTCCGCGACCGCGGGTAAGGTTTTCGACGTATTCTCGCTCGTGCTCGCTGAGGGTGACGCCGCGAGCGAGGAATGTGCCCATGTCGTAGCGGGGCAGGACGAGGTTTCGCAGCGTGTCTAGGGTCTGGTCGTCGGCCATGATCGACGCCGGGTCGTCCGGGCCGAAGGAGTGCTCGATGGGCCGGGCCTGGCGGACGGGAAACGTGAACTTTGTCCCGTCGGAGAATTCGAGGTACTTGCTGCCGTCTTCGGCTTCCTGCGAGTAGTTGTTCTTGATGAATGAGCGGGTGCGCCTGACCAGGTGCTCGCCCATGAGTCGTTTCCAGTCGTCCGGGTCGTCGGAGCGGCGGAATGCGGCCAGGGTTGTGATCTTGCCGTCGACCTTGTCATAGAGCTTGGGGTCGAGTCGGAGGGCGTTGGTCGGGGAAATTCCGAGGTCTTCGTCTTCGTCGATGTAGAGGGCCAGTTGGTTGGCAACGTCGGTGAAGCGAAGGTTGTAGGGGGTAGCTGTGAGGAGTAGGACGCGGCTGTCGTTGCGTTGGATGTAGTCCTGGATCGCGCGGTAGTCCTGTCGCGCGTCGTTGCGGAGGGTGTGCGACTCGTCGACAATGACGAAGGCGTAGCGGCGCAGGTCCGGGAGGATGGTGTGGGCCATGCTGTAGGGCACGACGCGGCCGTGGAGGTCATATGCCTCGAGGTGTTGTTCCCACATCGAGACCAGGTTTCGCGGGCAGATGATGAGAGGCATGTAGCCGTGTTCGTCTCGGAGCATGAGCGCGACGGCGATGCCGGTGAGTGTCTTTCCAAGGCCGACGACGTCGCCGAGCATGGTTCCACGACGGGTGATGATCCGGCGAGCAAGGGTCCGGACGGCAGTTGCTTGATACTCGAGGAGTTTTTCTTCGATCTCAGAGGGAACGGAGTACTCGGCAAGGCCTTCGCGCACATCTCTGGAAAGGTCGTAGCAAACCTTAAGAAAGATCTCGTAGGGCTTTCGCGGTTCAACTGTTGCCCATGATTCGTCGAGCAGATCAAGAATTTCAGCGGTCACTGGGCGGCTAAATTTATCGTCCCACCGTGCGGTGAACCACTCTGCAAGATCTTTGGCGCCGGCGCCGTCGACGACATCTACGTTGAGTTCCAAATTGTGAGTGAGTCCTGGTGCAGTGAGGTTCGAGGATCCCACATAGCCAGTAATGGGGTTCGTGACATCGACGCGGTGGAAGACGTATGTCTTACCATGAAGCGGCCGGCGAGTGAAGACCTTGATCTCGATTGATCCCTCCGCCATCAGCGTGCGCAGCGAGCCGAGAGTGACACGATCTGCCGACGTCGGCAAACCGCGCATAAGTTGAACCCGCAGCTGCTCAAGCAGTTGAGACTTTCGTTCTCTCGCTATCGAAGGGTCTGCCTCTGGTCGCGGTAGACCATCAACCGATGCCTGAAGCTCATCGAGGGCTTCTTCTTGTGGTCCGCCGGCAACCATCCCAATGAGGATTCGTACAACGGGGTGCTCGCTTTTCGGCTTGTCCCGAACTAGCTGATCGAAAATTCTCCAGCCCCGCAGATTAAAATATCCGACCGCAACGTCCATCCGTTCAAAGGCAGCAAAGGTCAGTTGCAGCTGATCGCCCAGGCGCTGATCGATGTTGTCGAATATACGAGTCATCTGCCTATCTTCCCGGAGAACCGGCCACCTTTGAGCCGAGCGGCGCACTCACCTGTGTTTCCGCTCGACAGATACGGTGCCCACCGCATTTTTGGACCTTCGTGGTAGATGTTCTGGAACGCTGTGCAGGCACCTATACCGCCCGGACCTGCTTTGGCGCCGTCGCGCAAGCGATTTTTGGGCAGAGCTCTCCTTACGAACTCGGCGTTGGCGGAATTTACTTCCGGCGACCAACCCATGCATTCACCACGCGCGCGAGGGCACGAAGAATGCTGACAGTGTTCGCGGTCGCCTTATCGCTCTGCACGAGGCAGAAGAAGGCGACAATCAAGAGCACTGCTGTGGGATTGATTCCAGAAGCGACCGCGTACTCCAAGACGTTGGTGACGTCAATGGCCATGGTGCCTCCTTGCGGGGTGGCCGAGTTCGGCCAGGCATCGACCGCAGGTGCAGTCGATGAGACTATGAGCTAGTCGCGATCGCCGACCGGGAGCAGACCCAGGGCACGGCTTCACAGGCGAGCAGAAGAGGACCAAGAAGGCTGGCAAAAAGGCCGGCCGGGCTTATTCCGAATCAGGAGTTCGGAGCGCGATAGACGCGAAAAGCCGGATCAATGTCCGGCTTCGTCTAGGCATGGTGACCCGATATTGCGGTAAGCCTATCGTTTCCTAATGCCCCAAGGCATAAAAAAAGCCGGACGTCGTCCGGCTGCTTTAACGCACTATGAAATGCGTTGCCCACGATACAGGAGAGCAGGTGGCACGGTCAAGGATCCAGAGTCACCTGGCACCAATGGCCACCGTCCGCGATGGGCACGTCTGCATGGGTCGCAGAACATATTAGAACTTGGTCTTCCCTCCAGGAATCCTTCTTTTCGGACATCAAATGCATGTTGCCGAATGGGGCGGCGCAGGCCGGGCAATGGTAGCCGTAGTGCGTGACTCCGGACTGTTTGGTGAGCCGTGATCCGATCCGCGCCGGCTTTTGAAGCTTCTCCCGAATCATCGCAGTCACCGCCTGCGACATCTCAACAGTCGGTGTGGTTGGGAAGAACGAGTTTGGATCACTGGGATCCAAGAAGCTCGTCCCGGCTCGACGAAGGTAGCGAATGCCAATTTTCGAGCAAACGTCGCAGCGGTACGCACGAGTGTCAGGGCAGCGCCAGATTTGGCTCCATGACTCGCACTTCCAACACTTGTTCCAAATCCATTGAACAATGACACCCTGGTGCAGCTCGCCCAGCGGCCGCCAGCGACGAGGGTATCCGTTCAGGAGGTTAGTAACCATGTCCGCAAGTGAGGCGGAGCTGGGGCCGGCAAGTTGAACGTCTGGGCCTTGCTCAGCTGTAAATCCGTCCTCGATGTGGGTCAGTCCGAAGACTGGCACTTTGACTTGGTAGTTACTTAAGGTGGTCTTGTGGCGGGCGAACCAGTACGCGTCGATCCCTGCGGCAAGGTAGCGGGCCTGCCGCCGATGGTATTCCTCGGGCGTCTGGTGACTCCATTGGACTTCCAGAGCGACGGTGTGCAGGCCGTCGGTGACGAGCACATCTGCCACCCATGAACGGTCCTCTGAAGGTACTTCTTGGGCTGCCTGCCAGCCTGCTGCTATGGCAGCGCGAACTATAATCTCTTTCGATTTCAGGTGCTCGGGGGACTCCGGTTTGTGCTCCACCTCGCAATGGGAACCAGGCCAATGTGCGAAATACCGAGTTCCGGATTTGTTCTCTTTGCTGACAGCTTGAGCGTCGCAAGGCAACCTTGGATGCCCTGCACGTAATTGCGCCCATTCAGCGTCGGTGAGCAATGGAGCGATGACACGACGCCCGCCCAAGATCGCTGTCAGGGGCATGACGCGGCCTTCTTCATCATCATCATCAAAAGTGGCTTCGGACACCGCGCATGCCCGCACGAGGGCATCCTATTTGCCATTCGTTTCGAACTGCGCGGCGAGACTCTCAACATGCAGCCCTCCGTCTTGTTGGGGTGTTTCCCTTGCCGCCTTCACCATGGACTTTCGAGATTCGCTAACCGGATCCACGCCGGACATGAGCAAATACTGGATTACCCCAGCGGTGAGAAGCTTGACTGAGTCTTCAAGAATTCGCGTGAGCTTTTCCGGATCGGGATGACCGCTTAGATGGAATTGACCTGGTCGCCATTCGACGGGTGCGGTGAGGACCTGAACCTCACGGATCGCCCAGTCTTTGCCATGCGCAGCCGCGCTACAAATCCGCCAGTTCGCCTCTTGTAGAGCCGGATCAAGCGTTGCGACTTGAGCTGCTAGTCGAACCAGATCGACCATGCTCGGCAGGCTGGAGATGGCCGGCCCGTGACCAATGAAACCCTGCGCAGCGGTTTCGTGGCGAGCTGCACGCTCCTCAATCAGGGCGACATCTCTTCCTAAGGCGATGTGCGCCAGGCGCTCTTCACGCAAGTCATGTCGGACCATTCTGATCAACCGCGCGAGACAGACTTCGGGAGTGGGCGAACGGCTCAACCACAAAGACTGCGCGGAGCCTTCAATCGCTGAGCGCATCAACGTGAACGACCAGCGAAAGCCTTGATGAGTGACCACCTGGCCCTCAAATTGGTCTAAGGGAACGGCATGGTTTGCCCAGATAAGCAGATGGTCCACCGCAGAGCGCAACCCCTCACGTGCCCATTGACTGACAGATTCGGACGGGTAGCGATCATCGACCAATGCGAACGCGCTCCCTCCTTGGGGCGCTGTAACGCGGGCAAGAGTGTGACCTGCCGTACGGATACTGAGAGCAAACTCTGCCCAGCGCTTCATCGTCTTGACATCGACCAGAACACTACGTTCGTCCATACAGCCACCGTATGACAGACGGGACTTTCACGAACGCTCCATTGGGGGCGCATCGACGATACTTGTCACCAACCGCGTTGCACTGCGGAGTCGCACGCTCCCAGTCGGTGAACTCCCTTGTACAGACGGCATTTCTCGACCAGACCACGCTCGGCCAACGCATGAGCCGCGCTGAGCTGGCGGAGCCTGCAGCGCTGCCCTGCGTTCTACTCGGCGTAAATGGCCGCTTCTCCCC
Organism: Cryobacterium sp. W22_MBD10_FK3; assembly: GCF_052113745.1. Taxonomy (NCBI): domain Bacteria; kingdom Bacillati; phylum Actinomycetota; class Actinomycetes; order Micrococcales; family Microbacteriaceae; genus Cryobacterium; species Cryobacterium sp. W22_MBD10_FK3. The sequence goes on from NZ_JBGQOH010000020.1 coordinate 61,916, forward strand.
GTCGTGAGCGTGATGAAGCCGCCCGGCCTTAGCCGAACTCGAATGTATGTTCTAATTGATTCATGGGTTCGGTCACCAAGCACCCCGTCACCCCGCCCGCGCAACGATCCGTACGGGCTGGCACCCTGGCGCAGGTCGAGCCGCCCACTAGGGCCGAATTCGTCGTTCGACCGTTCAGCCTGACGCCCCCTGAGCTACGCGGGCTGCCAGCCATCCTGGCCGACGAACCCACGCCCGTGCACGCCTGGGTGAGATACCCCGCGACAGCCATCCACGTCTACGGCCTCGCCTTGGCATGGACCCCGCACGCCGTGTACGTCGAATGGGAGGACGGCGGCGTTCACCGCGCTTGGGTTTGGGCGCCGGCCGTCGAGCGCGCAGCCGCGACCCAGAGCGCAGCAGCGCCCACTCCCCCGCGCCCACACGTGAATGTGATGACAGTGCGGGACACACGGCCGCTCGTCGAGCTAATCAACGCCCAGCTGACGCAGTCAGGTGCCGAATTCGTGACCTCCATGGCGCAGCCCGCCGGACCATTCGGCGCGGTCGTTTTTGGATCCATCGAGGACCACAGTGTGCGCCTGGAATTCTTCATCGAACCTACGACCAACATGTGCGCCGTGCACCTGTTCGACATGGCCGCGAAAAA
>NZ_JBGQOH010000021.1:0-62172 GCF_052113745.1 Cryobacterium sp. W22_MBD10_FK3
ACCAGCGGGCAGTTCTATTGGCCGTCAGTGGGCAGTTCCGTGGCCGCCTATGGGCAGTTTGTCATGGCCGCTAACAGGGATGAGGACGGTACGAATCCCACTCCGTTCCCACTGGCTCATATGAGGTCATCCAAACACCCTTGATCGGGGTGGGACGATCCTCAAGTCGATACATACGAAGCGTCTCTTAAGGTGGGTGCCTCATATGCCATGGGATATGAGGCACGGAAATCGCCCTGGGGGGCACATTCCCACGCCACTCCGTTCCTTTAACGAGAACGGTGGCGTTTAGGAAGGGGGCATTGGAAGCCCGAAAAGGCTAGTTCTTGGCGTCAGGGTTCACAATGAGGAAATCACTTAGACGAACCCACCCGTCCGGTGTTTCATCACCCTTCAGAACGATCTCTGCACCCCCGGTTTCGCTGCCGGTAGTCCGCATGCCGACGGCCGATCCACACGCGGAATTGGAGAACTGAGCGATCTCATTGATGAGGACAACGCACACGCCAGCGGCACCGGTTCGCGGGTCCTTGAAATCGGCGACGTAATACGTCACGTCCCCTTTTGTTCCAACCTGCCGGCTTGATTCCGCATCTAGCCCGTCCGCTACAGCGTCCGGTGGCAGGGCGTCCTCAGGACCAGCGTCTGTAGCAAGGAACGATCGGACTTGAGAGGTGGCATCATCTGTCGTACAACCCGACATTGCCAAAAGGGATAAAAGGACGAGCCATGTTGAGGTCCAAATTCGTCCAGTTCTGCCTTGCTGCCTCATCATCAGCGCTCTCCCACCCCGTTGCCTCGTGCGAGAAAACTAGCAGACGACGTCGATGGAACTGGAGTTGAGGTGCAACCTCCGCTTTCAATAGCCGTGAGAGCTATCGACCAAAGCCAACGGTGAGATTTTGTTTGTGTCCGTCCTTGGGATGTCTCGAAACCCATGTGCCTCATATCCCATGCGATACGAGACGCAGCGATCTGTTCTGGCGGCACGACGAGCACCGGGCGAGACGTCTCGGATCCCAATGGATGAGGCGCATCCGAGGGGCGTCCAGATTTAGGAGAACCCAGATCCCTGCGTCACCTCTAGGCTCGCGATTATGGATGTTCTTCTGAAGCACCACGTGGCCTGCGGATTGCTGGCGCGGGCGGGCCGCGTGCTGCTGGTGCACAGATCGTCCTCAAAGCGTTGGTACCCCAACGTTTGGGACTTCCCCGGCGGACATCTTGAGCCGGGCGAGAGCAGTAGCGAAGCGTTAGTACGGGAGCTGCGGGAAGAATTGGACATTGAGATCGCTCCACCGGTCGGACCGGCTCTCCTTACGATCCAAACGCTGGAGGCCCGCATAGACATTTGGAAAGTCGTCGACTGGGACGGTGCCGTCACTAACGCCGCCCCGGACGAACATGACACGTTCGGCTGGTTCACGCCGGAAGAAGCAGAATCCCTCGATTTGGCTGATGCGGAGTACCCAGCGCTAATTGAGCTCGCGCTGACGTAACACCTCGGGTGACCCACGATCAACCATTGTTCGCTGATGCCGACGGGCCCTCCCGTGTCTCGAAACCTAAGTGCTCAAAACCCATGGGTTATGGGACGCTGACGAGAAGGTTCCCTCGGTCGTGGCCCGGTGGGGCGACTGACCCTCAGCGGTCCAGTCACCTCTGAGTTTCGGCTACAAGTGTGATTTCTCTCTGCGATCGACGATGAGCGCGGCGATGCTCAGTAGCACTGTGAACAGAGCGAACACCACCACCAGGTTTGTTCGTGAGGCGTCCACCCCGCCTGAAGCGAAAAACACCGGTACGGCCACCGCGGCGGTGGCAATTGCGAACAGAAAAGCGCCGCCCGCAAGAACGATGACGATCCGACGAGTAGTCATGTGATTTGAGCCTATTGCCCCAACAACTCGCGGCCAAGGAGCCGCCGATGTTCAACCAGATCCCACCGTTTCTACTGACTGAAGGATTCCCCCGAGAGGGAGCGTCGATCACCGCAGCTTGCGCCTGTGTCTCGCAACTCACGCGCCTCATAAGCCATGCGATACGAGACAAAGCGCTCAATGTGGTTGCCTCCAATCCGGTCAGGACCACAGCGGATGTCCAGGCCCCAAGTCGCAGTGAATCTGCGTAGGAAGCAACGTCGTGCTGATGTTGAGGGTCTTTCCGAGGCCCCCATCGGCGCCCGCGTCGATCAGGGGACCCCAGCAGGCCGAACGGAGCTCATCCCCGACCGGGAGAAACCACAGGTGGAAGGACGAAGGGCCAGACAGCCAAGGAGAGCGCTCCGCCGCCTGCAGATACTGCTCCCCACATAAAACGTGCGTTCCGGCCGCGGGCGGTGGCCCAGACGAAGAACGAAGAGACGAATGCAACCCCAGCACCAATCAGGAGGATGATGACGGCCGCGCCACTGGTGGTGTTGCTGCTCAGGAAGCCGGCATAGGACACGGCGAAGGATAGGACGAGGAGCGCGAGGCCCCCGGAGTACCCACCCACAGCCGCGACAGCCTCACCCTTGGTCAGGCCAGAATAATCAGCGGTCTCGCACTCGTCGACGGCCATCCCCGCCGACTGCCAAACGGAGTTAATGGCACCGGCGTAGGCATCCATGTCCGTTTCGCACCAAATCCGGGAACGCCGCGTCCCGCTAAGAGTTGCTGTGGTTGTGAGCCCGGTACGACCGGCTACCGGGTACGCACATCGGAGCGGCGACGACCAGTTGAGGCCAAGGGCGCCGAGGCTTCGTGGATGCGTGTCCTCCGAGCTGTCTTGCCAGCCGACGTCGCCATGGTTGCCTGGATTGTGAGCGACGAACTCGAGGATACCGACAGGCATCAGGAAGGTGCGCTCTCGACCTACCCGGAGGCGATACGACCCCGTGTCCAAAGCGATTCCAGGCAGGATTGGAGCCATCACGACTGCTGCGACCCGTGGATAGTCCACCAGATCGGCCACAATTGCAGTGCCACACCTGACCGCTCATATCGAGGCTAGAGCTGCGTTGCTGGGCCGATATGGTTGGATTTGTGACCTCTTCAGTGCTGAACCCTGTCCTCGTGGTCGTTCGTGGAAATTCCGGGTCAGGAAAGTCCACGGTGGCTCGGGGAGTGCAGGAGCGGTTCGCTTCCGGCGAATGCGCGTTGATAGAGCAAGACAACTTTCGCCGAACGATATTGCGCGAGGGCGACTTTGCCGGCGCACTCAATATCAAGCTGATCGAGCAAGCAGCATCAACGTGCCTCGAACACGGTCTCGTTGTCATCGTCGAGGGAATCTTCCACACCGCGCGCTACGAATCGATGCTCGAACGGCTGAGCCGTGCAACCACAGCGAGCACGCTCTTCTACGCCTATGACCTCACGTTTGCCGAAACCATGAGGCGGCATGTGACCCGTCCGAAGTCGAAAACCTTCGGCTACGACCAGATGGTGGAGTGGTACCACGGATGGCAGCCGTTGGCTTTCGTGCCCGAAGTGCGGGTCGATTCATCGTGGTCCGAAAGCGCGACCGTGAATCGGATTGCATCTGACATCGCCACGGCTCGGCTTTCGTAACCTTTTTTGCAGCTCTATGCAGGACGTTTTGGCTCGCTACTGAGACTAGTCGCGTGAACACGATTGATCGGGTGGCCATCGGTGGCTGCAAAAAATAGGTAGCGCGCCCGCATCAGACCCGGACGGTTCAACAGGTGTGCAGGCGAGTTTGCAAGGCGTCTCGTTGCGCGTGAGCTTCGGCGGGGTGTCCCCTAACTTAGGTACCTCAGTTCGAGACCCAAGGTTCGGTAGATTGGCCAGATACCGAGGAAGGAAATTCACCATGGTGGAAGCCTCAAAAACTGGAAAATCTGACTGGCGTCGACACTTTGATATTCCCTATGTACAGGGCTCCGCGTTGATCGTTCTGGGAATCGTGATCCTCTTCCAAGCCGCCGGCAACCAGTGGATTATCCTGACCGCTGGCATCATGTTTGCCATTGCGGGAGTCGGACTCACCGTCCACACGCAGAGTCACAAAGACGACATCTAGCTCTCGCCGTGAAGAAGCAAACCGATCCGTCTAGAAATCCACAGTAGTGTTTCGAGGCTGTCGAGTAGCGAGCGATTCTCGCGAAAAACACACCTGAGCGCGAATCTTGGCCGGGAAGCGCAACCGGGACGGCCCGGTCGACAGGAGCTGCGGAGCAGCTCATCCACGCCACCACAGACCTTGACTCTGTGCCGTGAGGGTCCCACTTCTGGGCGGCCAGCTGTCGCTTGGAAGCGAAGCGCATCTATGTGACAAGCCCACTTGTCATCTTCCGTGCATGACAAGTATGCTTGACATGTGAGAAGTGCGCTCAAAGAACTGCGAATCGAATCGGGGCTTTCGCAGGCTGCACTCGCAAGCATCCTGAAGGTTTCGCGTCAAACCATCAACGCGATCGAGACCAGTCGGTATGACCCATCTCTGACTCTTGCTGTGCGCATTGCCCGCCATTTCAATCGGCCCGTAGAGGAGATTTTCTATGTCGAGGACTGACCGAGCGCTAGCTCTCAATATCGGCGTCGTGGTTGCCGCAGTAGTTGCTGCCGCCGCACTCATCTGGGTGACGGGAAACTTGGTCTTTCTGATCGTCATACTGGCGGTGGCAGGCAGTGCAACCTGGAACATCGTTCGCATATTTCGCCGGCCAGACGAAGCGTCGGACGTGGACCGGCTTAACTCGATGAAGTACCTCGATGAGCGAGATCGATCGCTTGCCCTGCAGGCATTCGGGATCGTCGGGATTGTCGCCCTCGTGCTGACGGTCGTCACGGCTCTCGTCACGCTATTCACAGATGCCCTTGGCGCGGAATACATCGCGCTCGTGCAGTTCGTCGTCCTGTTCGGGTCTTGGGCCGCAGCGAACAGCTATGTCACGCGAAAGCAGAAGTAGGCATCATCTCGACGCCCGGCGGCCGCCTCGAGGTATGAGCAGCGGGTGACTTGTCTCGTATCCAGACCTGTCTCGCATCTGTCGGTTTTGAGACACCCGCTATTTCCGTGAGTCATTTTGATCGATTGACGGCGGCAAACCAGGCGGATAGTGGTCGAGCCGTGACGAGTATCAGGATGCCGAACAGCGTCTGACAAAGCACGCCAAAGAGTGAAAGGCCTCCGATCGTGGCGTAAACGGTGGCATTCACGCCAACGTCGACGACGATGACGACAACACCGAGAACGACGCCAACCCGTCTCCGGAGCAATATGAGGACGACGACAAGCGGATCCAAAACCGTCAGCAAGACCCAGAACAGGCGAAGAGGATCGGGGAAGGACGAATACGTGTTTGTGCCGCCCAGCAGGAGATCGACGGTGTGCGTGCTGGTGCCAATCAGGTAGCCAACAATCCAGAGCGCCTGAAAGACGCGGACCGAACCACTACATCGGGAAGATTCAGTGTCGTTCACCCGCGCCTGCTCCTCACGACGATGCCTCCACGCGCGCTCATGTCCTCAACCTACCTGCTCCGTTGCGCCAGGATCGCTCGGATTTTGCCTCGGCTGCAGGGTCGAATGCACCCAGGTCTGGACAGCAGCGATCAGGGCCGCGGAGCAAGCAGCGTCACTCTGTGAGAGCTTGGGCACAGGATTCATCCTGCGCAGTTTGTCCGGCCAGACCGTCCACAGCCTGAACGGTTGCGGCCGGAGCGGGTGCGGCCGGTTCGCTGGGTGGCTCCGGCGCGGGCGCCGCCGTATCTTCGGGGGCAGGTTCGTCAGCGGGCGTTTCGGGCGTGATGGAAGGGAGCACGAAGGGCTCATCGGCTGCGAGCTTGGCGAACAGCTCATCCGCCACATCCTGAATCGGCACCACTTTGTTCGGGAAGTCGGGGTCACTGGTCGTGCCCGGGTATTGCACAAACAGCAGGCGATCCAGGTTGATGTCTTTGAGTGCCAGGGCCATGGAGACCATGGTGTTGATGTCGGCCAGGTTGGTCGAGAGCCGGATGTTGGTCGCGGCAGCGTTGGCCAGGTTGATCAGAGTGGGGATGTTGGTGAGCGTGCCGTTGCTCTTGACGGTGCGTATGAGGGAGGCCATGTACATCTGTTGCGAGGAGATCCGCGCCAGGTCGCTGCGGTCGCCGACGCCTTTCCGGCTGCGTAGGAAGGCTAGGGCGTTCTCCCCGGAAACAGTATTCGGGCCTTCGGGTAGGTTGAGGCCGGCCTCTGGGTCGTTAATGGCCGCACTGAGACAGATTGGAACGCCACCAACGGCGTCACTCATTTGCACAACGCCGCTGAACGTAATGAGGCCGGCGTAGGGGATGTCGAGTCCGGTCAACTCGGACACCGTCTTGACCACGCAGGGCAGCCCGCCGCGCGCCATGGCCTCATTGATAGGGCTCGCGGACATCGCCGAATACGTTTCCCCAGTTTCGGCATCGGTGCACTCGGGGTGCGGCACGATGAGGTCGCGCGGGATGCTCACGACGACAGCGTTACGGTGGTCTGCAGACACGTGCACAAGAATGTTCACATCGTTGAGAGTGGCGTCCCGCTCGCCATAGGCGGCACCTTGGGCCGCGTCGTTGTCGACGCCGGTTATGAGGATGCTGAATCCGTTTTTGTAGCTTCCGAGCTGGGGCGCGGGAGCGTTGGTCTGCCCGACGCTGATGTCGATGGCATTGTCATCGACCTTCTGGCTGAAGCTCGACACGGCAATGGCGGCCATCGAGGCCGTGCTGACGACGGCGACAGCCATCACCATCGCCATCCACCGCAGAACGGTCGTGTAGGGATTCGATCTCTTGAGACGCCCGTGACGCGCGATTCCCACAATTCGCGTGCTTCGTTTGCCCTTGTCAGCCACAGCGACCGTGTGCTCGTGGACGCAGGTGCACCGGGGTCTTGATTACTTTCCCGTTCCGGAAATCAACTCTCATCTGGTCTGGGCGATGATCGCCTCAGCAACTGTGGCCGCTCCATCGGATGCCACACCATAGAGGGTCTGGCCGAGAGTGAAATAGACAGGCGAGCGAGGCCCGTCCTCACGACGCGCCTGCAGCGCCGTCTCGCCTTCCACTGCTCCGTCGAGAGCGATTGGTTCGAACGCTGACGAGATGTCGGGCGTCGTCGCCAGCTCCTCGATGACCGGGTCGAAGCCGCGTATGACGGTGATTTCAGTGTTCCCGAATCCTTCTGCGAACAGCTCACACCTGAACACACCGATTCGCGCCTCCACAGCGTCGGCGAGTCCGTCGATGGTTTTGGCACGCGAATCGACAAGGGTGTACTCCACCGGCGCCCCGTCAAGCTGCAGCGCGTTCTCAATTCCCACTTGGTCGAGGCCACCGTCGCAGCGGGCCTCGCCCTCGCGGAACTGACCCTCTGGCCAGCCCACCTGGTCAGCCGTCGCCGCGGTGATCGTCGCGAAAGTCGATTCTGCGGCAGGCATCATTGCATCGAGGACGCCATCGAACGACGCTCCCTCGAACCGGCTCCCACCACTGATGAGACCCGACGAGGTAACCCGCATATCGACCCAGGCGGTCCCCACGGGTGCGGATATCCGCCATCCGGACTCACCGGCGCTGGTTGTCGCGTCGACCTGGCCGACTGTTCGGTGCTCCTCGGAGGGGACATCGCCCGCATACGGTGGCACCCAGTCGGCCGCAGCGTCGGGCAGCACCTCAACGCTCAAATACGCCCAATCGCCCTGTTCATCACCGATGCCCACCTGTCCCGTTCCCGCACGCCAGGAGCAGGCGAGTCCGCCAGCTCCGGTGAGCAAGGCGTGCTCGACGGCGTAGGACGGCTGTACAGCCTCCACTAGCTCGGGCGCCACACCATCGGTGCCCGTGAGCGCCAGGGCCACGGCGTCTGGTGACAACAGATCCGCGCACGTGAGCGGCGTTGTTGTGTCAATAGATTCGGCCGTGACCGTCGGGGAGGCAGGGGCACTTGCCGGCGACCCGGCCGCACACGAAGCCAGCGGGGCGGTCAGCACAACGAGGACGGCGGAGGCAGCAAAGCGCAGAGTTCGCATAACCCGACACTAACGGCGCGCTGAGTGGACGTGAGCACGAGGAATGAGGCACCGTCCGCTGAAACGGTGTCGACAGCGGGTGTCTCACTGGCTGGGACACAGCCAAGGGCCGCATGGAGAATTTAGCACCCCCAAAACTGGGCTCACCCCGACAACTTACCCGGGCAAAGCCGTCTGGACGGGAGTGCCCAGTCGCGCTCAACGCCACATACTTGAGCCATGAAATGCACAGTCATCCTGCCCACACTGGCAGTCCTCGCGTCCCTCGCCCTGACGGGGTGCACCCCCTCGGCGCCAATGGATCAGCAGACGGAAAGCGGCGAGACTCCCCCCGTAACCGAGGCCACCACGTCTCCATCGGCGGCAGCGCGCGGCGCAGACACCCCCCTCGAACCAATCGATGCATACGCTCTGTGCAAGGCTCAGACCCTGTCACAAGCCTCCCCGGCTTCGCTCTCTGGAATCTCGTGGGCCCCGTTTGACAGTGCCGTCTCGTTGCTGCGCGAGGACGGCGCAATCGGCATCTACATCGAAGCCACCAACGAGAACCGGGCCGAAGGAAGCGACGGGCGGGACATCGCCCTTTTCTGCAGGGTCGGCGGGACCATGGGTGAGCCCGACTGGCTCGGCTTCGGCGTTGGCTCGAGAGAGACGGACCCCGACTACGTCCTGGAAATACTGTCAAGGACGGACCAGGCCTGAGCATGGCCGGCGCGCTCTGCAGCGTTTGACGACCCTCGAACTGCGGGCTTACCCCGCTGCCGGCGGCGGCGCCAGTGCAGCAGCGATCAGGCCACGAATGTAGTCGTAGTCCGGGTCAGTCGGGTCGACACCGTTGTCCGGCACGAGCTCAACGGTGGCCATCGGGAGCGCCTTCGTCTTGCCGGCCAGGTTGGTGAAATAGCCCAACGCACCTTGCGGGATGTCGGTCTTGACCACTTGCTGGCCGGCCGCGGCGATCCCCTGGAATTTGGTGAGCACGTTCGCCGGCGTGAACTGCGTGAGGATCGCCTGCTGCAAGACGCGCTGGCGGGCCATCCGGTCGTAGTCGCTGGTGGTGTGGCGTGACCTGCCGTACCAAAGTGCTGTCCACCCATTCATGTGCTGCTGGCCCGCCTCGACCCAGCCTTCGACATCGCTGAGATCTTCATTTCGGCCACCGATCGGCAGCCGCTCGGCGACGTTGATGTCCACACCGCCGAGCGCGTCGATGAGGTCAGAGAATCCTTGCATGTCGATCAGCGCGTAGTACTGAATCGTGAGACCGGTGATACCGCGGGCGGCGTCGCGCATGCCCTCGATGCCGGGTTCGCTTCCCAAAGCCTCAGCGTCGGGATACATTTCCGGGCTCTTCTGATCCACCTCGGTGTAAATCGAGTTGAGCATGCAGGCGTCCACGTCACAGTAGTCCTCGTACCCGTAGCCGTCCGGGTATGCCTCGTGCAGGGGCGAGTCCTCAGGGAAGGGGATCAGGTTGAGGTCTCGAGGCAGTCCGATAATGACGGCTTGTCCGGTGTCGGCGTCGATGCTGACCACCGACATGCTGTCCGGGCGCATACCCGCTCGATCGGAACCGGAGTCCCCGCCCATGACCAGGATGTTGTAGCGCCCGTCGGCGGGCGGCTCAGACGGCGCGGTGATGAACATCGTCGAGAGGACCCCGCTGGCCGTCGTGGCCACGTAGGCGCCGTACCCGGACGAGCCGGCCACGACGATCATGACGATCGTCGCCAGCCCGGCAACGTAGGCCCGAGCCTTCGGGCGGACTCTCACCAAACGCGCCAGTCGGAGGGTATCGAAGGTCAGGACTACCCACAGCATGCTGTAGAACAGCATCACAACGGCGATGGCCCACAAGCCGATGGTATTGGTGGCCACGGTGAGCACGAGCTCGGGATTGACCCTGTACACCACGCCGGCCATCACCATCAGCGCGAGGAAGCTCAGAGAAGCGCGCAGGCCGAACCGACCGAGGCCCCGGCTGCCAGCGAGCACCTGAGCAGATCCCGGCAACAGGATGTTCAAGACCACGAGCCACCACGCTCGACGCGTCATGAGTGGGCGAGAGCTGGAGTCCGGGTGGCGGATCGGGCTGGACGCCCCAATTGAGAACACGTGTCCCCTTCTCACTTGCATCTCACCTGGCCGATGTTGGCGCCCCGGCGTGTCACGGTCTTGTCGGAACAATCCGATAGGAACCGCCCCCAGGACCCCCACCCCGCGAGCACCGAGCACCGAGCACACACGTTACGCCTTACGAATCGAACGAATGCCGAAACCGACCGGTGACAGACCGCTTCCGTCCAAGATCACTCCCGTATTGGGGGCATACCTGCCGAAGCCCTAATGGGAGCACCGCCCGTTGGCTACACAAGAAACGCACGGACCAACGACCACCTCCTGTGTGCGGTACTCATCCTGGAAGACGAAGCGGCAATACCATCAACATTATGAGATCTCCCGCCAAGACCTACGTCACCGCCGTTCTTGTGTTGGTCCTAGGCACCGGTCTTTCCTCATGCGTGACTCCATCTCAACCAGAGACCGGCACAAACACCGCATTGGCGAGCTGTGACGAAATCATGCCGGGGAAGTTAGCTCAGGACGTGTTCGGGAGGTCCGCCGAGGTAGTGCAACTCCACGAAAGCGAGCCTGACGCAGTCGACCCCCTGGTCGACAGAATGGTCAGCGATGGAATAGCCTGCGGTGGCATTATCGACGATGTCCTGATCCTCGATGGCGCCGTGTTCATTGGCCAACTTGCCATGGACGAGGATCAATGGGCGGTGACTAAGTCTGAGTTTGCTGCCGACGGTCACGAGGTGGTCGATGAAATCGTCGAAGGATGGGTGTACGTGTCTAAGCCCGGTGATGATCCGACAATTGGCAGTGGTTTCGCCTGGCGAGACGGGGTGCTCTACTACGTACAGAATCCCTTTGTGCTCGGGCTGCTGCCACCCTTCGCGTCAGAATTTGCCGAGGCTACGCCTCAGGCATGAAAGGCTGAACGGTCCCTGCGGTAACGCGCTGTGTCGCGTCACGTAGGGGTTTCGAAACCCCTGGGATATGAGACACATCCGCTGCAGAAATGAGCGCTCATCTAACGGGCGTGAACGGTCATGCAAGAATCGACCCCATGCAAGCCCCGCCCTAAAGTGTCCGGCGGGATGAGGACGTTACGAATCCCACTCCGTTCCCTTATTACAGATCGACTGTGGCTTACCTGCCAACAGCTTTTCTCGGTGCCTTAAAAACAAGGGTGAGCGAATAATCAGCACTTCCCAGGGAATCGTGATTTCGCCAAGCAGTGCTCCGCGGCCAGACGATTCCGGTAACGCAGAGTAGCTCAACTCGAGGCCGTCCTTCGTGAGCTCGAAATTCAAGCTGGCTTCGAGTAGCTTGCTTGTGCTCCCCGGCCCGTCTGGGCTGCCGCCGGACCACTCGATGTAGCCGATCCTCCCGCTAGTCAGAGCCATGCCGAAGTTTCGCGTGGCCCACATGCCGCCCACAACGACGTCGAGATTGACTCCTTCGAAAGTAATTCGGGGGAAGGGGTGGCTGTATCCAGCTATCAATCCGCTGGTGAACCGGGACTCAGCGCTGGGGGCGCTGAGGGACAGCGAGTTCCACTGCTCGACGACTTCATGAATGCCCACATACAGCTCGTCCTTGGTCAGGCCGTAAATCCTTTGGTGGAAACCGAGGGGCGCCGACTCCAGTCTCATATCATCGACGGACGTCCGCACGACAGAGGACGGTTCTCGCTCGCGTTCTTGTGAGAGTGCTTTCCAGTAGCCGCCGAACCGGGCAAAGGATGTGATGGGATCCAGTTCGAGTTCAACGTCGACACGACCGGGCACCTTGTCATCCACTGGCCACGGGTCTTCGAGTTCGTCGAAGCTGTAGATCGGAGGCAGGGACCGCAGCGCGGCGGATATGTGAACCCTCAAAGCGCCTTCGGCGTAGGTCACCGATCCTCGCCAGTCCGAAAGGCCTTGGCGGATTGGATTGGCCTCTGACACTGTTGACAGTTGCCCGGCGGCATCGAGTGCGAAGGTGATCGGATTGGCCGGATAGCTCTTTGCCAACGCCATGATCAGAAGAGACCCGAGGCCCTGCGGGATGAATACTCGAGGCCCTGTTATGTCGGGGGTGAGATATCCGGTGCCTGGGTCGCGAATCGCTCGAGACGATGTGAACGAGAGCGATCGGCTGGAGACTATCTTCACCTGGACCAGGTCTGCCTCCGGGGGCCTGAATGACGGCCTGCGGAATAACCTGGAGGGGCTCGGTGGAAAGGTGATCCGACCCTCGCCGTAGACGTTGCCGTCGGCGTCGATCATCGCGTTCCGTAAGTGCTTCGTTCCCCCCAGTCGCCGAAGAAAGCTACTACAGCTCGACCCTAACGCGGCCGTGCACTATGTGCATGAGCGGGCCTTCCTCAGTGGGCGAGACCTAAGTCCACCGAACACATCACCACCCGCCGCGGGTCGGCGTGTGGCCCTGCCGGGCGTCGTCGGGCATCGCCATCTCCGCCCGCAGTCCCAGGAGCCGGATCGGGCGGCCCGGTTCGATTTCAGACGCGATCTCGAGCGCGCGTGCCAGGATTTCGTTCCGGTCGGATGTGCCGGCAATCCTCCTGGCGCGGGTCGTGGTGACGAACGGCGCATAGCGAATCTTGAGGGTCAGGCCAATGACGGGGCGCCCTTCGGCCTGAACATTCTCGAGAACGCGCTCGGTCAGCTCCCGCACGGCGTCCTCCACCTGGGCCGGGTCGGTCAGGTCGCTCTGGAAGGTGGTCTCTCGGCTATGCCCGCGGGCAACCCAGGGGGTGTCGTCCACAACACTGGCACCGTCCCCTCGGCCGAGCTCCGCGTACCACGGCCCCATCTTGGGCCCGAACTCCGGCACCAGATCTTGCGGGTCGGTCGCGGCGAGTTCGGCAACCGTCTTGACGCCGAGTTTGGCCAGCCGGCCCGACACCTTGGCACCCACGCCCCACAGCTCCCTGGTGGGGCGACCGCCCATGACCTCGAGCCAGTTGCCGGCCGTGAGGCGGAAGACGCCGGCCGGCTTGCCAAAACCGGTGGCGACCTTGGCTCGCACCAGGGTGTCGCCGATGCCCACACTGCAATGCAGCTCGGTCCGCTCCAGAACAGCGGCCTGCACCTGCCGGGCGTACCGTTCCGGGTCCTCCGTCTCAGTGCCGATAAAGGCTTCATCCCACCCCAGAACCTGCACGGTGGCGCCGGGCTGCGCCCGCAGGGTCGCCATCACAGTGTCGGATGCCGCGAGGTAGGCCTCGTGATCCACCGGCAGGATCACGGCGTCGGGCACCTTCCGGGCGGCAATCCGCAGGGGCATCCCGGAACCCACGCCGAACACCCTGGCTTCGTAGGATGCTGTCGACACCACAGCGCGTTCCGCGGGGTCTCCCCGACCGCCCACTATCACCGGACGGCCGGCCAACTCCGGTCGCCGAAGCACCTCGACCGCCGCGATGAACTGGTCAAGATCGACGTGCAGCACCCATCGGATTCCGCTCACGCCGACAGTCTGCACTAAACGCCCTCGACCCGCATCGGCTCGCCCACTCGCGAACTACGCAAGACTGGGCACATGGCTGCTGACCTCACACTGCGCGGCGGCGTCGGCAGCCGCGTTGAGGCCGAGACCGAGGTCAAACGATCCAGATTCCTCTGCCGCCTGGTGCGCATCGAATCCGAGGATGCCGCGCGAGCGGCGATCGATGACGCCCGCAAGGAGCACTGGGCGGCCCGCCATCACTGCTCGGCATTCGTGATCGGGCCCACCGGCACCCCCGACCAGGTGCGGCGCTCGAACGACGACGGCGAGCCGTCGGGAACCGCCGGGCGTCCGATGCTGGAGGCCCTGACCGGGCGCGGTTTCGTCGATTGTCTGGCCGTCGTCACCCGCTACTTCGGTGGCACACTCCTCGGGGCAGGCGGACTCGTGCGCGCCTACTCGGAGTCCGTGCTCAGCACCATCGACCAGGCCAGCTCCCTGGGGATGCTCGTGGAACGCGAACGCCGTGAACTGTTCACCCTCACGCTCGCCCATGCGGATGCCGGCCGGATCGAGGCCGAGTTGCGCCAGCGCGGTGTGCTCGTCATCGGCACCGACTACGCCCAGAACGCGCTGCTGCACCTCGCCGACGACGACGCCGAGCGGCTCACCGCGATCGTCGCCCACGTCACGGCGGGTGGCGCACAACTGGAAGCCGGCGGCCACGAGTGGGTTGACGTCGAACGGTCCTGACGGCGGCAGCGGTCAGCACGGGCCTGCAGCACAGGCCTAGAGTGGGCTGCACATCACCGAGAGGAGAGCACCATGACCGGTCGCATCCACATCGACCATTTCACGACCCTCGACGGCGTCGCCCAGGCCCCCGGCGGCCCCGACGAAGACACCGATAGCGGCTTCGCGTTCGGCGGCTGGCAGGCGCCGCTGCTCGACGCGACCGTCGGCGCCCAGGTGGACGCGGGCATCCAGGCCATGGACGCCCTGCTCCTGGGACGGCGCACCTACGACATCTTCGCCGGCTATTGGCCGCATCAGCTCGACGGACCAGAGGAGGGCATCGCCCGCAAGTTCGATGCCATCCCCAAGTACGTCGCCTCCCGGGGTACGCCGGAGTTGACCTGGCGGGACTCGCACCTGCTCGGCAGCGACCTGGCCGCGGAGATCGCCGCGCTCCGCGACCGGCACCGGGAGATCCATGTGATCGGCAGCATCGACTTCGCTCGCACTCTCGTGGCCGAGGGATTGTTCGATCAACTCAATCTGTGGGTGTACCCGATCGTGCTCGGAGCCGGCAAACGGCTCTTCCCCGACGACGGGCCGCCCGCCGCCCTCGAGCCGCTCGGCGCGGAGCCGGCGTCAGAGAAGGGCGCTGTTCTGCTGCGCTACGGTTTCACCGGGTCGGTTCCGGCGACGGGCGACATGACCAGTGCGGACGCCGTCTGAGCCCAGCTCGCGAGCAGTTGCAGGCGTTCGGCGCTGGCAGATCCAGGCTCGGCCGAGTAGACCATGAGAACCAGGCCGGGGTCTGCGGTGATGGTCAGCTCCTCGAACGCGAGGGTCAGTTCGCCGACAACTGGGTGGTTGAATCGCTTCGTGCCTGCGCCGTGCGTGCGCACGTTGTGGGCTCCCCACAGGGTGCGGAAGGTGTCGCTGCGGGTCGACAGCTCACCGACGAGATCCTGCAACTGCTTGTTGCCGGGATCACGGCCGGCTCTGGTGCGCATGATCGCCACACACATTTGCGCGAACAGATCCCAGTCGGGATAGAAGTCGCGGGAGGCGGGATCGAGAAACTGGAATCGAGCAAGGTTCGGGGTGCGTCCGCCGTCACCGATGATCGGGGAGTAGAAGGCGCGGCCCAGTTCGTTCGTGGCCACGACATCCTGATGCTGGTTGCAGACTATGGCGATGCCGCCGGTGATCGTCGACAACATCCACTGCAGGCTCGGCCGGCTCGCCGCGGATTTGCTGGCGCGGCCCCGGGGCCGACCTGAGTGCGGAATGCCATCCGCCGCACGAGCCAGGTCGAACAGGTGCGACCGCTCGGTGTCGTCGAGCTGCAATGCACGGGCGACGGCCTCGAGCACTGACGAGGATGCTCCCCCGATATTGCCGCGCTCGAGCTTGGCGTAGTACTCGACGCTGACGCCGGCAAGGGTCGCGACCTCGGTGCGCCGGAGCCCCGCCACCCGCCGGTTGGGGCCAGCCGAGAGTCCGGCCTGCTCTGGGGTGAGCCTCGACCGCCTCGACATCAGAAACTCGCGCACCTCGGATTGATTGTCCATGCCGACGAGAATACGTCCCGCGGCTCCGCTCTGGGGTTCCCTGCTGGTACACCTCTCGGCAGGGACTCCCCCGTGCGCGATCGGAGGCCTTTACTGGATCAACACCAAGTAGACGAAGGAGCGCCAGATGCGTGGAGTAATGATGTACGGACCCGGCGATGTGCGGGTCGAGGAGCGAGACGCACCGGTGATCATCGAACCGACGGATGCGATCATCCGCCTGTCCGCAACGTGCATTTGCGGCTCCGACCTGTGGCCGTACCGTGGCGCCGAGCCCCTCTTCACGACGCCCCAGCCGATGGGTCACGAATACGTGGGCATCGTCGAGCAGATCGGCGCGGATGTGAAGAACGTGGTGGTCGGTGATTTTGTCGTCGGGTCCTTCGTGGCCTCCGACAACACCTGTGAGATCTGCCAGGCCGGATACCAGTCCCGCTGCATCCACAACGTGATGATGGGCGCCATCGGCACCCAGGCAGAACTCGCGCGCATCCCGCTCGCCGACGGTACCCTCGTGGCCACCCCCGGGCAGCCCGATGCTGATCTGCTCCCGTCGCTGATGGCCGCCTCCGACGTGCTCGGCACCGGCTGGTACGGCGCCGTCGCCGCCGAAGCCGCGCCGGGCAAGACCATCGCGGTCGTCGGTGACGGTGCCGTTGGCCTGTCGGCGGTGCTCGCCGCCAAGCAGCTCGGCGCGGAACGGATCATCATGTTCAGCCGCCACCCCGACCGCCAGGCGTTGGCGCGCGAGTTCGGTGCGACGGACATCATCGAAGAACGCGGTGATGAAGGCGCGGCGAAGCTGAAGGAGCTCACCGGCGGATATGGGGCACACGGCACCGTGGAGGCCGTCGGGACCCAGGAGTCGATGTGGCAAGCCATCAACGCCACCCGCCCGGGCGGATACGTGGGCTATGTCGGTGTCTCGCACGGTGTGAACCTCGACGGCCTGGACCTGTTCTTCACCAGCGTGCACCTGCACGGTGGACCCGCCCCGGTTCGCCAATACCTCCCTGAGCTCATCGATCTCATCTGGGCGCGCACGATCAACCCCGGTAAGGTCTTCGACCTCACCCTCCCGGTCGAAGACGCCGCCGAAGGCTACAAGGCCATGCACGAACGCCGCGCCACCAAGGTGCTCCTCACCTTCTAGAGACGCCCGCCTCACCGATTGGAAGGAACTCCCCATGGACCTCAACGATTTGCTCGCAGCCCTGAACGCCGGCACCACCATCGAAGGCGGCTCGCCCCTCCACAGCGTGATGCACGACACCAGCCAAGAGGCGCTGAGGATCTCGGCCGAGATGAACAGCGGATATCAGACCCCGCAGCGGCTGCGGCAACTGTTGTCGGAGCTCACCGGCACCACGGTCGACGAGTCGGTGACGCTGTTCCCGCCGTTCTCCTCCGACTTCGGAAAGAACATCACCCTGGGCACCGGGATATTCATCAATTCGGGCTGCAAGTTCCAAGACCAGGGCGGCGTCAGCATCGGCGACGGAACCCTGGTCGGGCACAACGTGGTCCTGGCAACGCTCAACCACGATCTTCGCCCGAGCCGACGAGCCGACATGCACCCGGCGCCCATCGTCATCGGTCGGAACGTGTGGATCGGGTCGAACGCGATAGTGCTGCCGGGTGTCACCGTTGGGGACAACGCCGTGATTGCCGCAGCCTCCGTTGTCACCAAAGATGTGCCGGCCGACACGGTCGTCGCAGGCTCACCGGCGCGAGTGCTGCGTACCCTCTGACCGGCCGTGTTTTGTAAGCTGAGCGCACTTCGACCGAGTCGACGGCCCCGAGAACGCCATTGTCCACGGGGAACTCACCGGCACTGTCGTATTGTTCGGATCCGACGCACCCTCGGGTGAGAACGGGTTCCGGCTCGAAGGAATCAGGCTCTCGTTGCTGGGATCCGCCGAACCATCGGTTCTCCACGAGTGGTTCGACAAGACCTGAGCGGTGAAGGCTGAGTTGTGAGAAGGCTGAGCATCCCAACTCCCGGGACCTTGGTCACTGGAGCCGTCGGCGACACGACTGCACGCTGGAGACATGCTCCGTTCACGATGTGCGGCGAGCCTCGGCGCGCTGGTCCTGCTTGTCTCCCTCACCGCCTGTGCCGGAGTGGGTGCGACCGACTCCGCGCCAACCGCTGCGAGCGCTTCACCCGGCATCGGGGCGGATGCCGAGGCGATGCTCGCCGAGTTCGACGTCCCGGCGCCCGCTGACGTGCACGGCCTCATCGAGCAGCTCCAGGCACTGCCGCTCGCGGAGCGCCCGGACGGGTTGATGGCCTCAGTCCGTGTTGACGAGCTCCTGCTCTCCGCCGGAGACGACGAGGTGAGCCTTCCGCTTCCGACCGACGACTTCCATCTCTCTGTGGCACCGTACCTGGTCGACACTCACGACTGCTTCTTCCACTCCCTCACGACGTGTGTCGGCGAGCTCGGCGGCGAAGAGCTCCAGGTGACGATCACCGACGACACAAACGGTGAGGTGTTTCTCGACGACACCGTCACCACCTTCGAGAACGGCTTCTTCGACGTGTGGCTTCCGGCCGGACGCGACCTCACCATGCGTATCGACGACGGCGAGAACACCGCCGAGGTGCCCATCGGCACCGGCACGGACGACCCCACCTGTGTCACCACGGTGCAGCTCAGTTGACCGACCGGGGAGCAAAACGAGGGCGCAAAGTTGCTCTCGCCGCACCCCGCGCACCAGACTGGAAGTACCGGATCGCGACTGAGTTTTCCGTTGGCGACTAAGGAGCTCACCATGACCGAACCTAACGACGCACGCGTCGGCCTCTACATCGACTTCGACAACATCGTCATCTCGCGTTACCAGCAGCTGCACGGCCGCAACGCTTTCCAGCGTGACGGCATCCGAAACTTCGACAAGACGAGCCGGGATGCCGACCCCGAGATCGCGGCACGGCTGGCCGCGGCGACGGTCGACTTCAACGCCATCATCGACTTCGCCGCCTCGTTCGGCACCCTGGTCGTCAACCGTGCCTACGCCGACTGGTCTGTGCCTGTGAACGCGAGCTACCAGCGCCAGCTGATGAGCCGCGCGGTAGACCTCACCCAGCTGTTCACCACCACCACCCGGGGCACGAAGAACGGCGCCGACATCCGGCTGGCCGTCGACGTGGTCGAAGACCTCTTTCGACTGCCCGACCTCACCCACGTGATCATCATCGCCGGCGACTCCGACTACATCGCCCTCGCCCAGAAGTCCAAGCGGCTGGGCCGCTTCGTCGTCGGCATCGGCGTCGCCGGATCCACCAGCACCTCGTTGGCCGCCGCGTGCGACGAATTCGAGGACTACGACTCGCTGCCGGGCATCGTGAAGGTCGCCGCGACCGCGGACGCCGAGACGCCCCGGGCCGACAAGTCCAAGGGCGGCCGCCGGGCTGTCGAACCGGTGGAGGTGGAACCCGCACCGCCGGCCGCCACGGCCCGCAAGCTCACCACGATCCCGATGTTCTCGCACACCGACGACTCCCCCTACGACGAGCCGGAGCAGGCCGAGGACATCGACCCGCAGTCGCTCGCAACCGAGCTCCTGGTGCGCGCCCTGCAGATCGGCCATGCCAAGGGCGACGACGACGAATGGTTGAACACGGGCACTGTGAAGAACCAGATGCGGCGGATGGATCCGTCCTTCAACGAGAAGCCGCTCGGCTTCCGTTCCTTCACGGACTTCCTCTCCTCGCGCAGCGATCTGGCCGAATTGGCCGAGGACGGCTCGCAGCGACTCATCCGGCTGCGCCCCGAGGCAAACGCCCGGCACTGAGCCGAATCGCGTTGCCCGCGCGCGAAGCTATCTCCCCGTAGTGGGACCTACGGCCCAGCGGGCTCGGCACCAACCGTGTAAATTCGTCTGGTGTGCGAAATTTGACAGCACATTCTCAGCCGACCAACCCGGTATGCGCTGAGCTGTGCCAAGCGGGAACCACGCGCTTGGCACCCGCACCCGTAAGGAGATCCACGTGGCGTCCTCGCCCGCTAAAGACATCATTCAAAGCATCGGAGGAGCCGGTAACGTCGTCGCGCTCACTCACTGTGCGACCCGGCTGCGCTTCACGCTCAAGGACGCATCGGTCATCGACCAGGGAACCGTGGAAGCCATTCCCGCGGTCCTGGGCGCTGTCCCGCAGTCCGGCGACCGCTTCCAGGTCGTCATCGGCGGAGCCGTCGAGACCGTCTACAACGAAATCCTGGCTCTGCCGGAGATGAAGAAGATCGGCACCGGCGAAAGCGCCGACGACATCAAGGCCGCCGAGCGGGCCAAGGGCCCCCGCGGCAAGTTCGCCGGGCTCGACACCTTCTTCGAGGTGCTGTCCGACTCCTTCCGCCCGATCCTGGGCGCACTGCTGGGCGCCTCGCTCTTCATCACCTTCATGGCGCTGATGGCCACCCTCGGCGTCATCCCCGCCTGGAACGCCCCGGGCGTCGAGCTCGAACCCGGCTGGGCCTTCATCAACCTGATGTGGCAGGGCGTGTTCGTCTTCCTGCCGCTCATGGTCGCGTACAACGCCTCCAAGCGCCTCGGCGCCGACCCGTGGGTGGGCTTCGGCATCATGGCCGTCGTCATGCTGCCGGGCTTCTCCGCCCTGGCCGCCTCCGACAACGCCCAGACCGTCTTCGACGGCAAGGCCGCGATCGTGTCGATCTTCGGCCTGCCGCTGACGGTCACCGACTACAGCTCGCAGGTCTTCCCGCCGCTGTTGATGGCGGCAGTTCTGGGTCTCCTCACCAAGGGCCTGAAGAAGGTCATCCCGGCCAGCGTGCAGCTGATCTTCGTGCCGTTCCTCTCCATGCTCGTCATGATCCCCGTCACGGCCTTCCTCATCGGCCCGATCGGCGTCTTCGGCGGAGCGGCCATCGGCGAGTTCCTCAAGTCCATCAACGACTTCTCTCCGCTCATCTTCGCGATCGTCATCCCGCTGGCCTACCCGTTCATGGTTCCGCTGGGCCTGCACTGGCCGCTGAACGCCGTCATGCTGCTGAACATCCAGTCCCTCGGCTATGACTTCATCCAGGGCCCGATGGGCGCCTGGAACTTCGCCTGCTTCGGTGCCACCGCCGGCGTTCTCTTCCTCGCCATTCGCGCCAAGAACAGCCAGATGAAGCAGACCGCAACCGGTGCACTTGCCGCCGGCCTGCTCGGTGGTATCTCCGAACCGTCGCTGTACGGCATCCACCTGCGGTTCAAGCGCATCTACCCGCGCATGCTCGTCGGTTGCCTCGTCGGTGGTGTCATCATCGGCCTCGGCGGTGGCGTCACGACCAACGCGTTCGTGTTCACCTCGCTGCTGACCATCCCCGCGTTCAACAACATCCCGTTGTACGCGATCGCCGTTGCCGCGTCGTTCTTCACCGCGATGATCCTCGTGATCCTCTCCGGCTACCTCTCGCCCGAGCAGAAGGCCGAAGCGGCCGCTCAGCTCGCCGAGGACACCGCCATGGAAGAAGCCAAGCACGCTCCCGTCGCGGCTCCCGTTGCCGCTGCCACCAGCACGGATGCCGCTACGGCACCCGCCGCCGGCGGCACGGCCACCATGGTCGCCACCGTTCTGGCCACGATCGGTTCGCCGGTCGCCGGAATCGTCGTGCCGCTCGTCGATGTGCCTGACCCCGTGTTCAGCAAGGGCATCGTCGGACTCGGCGTCGGCGTGGACCCCACCGAAGACACCGTCTACGCTCCCGCTGCCGGCAAGGTCCTGGTCGCTCAGCCGACCGGCCACGCCTTCGGTCTGATGCTCGACGGTGGCATCGAGATGCTCATTCACGTGGGTATCGACACCGTGAACCTGGCCGGCAAGGGCTTTGACGTCAAGGTCAAGGCCGGCGACAGGGTCGAGGCGGGTACCCCGCTGGTGACCTTCGACCGCGCGATCATCGAGGAAGCCGGCTACTCGCTGGTCACCCCGGTGCTCGTGACGAACCCGAAGAAGTTCGGCTCCATCGACCAGGCCGCAACCGGCCACGTGTCTGTCGGAGACGCACTGCTCACGGTCACCGCCAAGTAACACGCCACCGCACCACCCCGCACGCCAGAAGGTGGGCAGAGACATTCTCTGCCCACCTTTTGTGTTGCCCGCCATGCCTCGTGGAATACCCGGGCGGCGGCTACCGTTGTTACGAGTTCGTCCCCGACAGCTTCAGCAAGGAGAGCCCTATGAGCACCATTGACGTGACCGAGACCACCTTCGGCGAGACCCTGTCCGCCAACGACATTGTTCTGGTGGACTTCTGGGCCGACTGGTGCGGCCCGTGCAAGCAGTTCGCGCCCACCTATGCGGCGTCGTCCGAGCAGCACCAGGACGTGGTGTTCGCCAAGGTCGACACCGAGGCCGAGCAGCAGCTCTCCGCGGCCGCCGGCATCCAGTCCATCCCCACGCTGATGGCCTTCCGTGAGGGCGTGCTCGTGTTCTCCCAGCCCGGAGCCCTGCCGCCCGCGGCCCTCGAGCAGGTCGTCACCGCGGTCAAGGCGCTGGACATGACCGATGTGCACCGCCAGGTGGCGGAGCAGAAGGCAGCGCAGGCCGCGGCACAGGCGTGACCTACAGGCCCGACTGGTAGGCGGCGCGAGCGGCCGGATCACCGCCCAGACCGATGCGGTCCGTTCCGATCCGGTCGTCCAGCCAGTCCTGCACCGGTGTGGGCAGCAGGCGGGACACCCGAAGAACCGGGCCGAGCACCCTCGGCACGGTTACGGCGAACGGTCCGCGGTCGATCGCCCGCACAACCGCCCGGCTCACCTGCTCCGGGCTGACCGCCGGTGACAACCGCGGCGGGGTGATGCCCGCGCCCATCGGGGTGGTCACCAGGTTGGGCAGAATGACCCGCACCCGCACCCCCGTGCCGCGCAGCTCCCGGCGCAGGGCGTCGCTGAAGCCGATCACGGCGGCCTTCGCCCCGGAGTACACGGCAAGGCCGGCCAGCGGCTTCAGCCCGGTGGCGCTGCCCAGGTTGATCAGGGTGCCGGCATTGCGGGCCAGAAACCGGGGCAGGATGGCCGCGGTCACCTCCACGAGGGCGGCGTAGTCGACGTCGATCACGGCGCGCGCCAGGGAGACCTCCTGGCCGGCGAACGCGCCGGTGGGCATGATGCCGGCGTTGTTCACCCACACGGCGATCGGACCGATGCTGCTCTCCACGACCTCGATGGTCTCGGCCACGAGGGCACGATCGGTGATGTCCAGGCGCACAGCGGTCACCGCCCCGCCGAGTTCGCCAGCGGTGCGCCGGGTGGCCTCCAGGTCGAGGTCGCCGATCACCACCTGGTAGCCGCGGGCAAGCAGGTCGGCGGCAACCTGGCGGCCGATCCCCCCGGCCGCGCCCGTGATGACCGCGATCGGGCCTGCGGTCATGACCGGGTCACATCCATGCCGAAGATGATTGCCGCGTTGTGCACGGCGATGTTCAGCACCGGCCGCCGCCCGCTCAGGTAGCCCAGCGGGCCGTTTGCGGCGAAATGCCAGGCCGCGCGGAGGCCCGCGATCCGGCCGACGACCCGGTTGTGCGAGAGCGTCACCCTGCCGTCGAGGTTCTGCAGAATCGGCAGCGCGAGCTGACGCATCCCGGGCAGCAGGGGCAGCCCGCGGCGCGCGCGGAGGGCTGCGACAGCGGCACCGTCGACCGACATGGTCATGCTCGTGACCCCCCTGCGGTCACGCTGGCGAAAGACAGCGAGGTGTTTGGGGATGCCCCAGAGCTCGCGGCCGCCGCGCACGGAGGTGGGGCTGTCGACCCAGATCTGTGGGATCGTCACCCGCAGGCCACCGCGCCCGAGGCTCGGCACCGCCACCAGCAACTCGTCGTAGTCGAGTACCCCGCCGGGCAGGTAGCGCACCGAGGCGACCCCCACGACGACCTTGGAGCCCAGCCGCAGCGCACGCCGTCCATTCGGCAACTCGAAGCCGGCGGGCAGGCTGGCTGCCGGCACCAGGAACACCGACACGTTCAGCGACCCGCCGAGATACCAGGGCTCGGGCGGATACTCGGTGCTGTCGGTCACGGGGCCTCCCTCAGACGATGACGAGCTTGCACCGCGGACACCGGTGGCAGGACTCGAGGCCCTCCGCGGTGTCCACACCATCCGGGGCCATCTCGGTGCCGCAGGCCGGACACGGCGGGCCCGGCTCGTCGAGGTCAACCATAGAACGGTGAGTCGCCCGGCCAGAGGGCGCCGCCCATGACGGTTTGCGCGGTGATCAGGTCTTCGGGGTGCTCGCTGCCCACGACCCACCGGTCACCGACGAGGAAGAGACCGGGTTCGATGCTGTCGGTGTTCAACTGGAGCAGAGCGTCGACGTCCGCCTGAGTGGCGAAAATGCTGATGTTGTTCTCGCTGTCTCGGCACCCGCCGGACTGGGTCGACCCGGTCATCAGGTTCTCGGTCACGCTCCACTCGCAGGGCAGCCCCGCGGCCACGTAGGCCTGATGCAGGTCCTCCAGGACCGGCGCGTCCGGCGTCGCGGTGGGTGTCGCCGTTGCCGTGGGTGTCGCCGTTGCCGTGGGCGTCGCGGTTGCCGTGGGCGTCGGCGTCGCGGATGCCGACGCGGCGGGCGTGTTGC
Organism: Cryobacterium sp. W22_MBD10_FK3; assembly: GCF_052113745.1. NCBI lineage: Bacteria > Bacillati > Actinomycetota > Actinomycetes > Micrococcales > Microbacteriaceae > Cryobacterium > Cryobacterium sp. W22_MBD10_FK3. The sequence continues at coordinate 24,424 of NZ_JBGQOH010000021.1, forward strand.
CGGCCGCGGGTGAGCATCCGCTGAGCAGCAGCGCTGCCACGCCGGTCAGCAGAGCTGCGTGCAGTGTTCGCGTCAGGTATCTCGTCATGTGTTTCTCCCCCAGGGACAATCTAGGGCCGAGTGGAGTCAGTCGCGAGCGTCCGCGAGCTGCTCGACCAGCACGAGCGCGCGCAGGGCGGGCTGCTCCGGCCAGGTTCCGGCCAGCAGTTCGTGGCTGGTTGAGCCGTCGGCCCGGTGTGCCAGCACGTCGTCGTCGCCGAGCACCCGCGCCACGACCAGCCGCAGTGAACCGGCAGCCACGGTGGTCACGCCAGCCTCGTGACGGATGGTGATGTCGGCCACCGCGGGCGCGGTCACCGCCGGGCCGCCTGGCGCGCCGCTGCCGGCCACGACCGCGGTGGGTTCGCGCACGACCATCTGGCCGTCTAGCTCGATGGTCAACTCGGCCTGGTGCCCGCCGGTGAGTGCGGCCGTCGCGACGGCGGCGAGGTAGACCGGGTCGCCGGTGGCGTCATAGACCCAACGCTTGCCGAGCACGGTGTGCTGCATGGTGGTGATCAGTGCGGCCTCAGCGCCGGCGAGCGGGCCATCCCGGTAGGTGACGGGCACCTGCAGCAGGGGGCCGTCGCCCGCCCGCACGAGAATCGTCTCGATACCGACCTCGCCGTCGGGGTCGTCGAAGCGGTAGGCAGCGACGTTCGTGACGCTCACTCCTGCCTCGCCGGCGAACCACGGCTGGGTGGGCACCCAGGTGGTGAGCAGTTCGATCTTCGTCGGAGTGATGTCTGCTTTGTGAAGGAGGGCCATGCCACCGATCCTAGAGCTGGGCCAATGCCACGGTCTCCGAATGGGCAATTCGGAGGCGAGATGGACTCCGCTCCGGGGGCTTGAATTGCATCAACTTGAAGGGCGCTACGGACATATCGATCAAGCCGCGTCCCCAACCGACACTGATCTCGAGGACTGTTCCTCTATCGCTTCAAGCCGCCTCACAGTCGCTTCCCATTCGTCAATCATCACTGGTGGAACGTTGACCATTCCGCCACGGCCATGTAGAACATCGGACGTCTTTGCGTAGGCGTGCCGCGCGAGCCCCAGCAGACCGTAGAGCTCCTCTAACGGCGTGGTTTCCTGGCGGGTGACGAGGATAAAGGCGAGCCGGTTTGAAATTTGGTTCTGTTTCCCAGCCTTTCCTGGTCTACAAGCGTCATCGAAGGCGTTGACTGCAACGCTTTCCAGGCGTTGTCTAATGTCCAGTACGCGAACTCGACTCACAGTGCTGACAGAAAGGCCGCTCATTTGATCGAGTCTTTCTCCATACGGGCGCTCAGGCTTTGGCATGCAGAACGTGCGGCATCGATCTCCACCCGGGAGACCACCGTGACGGGGACATTTCCATGGACGGCCTTATTCCAATCCAGGAGATAGTCCTTGCAGGCTTGGCGAGCTCGCGTCACGGGATTGCTCTGCCCGGCGGCGGCAACCCAAAGTTGCTCAGCGACTGCCAGACGGTCGCTGGTCTTGTCCACTTCGTCCAGCTGGATGACATCTGCTTCAGTGTCGCGCGAATTGGTGACCGCATTAAGAACGACAAATGAGCGGAGCGCGTTGTCGACGCTCTGGCGGCAGAGTCCCCTCACCGTGTCAGTGGTAGTCAAGCCATCGACAACGGTATTTGTACTCATCTGTAGCACCACGGCAGCATCCTTCAGCAGCTGCTCCCAGAAATGACTGCTGTCCTCAACAGTCACAGTGCCGCCGCCGATCGACCGACTGACAAGTCGCGCATCACATTGAATCGGCCGCGCCATAACGTGCTCTCGAAGCCGCTCGTCGTGTGTCAACACAATCACCCGTCGGGATTGCGCCATGACCGCGAGAGCTTCGGCTAAACGATCGATCCGCAACTCATCGAATGCGTGCACGGGATCGTCCAATACAAGGAAATTGAACGGTCCAGCGTCGACGGAGGCGAGGAGTGGAGCAAGGAGCACGGCATTTCGCTGCCCTGCACTGAGCATGCCAAGCTCGAGAACGTTGCCGGCAGAATCCACCAAATTGAGGCTGGCCTTTTGCGACTGCACCGTGAGTCCGTCGATACGCATACCAACGTCGCCCAACAGAGATTGCACGCGAGCACTGGCCTTGCTCGCCAAAGCCGCTGTACGCTCCTTCCTCAGCTGCCCCCGAAGCTCCTCGACTCGCTTGGCAGTGGCTGCCCACAACAACGCGCTTGAGCCCGAATCTTGTTCTGTCCGCCAGACTCGAACGAAGTCGTTCACGGCGCGGGTCCGCTCCAGCGCCAACTGCTTCAAGCGGTCGGTTTGCGCGACGGCCTCGTCAATCATGCTCAATCCTGAGGTCGAGAGAATCCAGTCACATAGGATCTTCGCCGAGGCTAGGACTGAATAATGCGCGCTAATCCCCTGCGATCTCGTGCTCACCTCGAAGCTAGACAGCGCAGCCTGGCCTTCCTTTCGAGTCGCGTGGTATTTGTTGGTCGGTAGATCGAATAGTCGGACGGCGAGCGACGGGCGCAGATACTCCTGTACGGAATCCATCAACAGCCCGCACGCAGTCTGAACTTCGCCTCGCAGCACGCTATGGCTCTTGAGCTCTGCGACTGTGGCCTGCAATGATGCGAGCCACGCAGCGTCATGTGAACCGCAGACCGGGCACTGCGGCTCATCCAAGTGAAGACGGACGGCGTCCGCTTCCAACGAAGCCAGAGACTGCGCAAGTCCCTGATGAGTGGTCTCGCTCGCGTCCTGAAGCATGGCAATCGCCTTTGATAACCTGTCCGCGACATGCGAGAGACTAGAACGCGCCTCTGGGGGAATGGACTCGGCTCGCGCACCACTCTCGTCGAGACAGTTTTTCGCAAGCCACTCGTCGATGTTTTCATTTATCGACGGTGAAGTAGCTGATCGTACAGCTGGTGCATCCGCTTCGGTCCACTGCGCTTCGACGAGCACAACGTCTTTCATCGCGGAGTCTCTAGCGGCTTTCCACTGAGCAAGCGAATACGACGACACCCGATTGCGATCCTCGATGGTCTCCTTGAGCGCGGTGAAACAGCCACCCAGCGCAAGCAGCTGCTCAAAATAGTCTCTTAGGTGCTTATTCAGTTGCACGCGGCGCTCCAATGACGCGTACGCAAACACCGGCTGATGACTGGCTATCGCGGCCCGCCAAGATGGGTCAAGCACAATCGGTATCCAGCCTGCGCCCTCATCTAGCTCCGCTGAGTGGGCTTCCGCTTGTCCAGCAGAACTTATAGAGCATTGAAGACGGAGCCTCCGGCCACCGGATGCGAGAGTGAGCGAGACTTTGGAACTGGTCGCATTTCGAGAAAGGGGTATGGGTTCCCAAAGCGCAGCATTGCCTGCCGTGCCACCTGCTGCCACTGGAAGAAGGCCGCTCAGAGCAAAGTCAATTGCATCGCTGATGCTCGACTTGCCCGCGCCGTTCGGACCGTGGAGTACAGTAATCCCCGGCCGCGGGTCAAACTCAAGATCGAGCTGTCCGGTGATTCCGCGAAAATTGGCGATTGTCACTTGCACTAGTGACCATTTCTGCCCTGTCACTAGCTCGAGTTCCGCGGAAGCAGGAAGAGCCGACAACTCATTGACGACCTCCAGCAGCTGAGTCCAGCTAGCCCCGTCCGTTCTCGCAGCCTCTTGCTTGGCAAGAATTGCCTTACGAAGGTCGTCGAAAGTACACATCGCCAACTCGTTCACCGGCGAGCTATTCAAGCCTGTTATTGCTACTGTCATTTGTCGTCTTCGATTCTGGCGAGCACTCTCATGCCGCACCCCCACCGCCGATGAATTTCGGCCGGCCCCACTTAGCAACAGTGTCAGCGCGGGGTCCGAATCACTTGCCCCAGTTAGGGGAGCACATGGACGGCTGAGAGTCGTTCTTGGCCTACTTAGCAGTCAAGAGGGCAGATTGCACGATGATGACGCCCTCGCCCCATTGCTGGTCGAAGAAGCGTTGGATCGATCCGTCGTCGTAGATGACCGAGACCCAGAGGTAGCCGTTCTGAGTCCAATCGGACAGGATCGGCGCCTCGGACCAGTCCGAGAATGTGGTCGGGCTGTACTCGGCGGCGTGCAGCTCATCCTGAAGGCGCAGCAGGGTGCTCTCCTCACTCGGGCCAGGGGTGGCCTCGTCGAGCCGGGGATCCACCTGCGCGAGCGGGTCGTAGAGCGACAGCGGGACGGGCGGTTGGGTCACCGTGAACGCGGCGGCGTCCCAGGTTCCGGTGATGGCGTAGCTGCCCCAGGTGACGCCGGATGCCGTCTCGGACTGGTCTACCGTCGCCCAGTCCCAGCCGAGGATGGGCGGTCCGCCGCACTGCGGCGGGTATGACTCTGCGACTCCGCCCAGGCAGAGCTGGGGCTGCTCGCCGTCTTTTTGCAGCACCGTGGCCTGCGCGAGGACCTCACCGGCGGCGGCGGGGCGGGGAAACGAGCCCGGGTTGGCCGCAGAGCCGGCTCCCGGCGCATAACTGCCGGCACATCCGCCCAGGGCGAGCAGGCCGACGGAGACGCCGGCGAGCACAAGGAGCCCCGAGATTCTCATGACCGAAGTGTGGCAGGCGGGCGCCACCGGCGGCAATCATTTATTGTCTAGGAATGACTTTCAACGACGACGCCAAGTACTCCGGCAAGGGCGTGCGCAAATCCGGCCGCCGCACCGGCCTCGCCGTGGGCGGTGGAGGCCTGGGCCTCGTTGCCATCGTGCTGCTCTCCCAGCTGCTCGGGGTCGACCTATCCGGCCTGCTCGGCGGCGGCACGAGCGGCGGCGGCAGCCAGAGCGAAACCACCGCGCTCACCGGTTGCGAAACAGGCGTAGAGGCCAACGCTGATGTGGAGTGCCGGGTGGGCCTCACTCGCGACTCGCTCGAGGACTACTGGGCCGAGCAGGCGCCGGCCCTGGGCATCTCCTACGTCTCCCCCAACATCCACCTGTTCGTCGACGGGGTCGACACCGGTTGCGGATCGGCCACGAGCGCCGTGGGGCCGTTCTACTGCCCGGCCGACCAGCAGATCTACCTGGACACCGCGTTCTACGACACGCTGCGCACCCAGTTCGACGCCACCGCAGGGCCGCTCTCGCAGCTCTACGTGGTGGGTCACGAGTGGGGCCACCACATCCAGAACCTGGCGGGCACGTTCGGCACCGCCGACACCTCGCAGACCGGCCCCACCTCCGACGCCGTGCGCGTCGAGGTGCAGGCGGACTGCTACGCCGGCGCGTGGCTCGCCTCAGCGACCGAGACCACGGATGCCGACGGCACGCGCCTGCTCGAACCGATCACCGACGCCCAGATCGCGGACGCGCTCAACGCGGCGTCCGCCATCGGCGACGACCGCATCCAGGAGAAGACCCAGGGCCAGGTGAGCCCGGAGACCTGGACGCACGGGTCGAGCGAGCAGCGGCAGAAGTGGTTCCAGACCGGGTACACGAACGGGGCCGGGGCCTGCGACACGTTCGCCGCCGCCGACGCCGAGCTGTAGGTCGGGCCGCTACTTCGGCTCGGTGAGGTCGACGACCCTGCCCTTGGCATCGGCCTTGACGACCTCGATGCCCTTCAGCGCGGCCGCCTTGGTCTGGTAGCTCTCCGAGGTCATCAGGACCTCGCCGTTGTGGGCCTTGAGCTTGAAGACGTACCCACCGGATCGGTCTGCAGTCAATTCATACTTGCCGGACATGACACGCTCTCTTCGTCGAGATGGAACTCCGCCGGCTACGAGGCCGGTGCCGCAACCTTACCGCGCCGGGCCGGGGTCCCCGGGCGCCAGGCCCACCGCGGGCAGCAGCACACCGTCGATGAGCGAGATGAGAAAGTCCCGGTCCACGGGCTTTCGCTCGATCAACGTGCGGAAGGCCGCCATGGAAGGAGTGACCAGGCAGAGCGTTTCGATGTCGCAGGCCGGCGAGATCTCACCGCGGTCGACGGCGCGTTGAATGAGGAACCGGTTCGCCTCTGCACGCGGCTTGACGAGGGCCGCGTTGGCGGCCTCGGCGAGCTCCGGCGCGGCCGAGAGCATCGACATCAGCCCGGCCATGATCTGCATCTTCTTCTCGCCCTCCTCGATGGAGCGCGGCTTGATCATCGCCACGAGGTCGCCTCGCAGCGTGCCGGTGTCCGGCAGCCGGGACTGCTCCAGGTCGCCCTGCTTCATGCAGGCGACGGCGTCGATCACGAGCTCGTTCTTCGAGGGCCAGCGACGGTACAGCGTGGCCTTGCCGGCCTTGGCCCTGGCGGCGACCATGTCGATGGTCATGCCGTCGAAGCCGGTCTCGGCGAGCACCTCGAGCGCGGCGGCCAGGATCTCCGGGTCGCGGGTGAGGTCACGCTTGCGGCCCAGCTTGGTTTCCACGGCAGGTTCGACCGCGCTGGGTTCGAGCTGCGTCATTGCGTCGATCTCCATTTCTGCGTTGCGGATCAATTCTGTGTGCCCCCACATGTTACCGGGGCGTAAATTCAGGAACCGTTAAGATCCGGAACTCCAGAGTATCGTATATAGTCGCGTTTATGTCTAAACCGATCCCCGTGCCACACTCCCGCCGGTGGTGGACCCTCAGCGTGGTCGCCCTCGCCCAGCTCATGGTCGTGCTCGACTCCACGGTCGTGAACATCGCCCTCCCCTCCGCCCAGGCCGACCTCGGCTTCTCCAACGGCGACCGCCAGTGGATCGTGACCGCGTACTCCCTCGCCTTCGCCAGCCTCCTGCTCCTCGGCGGCCGGCTCTCCGACCTGATCGGCCGCAAGCGCACCTTCATCATCGGCCTGATCGGCTTCGCCATCGCCTCCGCCCTCGGCGGCGCGGCCGGCACGTTCGGCTGGCTCGTCGCCGCCCGGGCCCTGCAGGGCGCGTTCGGTGCCCTGCTGGCCCCCACCGCCCTGGCCGTGCTCACCACCACGTTCACGATCCCCAAGGAGCGGGCCCGTGCCTTCGGCGTCTTCGGTGCGATCGCCGGTGCCGGCGGCGCCGTGGGCCTGTTGCTCGGCGGCTTCCTCACCGAGTACTTCGACTGGCGCTGGAACCTCTACATCAACGTCGTCATCGCCATCGTCGCGGTCATCGGCGCCACCATCTTCGTCGACACCCTCAAGCGCACCGGCCCGCGGCCCAAGCTCGACATCCCCGGCACGCTCCTGGTCTCCGCAGCCCTGTTCGGTCTGGTCTACGGCTTCTCCAACGCCGAGACGGATGGCTGGGACTCGCCGCTGACCTGGGGCATGCTCGCGGGCGCCGTGGTGCTGCTCGTGGCGTTTGTGCTCTGGCAGCGCCGGGCGGCGCATCCGCTGCTGCCGCTGGCGATCGTGCTCGACCGCAACCGCGGCGCCGCCTACATCTCGGTGATGATCGCCGGAGCGGGCATGTTCGGCATCTTCCTGTTCGTCACCTACTACCTGCAGGCTTCGCTCGGCTTCACGCCGATGCAGACCGGCTTCTCATTCCTGCCGATGATCGCGATGCTGGTGCTCGCGGCGCAGCTCTCCACCAACATCTTCGTGCCGCGGTTCGGCCCGAAGATCATGGTTCCCTTCGGCATGACGCTCGGCGCGATCGGCATGGTGCTGCTCACCAACCTCAACCTCGACAGCAGCTACGCCGCCAATGTGCTGCCGCCGCTGATGATCCTCGGCTTCGCCATGGGCTCGATCATGCCAGCGTCGATGCAGACCGCCACCTTGGGCGTGGACCGGCAATTCGCCGGGGTGGCGTCGGCCATGGTGAACACCAGCCAGCAGGTCGGCGGCTCGATCGGCACGGCCCTGCTGAACACCCTGGCCGCCACCGCGGCCGCCGACTACGTGGCCGCGCACCTGCCCGCCACCGCCGAGGTAGCCGCGCAGGCCGCGGTCACCAGTTACGCCACCGCCTACTGGTGGGGCGCCGGGTTCTTCGCCGTCGGCGCCGTCATCGCCGCGTTGCTGTTCCGCCGGATGGGCCACGGGCTGTCGCTGGCGAACGCGCACCTCGCCGCCGACGCCGAGCCGGTGGTTGCCCACTAGCCCTGAGCCCGCCGGTCGAGGTCGAGGGGCGGCACGGAGGCCGGTTCGATGGCGGCGTCGGTCTTCTCGGAGCGCACGAAAGCGATGCCGATGAGAATGAGCAGGCCACCGAGAAGTTGCGGAACGGTGAGCTGCTCACCGAGCAGCAGCCAGGCGTAGAAGGTGGCCGCCACCACTTCGAGCAGGCCCACGAACGAGGCCAGCCGGGAGCCGAGCATCTCGCTGGCGGCGATGCTGGTGGAGTAGGCGATGGCGGTGGCGACGATGCCGATCAGCAGCAGCGGCAGCCCCCAGGGCAGCTCGGTGCCGAACATCGCCACGTCGGCGGTGGAGGTTTCGAAGGGCACCAGGCCGCTCAGCCCGACCAGGCCGAGCGCCAGCCCGCCGAGCAGCAGGCCGAACCCGGCCAGCGCCACGGCCGGGAGTCCGTCGCCGGGCTGCGCCGCGACCAGATAGTAGATCGCGCAGCCCACCATGGCCGTCAGGGCCAACGCGTAACCGAAGAGGTCGAAGCCGGCGGAGCCGCCCGGTGACACGACGAGCACCAGTCCGCCCAGGGCCACTACCGAGCCGATCAGCACCACGACCTTGGGGCTTCTCCTGGTGCGCGCCCAGGCCAGGCCGACGAGCAGCAGCGGCGCCATGTATTCGATGAGCACCGCTGTGCCCACCGGGATGCGCTCGATCGCCGCGAAGTAGGCCAGCTGGGTGCCGGCCACGCCGATCAGCGCCATCGCGAGCACCCGCCAGCGGGCCCGCCAGAGCGCGGCCCACCGGCCGCGGAGCGACATGACGGCCACCGGGGCCAGCGCCACGCCGCCGATCAGCACCCGCACCGTCACGGCAGCGGCGGGGCTCCAGCCGCTTTCGAGCACGGGCTTGGCGAGCGCTCCGGACAGACCGAATGTGGCCGCGGCGATGACCGCGATGACCAGGCCGAGCGAGGTGGATGAGCGGGTCATGAGACTCCAGGCGGACGGGCTGTTCGGCGGGCTTGTGGGTGATCTGATCACGAAGATAGTGTGGTCTTGAGTAAGGAGTCAATTTGCATTTTGCCCCTGACACCGAGGCGAGTCTGGCCTTCACGGTCGATCTCGCGAACACCGTCGCCGGCGCGACGAAGAGCGGGCTCGACGAGCTCGGCACGCCCGCCGAGCTGACGGCGCTTTTTGTGACCCACAGCTTCTCCGGCCGCCTGGATCGGACCGAGGCCGAACTGGTCGAGGTGCGTGATACCCGAGACCTGCTGCGCCGCATCTGGACCCTGCCCCGCGACGAGGCGGCGCTCGAGGTGAACACCATGCTGCTCTCGGCGCTGGCCCGGCCCCGGCTGATGCGCCACGACAACCTCGACTGGCACCTGCACGCCACCGACCCGGAAGCGCCGCTCGCCGAGCGCATCCGGGTGGAGGTGGCCCTGGCCCTGGTCGACGTGATCCGCACCGACGAGACCGGCCGGTTGCGCACCTGTGCGGCACCGGACTGCGCCGGCATCCTGATGGATCTCTCCCGCAACGGGTCGAAGCGGTTCTGCAGCGTGCGCTGCGGCAACCGGATGAACACCATCGCCTTCCGTCAGCGGGCCGCCGGCGAGAGCGTCAGTTCGGGCCGCGCAGGAACAGCTGGCGCAGGGCACGGATGAGCAGGATGAAACCGACCAGCCCGATGGCGGCGCCGAGGAAGGAGAACAGCCGCACGCCGGAGACCAGGTCGGGGCCGGTGTCGGAGACCACCAGCACGATGCCCAGGGAGACGGCGGTGATGCCGATCAGGGTGCCAACGGCCTCAGTGACCACGGAGCCGATCCACCATCTGTCGTCAGGCTCGGCGAAGGCGCGGATCCGCAGGTTGAAGGTGCCCTTGGCCAGGGACGAGCTGATCGCCTCCAACCGACGGGGCAGCCGGCGGGCCGTGGCCTGCAGCACCGCGGCCTGCGCCTGAACCGACCCGAGGAACGACCTGGGGGTGATCAGCCGCCGCAGGAAATGCGGCACCCTCTCCAGTGCCGTCTCCACCATGTCGAAGTCCGGGTCGAGGATGTCCAGGCAGCGTTCCAGGGTGATCAGCGAGCGCAGCGCCAGTCCCAGCGAGGTCGGCACGGCCAGGTGGTGATCGCGGATCGTGTCGAGCATGGCGGCGAAGATCGAACCGTCCGCGCTGTGCCGGTTCAGGGTGAGCACGCGGCCCAGGTCGCGTTGCAACGAGAGGATGTCGGCATCCGGCGGCGCCTCGACCAGCAGGAGCAGCGCATCCGTCGTGGCGATGTCGTCGTCGTTCGCCGCCGCGAGCAGCAGCGTCACCAGGCCCTCCCGCATGCTGCGCTCCAGCACACCGACGTTGCCGAAGTCGATCATGCCCAGCCGGCCGTCCGGCTGCAGCATGAGGTTGCCCGGGTGCAGGTCGGCGTGGAAGATGCCCGTCACGACCACCTGTTCGAGCACCGCGTCCAGCAGGGCGGAGGCCAGCGCCGCCCGGTCTTCGGGGTCCATCCGGCCCAGCCGCTCCCCCGACGCGTTCAGCGGGAGACCGTCGATGAGGTCCATGGTGAGCAGCCGGCGGGAGCTGGCCTCGGCGTACACCCGCGGCACCACGAGCACCTCCTTCTCGGCCGATGCCTCCACCACGCTGCCGATCTGCTGGGTGCTGCTGAACTCGATGCGGTAGTCCAGCTCATCTCGCAGCGACCGACCGAACCCCTCGGCCAGCGACACCACGCCGAAGTCCCGTCCCCAGCTGGTCTGGTTCTCGATGCGCTGGGCGAGGCGCACGATGATGTCGATGTCGGCGGCGACCTGGGCCGCGGCGGCCGGCCGTTGCACCTTGAGCACCACCCTGGTGCCGTCCAGCAGTGTGCCGGCGTGCACCTGGGCGACGGATGCCGCCGCGAGCGGCTGCTCGTCGACGTGGGCGAACACTGTGTGCAGAGGGCCGCCGATCTCGGTCTCGATCACGGTGCGGATAGCGGGCCACGGCAGCGTCGTCGCACCGGACTGCAACGAGGCGAGGGCCTGCGTGTAACTGGCCGGCAGGAGGTCCCGCCGGGTGGAGAGCAGCTGGCCCAGCTTGACGAAGGTGACGCCGGCCTCGTTGATCGCCGAGACCAGGGCATCCGGGGTGCGGCGACCCCGTTTCACCTCGCGGGGGGCGCCCGGCCTCTCGCTGAGGATCCAGCCGATGCCGTGTTTGGAGAGCAGGGTGAGAATCTGCAGGTAGCGCTTGGTGCGCCGGCGCCGGTGCAGCGCCGCCCGGAACGCGTCTATCGGGTTGGCCGCGGTGGTGGGCCAGAGCGCCTCGGTGCCCACCAGCACGGCCATGCCGAACGCGAAGACCCAGCCGAACGCGAGCGCCACGAAGAGCAGCACGACCAGCAGGGGCACCGTGGGCGAACCGTCGGCGTCGATCACGCGGGCCTGCGTCGAGACGAAATAGGCGAACGGCCAGCACCCCACGAAGACCAGGAATCCCACCAGGAAGGTGCGCAACCAGCCCACGGTGGTACCGAGCAGCGAGCGGGTGGCGAATCCGATGGCGACGGAAAAAACGAGAGCGATCGCGATGATGACGACCCACGCCCAGAACGATTCCAACAACCCGTGCCCCGCAATCTCTCCCTTTGGCGCTCAGGTTACCGCGCTGTGCCGGGAGAGTCGCGGGCTGGTTAGGATCGGACCCATGCCCCTGAACCCCGCGCTCCCGTTCACGGTCACCACCTGGAGCGAGGTGGAGGCCACCGTGCACCCCGGCATCACCGGCGAGGCCACCTGGCGCACCGTCATGATCGGCGACACCCGCACCCGCATGGTCCAGTACAGCGCCGGATATCTCGCCGACCACTGGTGCTCGCGCGGCCACGTGCTGCTTGTGCTCGAGGGGTCGCTGCGCACCGAGCTCGACGACGGCCGGGTCATCCTGCTCGCCACCGGCGAGAGCTATGCCGTCTCCACCGACATGGAGGCGCACCGCTCGAGCACCGCGACCGGGGCCCGCTTGTTTGTCGTCGATTGAACGTGCAACACTGGACGGGTCCCATCCCGTCCCATCCCCTCAGAGTCAGGTTCAGCCAGTGAAGATCCTCGTCGGTTTCGCGCTCACGCGCTGACATCCGTCGATCGGCCGCGCCCGCGGCTTCCGGAGTCAGTGCCCGCACTGACACAGGGAGTTCCATGGCTACGGCCCACAGTTCAACTATTCTTCTGACGGATGTCGGCCTTGTCTGGCCCGACGGATCCACCGCCCTGACCGGCATCAGCGCCGCCTTCGGCCGCGGCCGCACCGGTCTGGTCGGCGCCAACGGCTCGGGCAAGTCCACCCTGCTGCGGCTCATCACCGGTGAGCTGCGGCCCTCCTCGGGCAGCGTCGTGCGCTCGGGCGAGGTCGGCTACCTGCCACAGACCCTCACGCTGGGCGTCTCCGCCACCGCGGCCGACCTGCTCGGGGTGCGCGCCAAGCTCGACGCGTTGCGAGCCATCGAGGCCGGCGACGTGGCCGAACGGCACTTCGACGTGCTCGGCGACGACTGGGACATCACCACCACGGCCGGTGCGGCGCTGCGGTCGGCCGGGCTCGACGAGGCCGACCTCGAGAGGCCGGTCGGGCAGATGTCCGGCGGCGAAGCGATCCTGGTCGCCATCGCGGGGCTCCGGCTCGGCGCCGCGCCGATCACCGTGCTCGACGAACCCACCAACAATCTCGACGGCGCCGCCCGCCACCGGCTGGCCGACCTGGTGCGGTCGTGGCCTGGCGCCCTCATCGTGGTGAGCCACGACAGCACCCTGCTCGAACTCATGGACGACACCGCCGAATTGCACGCCGGCGCCCTCACCGTGTTCGGCGGGCCGTACAGCGCGTTCCTCGAGCACCTCGACAGGCAGCAGGCCGCCGCGCAACAGGCCCAGCGCTCTGCCGATCAGGCACTGAAGAAAGAGAAGCAGCAGCGCATCGAGGCCGAAACCAAGCTCGCGCACCGCAGCCGGTTCGCGCGCAGCGAGTTCGAGAACAAACGAGTGCCGAAGATCGTGATGGGGCTGCGGAAGTCGGCGGCGCAGGTGTCTGCGGGCAAGCTGCGCAGCGAGTTCGACGGCAAGGTGCAGGATGCGCGCGCGGCGGCCGCCGACGCATCCGCCCTGGTGCGCTCACACGACACGATTCACGTCGACCTGCCCGACCCGCAGGTGCCCAGCGGCAAACGGCTGGCCGAGCTGCACGGCAGCGACCGCGGGTTTCTGCTGCACGGTGCGGCACGGGTGGCGTTGACCGGCCCGAACGGGGTGGGCAAGACCAGCCTGCTCGAGGCGTTGGTGCACCCGGAGACCGCCCGGCCCTGGCACGCCACGGCGATCGCCCACACCCGGCGGATCGGCTACCTCAGCCAGCGCCTGGATGGTCTCGACGACGACGCCAGCGCCCTCGAGAACCTGGCGGCGGCGGCCCCGGCGGTGCCGCCGGGAGAACTGCGCAACCGATTGGCCCGGTTCCTGCTGCGCGGGGACGCCGTGAGCCGGCCCGTGCACAGCCTCTCCGGCGGCGAACGGTTCCGGGTGTCGCTGGCCCGGCTGCTGCTGGCCGATCCGCCCGCGCAGTTGATCGTGCTCGACGAACCGACCAACAATCTCGACCGCGCCAGCGTCGACCAGCTGGTCGGTGCGCTCGCCTCCTACCGGGGCGGCCTGCTGGTGGTCAGCCACGACCACGCTTTCCTCGGCCGGCTCGGCATCACCCACTGGCTCAGCCTGGACGCCGGCGGCCGGCTCACGGAGGGGGACGCGTCAGCGCAGCAGCGGTGAGAACGCGGCCGTGGCGCGGGGGTTGTCTGCCGGGCATTCGCTGCGGAACCGGCGGGTGGCGACCCCGGCCTCGTAGGACGCGAACTCGATGTCGAACCCGCAGCCCAGCTGCACGGCGAGCCGCAGGGCCAGGCCGATGCCCGTGGCCGTGAACGCGGCGGCCAACTCGGGACTGCGCCAGCCGAAGTCGTCGGTGAGCGCGTCGTAGTAGTCGATCTCCCAGCGGATCAGGTCGGTGACCAGGGCCGGGTCAAGATGGCTTGCGGCGTAGGGGATGGGCTGCGGGCACCAGAGCACGGTGCCGGCGTAGTCGGGCAGGAGCTGAACCAGCACGGCCGCCCCCGACGCGGACGCGTCGACGCGGTCATCGATGGACCGGCCGGCACTCTCGTAGCGATGCATGATCGCGCTCTCCCCCGCTCGTGCACCGGCCAGCGATTGTCCGGTCCCCCGGTATCTACAGTACGACGAGGCGGTCAGCGTCCGCTGGTGCTGACCACTGGCGCGTCGGCGCACGAGGAGGTCTGCGCCTCGTGCACCCGGGGGTCGTCCTCGGGCAGGGACGCAGACACGGCAGTGTAGCCGTTGATGGCGCTGAGGCCATCCGCCGCGACGGTGATGCCGGTGGCCATGAGGGAGAAGCTGTCGTCGCGGTTCTGGGTGACTTGCAGTCCGTTCAATTCGAGGCCGCCATCCACCTCGAGGCAGCCCACCCCGGTGCCGTTGTCGTGCGTGTTCTGCATGTCGAAGGTGTACGGCCGGGCATCCACGCCGATGGGTGTGACGAAGCCGCAATCCACCAGGGCGTGCAGAGTGGCCCGGCGGCCGTCGTCGAGCACGCTCACCACGACACCGTTGTGCAGCGCCGCCGTCCAGCCGCTGTGCCCGCCGGGGCCGGCCAGGTCGTCGGCCATGCTGACGGTGGCCCCAGACGCCGTGGTGATGCCGAAGGTGAAGGGTGCGGTGGCCTCGTCGTACCACTCGGTGTCGTTCTCGCCATCGCCGTCCACGTCGGCGATCTCGGCGCTGACCGCGCCGGCCGGCATCGTCTCGGGCGTGGCCGGGCACCCGGCCGGTTCGGTGACGGCGGGTTCGGCGCTGGAATCGGCGGCGGAGTCGGGTACGGCCTCGGCGGAGTCGCCCTCTGACGGCGTCACGGCACTGGTCTGCGCCACGCCGGAGGCTCCGCATCCGGTGAGGACGAGCGCCAGGAATCCGGCGACGACGACGCACCGGCCGGCGACCTTGGTTTTGGAGTGAACGGATGACATCAGCACGATGCTACCGACGTTGCCTGGGGGCCCTCCGTGTTTAGGGCGCGCTTTCGGAGGCGATTGCCAGCGTGGACTGCGGCTGGTGCCTGGACAGCCCCACGACACCCCAGGCCGCGATCGCGCCGGCGACGACGAACGCGATCAGCGCGTAGAGCGGAGCCTCGGACGCCTCACCGAGCACGACAATGCCGATGCCGACGGCCACGAGCGGGTCCACCACCGTGAGACCGGCGATCACGAGATTGGGCGGCCCCGTTGAATAGGCGATCTGAACGAACACGCCGCCCACGATCGCCGCGGTGAGAATGCCCGCCACACAGAGCAGGGTGAGCAGCGACAGGTCACCGGCCACCAGCTGGGTGATGGTGAGCTTGGCCAGGGTGGCGACGAAGGCGTACAGCACCCCGGCACCGAGCACGTAGGCCACCGCCGTGAGGCGGGCGTGCAGGAGCGTGAAGATCAGGCCGCAGGCGATCAGCACCACGCCGAGCAGGATCAGGATGATCACCACCTGGGGCGGCTGGATGGGCCGGTCGGTGGCGTAGACCGCGGCGATCGAGACGAAGACGACGATGCCGCCCACCGACAGGGCCACCGAGCGCAGCACGGTGCCGTCCAGCCTGGTGTGCGCCAGGCGGGAGTCCACCACCGTGGAGAGCACCAGGGCGGCAACCCCGAGCGGCTGCACCACGAGCAGCGGAGCGAGGCCCAGACTGGTGAGCTGCAGCACGATGGCGAAGCCGAGCAGCAGGGTGCCGAGCAGCCAGGATGGCCGCCGCAGCAGCGCCAACAGCTGGCCGAGGCTCATCTTCTGCTGATCGCCCGGGCGCATCTGCGAGGCCTTACCCACGCCGCGGTGCTGCAGTTGTGCGCCGAGCGCCAGGAAGACCGTGCCGGCCAGCGCGACGGCGATGCCGAGGTTCTTGCGGGCAACCGGATCGAGAAAGGGCACGATCGCATCGGTGACTTCGGTGGGTATAAACGGGACGGGCACAACCAGACCCTATTTCAGTGCGGCCCCAGCGACAATTCGAGTGGGGCTGTGCTCACCACCGGGGCAGGTGTTAGCGTGCCCGCATGAAGCAGAAAGAGCTCTTCCTCCAGGCGGATGCCGCGTTGCGCTCCGTCATCGACCGGATCACCCCCGATCAGCTGGGCCTGCCCGCTCCGGCCGAGTGGGCGGTGACGCCGAACCCCACAGTGCGCGACGTTCTGGCCGCGCACGCCCGCGACGAGGCCTGGGTTCCGGACGTGCTGCTCGGCCGCACCATCGAGGACGCCGGCGGCACGTACGACGGCGACCTGCTCGGCGACGACCCGATCGCCGCCTACGACCGCCTGAACGACCTGGCCACCGGTGCCGTGAACGAGAACCTGAACCCCGACAAGGTCGTGCACCTCAGCTACGGCGACTTCACGATTCGCGAGTACCTCGAGCACGTCAGCATCTACCGGGCCTTCCAGGCCTGGTCCATCGCCCGGCTGCTCGGCTGGGATTACGCGTTGCCGGCACCGCTGCTGGATCTTCTCGAGGAGATCGTCGGCCCGCAGATCGATGGGTTCCGAGAGATGGGCGTGTTCCCGCCGGAGGTGGCGGTGCCCGACGACGCCGACCGCGAGACCCGGCTGCTGGGCCGGGTGGGTTACTGGGTGCCCGAGGGCTGAACCTCGGCTGCGAGCCGGGCGCGGCGGGCCTGGTCGGCCAGAGTCACGGCCACGACGAGCACGCAGAGGAAGGCGATCAGCACCACGGCAACGGTCACGCCCACCGTCTCGGCGAGCAGCGGCACGAGCAGCACCAGCGCCGCCGCCGGCAGGATCACGACGGGCCGGATCTGCGACCTGGAGGCCAGCACGGCGTGCACGGCCCACAGCAGTACGAGGAAGGCTCCCACCGGCAGCGCGACGGCGTAGGCGAGGATCATCGCGTCGGCCTCCACGTGATGGCCGGCGTCGGCCACCGCCACTTCGAGCCCCGCACCGAGGGCGGCCAGCGCGACGAACACGCCGTAATGGCCGTAGCCCCACAGGTAGGAGCGGCTGCGGTTGACGGAGAGGCCCTCCCCCGCCGGCTCGAGGAAGTACAGCCACCAGAGCGCGAACGCGGTGACGAACGCCGCCGCGGACACGAGCACCAGGTCGCCGCTGACCCCCCGGGCGTCGAGGGCATCCTGCACGCCATAGGTGGCGGCCAACACGCCCTCGCCGAGCAGGATGATGGTGAACAGCCCATAACGTTCGCTGATGTGGTGCGGATGCCAGAAGGTGCTGCCCGTGCGCTCGGCCCACGGCGGCACGGCGAGTTCGAGCACCACGAGCACCAGGAACGAGGCCACACCCAGTTGCTCGGGCAGGGCCAGCCGGATCAGCCAGCCGATCTGCACGACGCTCACGCCGGCCGCATACCGCCAGGCCGTCGCGCGGCCGTGCGGATGTTCGAAGCCGGCCCGCAGCCATTGGGCCACCAGGCCCACCCGCATGATCAGATAGCCCACCGTGACCGCGCGGTAGTCCTGGTCGCCGAACGCGGCCGGCACCCCGGCGGCGAGCACGAGCACCCCGCCCATCTGCACCATGGTGAGCAGGCGGTACGGCACGTCGTCGGTGTCGTAGGACGACGCGAACCAGGTGAAGTTCATCCAGGCCCACCAGATGGCGAAGAACACCATCAGGAACGGGCCGATCTTCTCGGCGGCGTGACCGCCCTCGATGCCGTGGGCGAGTTGCACCACGAGCTGCGCCACGGCCACCACGAAGGTGAGGTCGAAGAGCAGCTCGAGCGGGCTCGCCACCCGGTGCGCCTCGCCGGTGTCGCGGGCGGTCATCCGCCGGTGCATTCTCAAGCCGTCCGCGTTGCTCATGCGCACAGCCTAGGCAACTGCGGCGGCTAGGACCGCACCAATCTGGCGATCGCGTCGCCGGCTTCCTTGAGCTTCTGCTGGGCCTCGTCGCCGCCCGTGGCGACGGCGTCGACGACGCAGTGGCTGAGGTGGTCGTTGAGCAGTCCGAGCGCCACCGATTGCAGGGCGCTGGTCATGGCGGAGACCTGCGTGAGGATGTCGATGCAGTACTTGTCGTCGGTGACCATGCCCTGAAGGCCCCGAGCCTGGCCCTCGATGCGGCGCAGACGCTTGAGGTAGTCGTCTTTGTTGGAAATGTAGCCGTGCGGGCCGTCGTGGGTGTGGTCTGCAGTCGTCATGGGGTGCTCCTGGCTATCGGCTGACCGTATACCCCCTCACGGTACCACGAATGTGCGCTAGAGTACCCGGAGGGGGTATCCCCTGTCCCACGTCGCTCCCGCAGAGAAGGTTCGCACCATGGCTTCCACCAGCACCAGCACCGACTACCTCGTCACCGGCATGACCTGCGGCCACTGCGTCGCGAGCGTGATCGAAGAGGTGTCCCTGGTGCCAGGGGTCAGCGCCGTGACCGTCGACCTCGTCGCCGGCGCCACCAGCACCGTGCACGTGGCTAGCGAGACGGAGCCGGACCGGAGCGACATCCGCGCCGCCATCGACGAAGCCGGCTACGTGCTCGAGGACGCCGCCGCGTGAGCGAGCCCGTCGACCTCGTGGTCGGCGGCATGACCTGCGCCTCCTGCGCCGCCCGCATCGAGAAGAAGCTCAACCGGCTGCCCGGGGTCGAGGCCACCGTGAACTACGCCACCGACAAGGCCACGGTGCGCCTGCCGGAGGGCACCAGCATCGACGACGCCATCGCCACCATCGTGGCCACCGGCTATACCGCGCGGCTACCCGCCCCGCCGGTCGCCGTGGTCACCGAGGTCGCCGAGGCCGTCGAGCTGGATGCCGACACCCTCGCCCTCCGCCAGCGGCTGCTGGTCTCGACCCTGTTGGCGATTCCGGTCACCCTGCTGTCGATGGTGCCGGCCCTGCAGTTCACCAACTGGCAGTGGCTGGCCCTCACCCTGGCCGCTCCGGTGGCCGTCTGGGGCGCCTGGCCGTTCCACCGCGCCGCCTGGCTGAACGCCCGCCACGGCGCCGCCAGCATGGACACCCTGATCAGTGTCGGCGTGCTCGCCGCGTTCGGCTGGTCGCTCTACGCGTTGTTCCTCGGCGACGCCGGCATGGCGGGCATGACCATGCAGCTCAGCTTCAGCATGACCGGCGGCGGGTCCACCGAGATCTACCTCGAGGTCGCCGCCGCCGTGACGGTGTTCATCCTCGCCGGGCGCTACTTCGAGGCGCGTGCCAAGACCCGCTCCGGCGCGGCGCTCACGGCGCTGGTGAACCTGGGCGCCAAAGACGTCGCGGTGCTCCGCGGCGCCGCGGGGCAGCCGCAGGTGGAGCGGCGCATCCCGATCGCCGAGCTGGCCGTGGGCGACGTCTTCGTGGTGCGCCCCGGCGAGAAGGTGGCCACGGACGGGGTCGTCGTCGATGGCGCCTCGGCCGTCGACACCAGCCTGCTCACCGGCGAGACCGTGCCCGTGGAGGTCGGCGCCGGCGACGCCGTGGTGGGCGCCACCGTCAACGCCGGCGGCCGGCTCACCGTGCGGGCCACCCGGGTGGGCGCCGACACCGAGCTGGCGCGCATCGGCCGCCTGGTGGAGCAGGCCCAGACCGGCAAGGCCCCGGTGCAGCGGCTGGCCGACCGAGTCTCCGCGGTGTTCGTTCCCATCGTCTTCATCATCGCGTTCGGCACGCTCGCCACCTGGCTGGTGCTCGGCGCCGGCGCGGAGCAGGCCTTCACCGCCGCGGTGGCCACCCTCATCATCGCCTGCCCGTGCGCGCTGGGCCTGGCCACCCCCACCGCCCTGCTGGTGGGCACCGGTCGCGGCGCCCAGCTGGGTATCCTCATCCGTGGACCGCAGATCCTGGAGTCCACCCGCCGGGTGGACACCATCGTGCTCGACAAGACCGGCACCGTGACGACCGGGCGCATGACGCTGCTGCGGGTGCACAGCTCGGGTGCTGCCGAGGGTGAGCTGCTCCGGCTGGCCGGCGCGGCCGAGGCCGGCTCCGAGCATCCGATCGGCGTCGCCGTGGCGAACGGGGCCGCCGACAGGGTGGGTGCGCTGCCGGCCGCCACCGGTTTCGCGTCGGCGCAGGGCTTCGGCGTGCAGGCCGTCGTCGACGGCCACCTCGTGCTGGTGGGGCGGCCGGGCTGGCTCGCCGACGAGTGGCAGGTGACCCTGCCCGCTGACCTGCGCGCGGTGCTCGACGAGGTCGAGGGCGCCGGCCAGACCGCCGTGGCCGTGGCCTGGGACGGCGTGGCCAGGGGCATTGTGGCCGTGGCCGACGAGGTCAAGCCGTCCAGCGCGGCGGCCGTGGCCCAGCTGGTGGCCCTGGGGCTCACCCCGGTGCTGCTCACCGGCGACAACCCCACCGCGGCGCGGTCGGTGGCCGACCAGGTGGGCATCGGCGAGGTCTTCGCCGGCGTGCTGCCCGCCGACAAGGTGGAGCGGGTGCGTGCCCTGCAGGCCGCCGGCCATGTGGTGGCGATGGTGGGTGACGGCGTGAACGACGCGGCGGCGCTGGCTGCCGCGGACCTCGGCATCGCGATGGGCACCGGCACCGACGTGGCCATCGAGGCCAGCGACATCACCCTGGTGCGGGCCGACCTGCTCGCCGTCGTCGACGCCATCCGGCTGTCGCGGCGCACCCTCGGCACCATCAAGGCCAACCTGTTCTGGGCGTTCGCCTACAACGTGGCCGCGATTCCGCTCGCCGCGCTCGGCCTGCTCAACCCGTTGATCGCGGGGGCGGCGATGGCGCTGTCGTCGGTGTTCGTGGTGAGCAACAGCCTGCGCCTGCGGCAGTTCGCCTCCAGCGCGGGTTAGCCGCGCCTGCGCGACGTGCGCCATACGGCCCCATGGATGCGCCTTGGGTTCTAGCGGTCGTTGCAACACCCCGTCTTTCTGGGAGTTGCAACGACCGTGTCTTCGTTAGCGAGTGGAAACCCGTCTTCGGGTAGGGAAAGGGTCAAGAGAACGTATACGCAGCAGGATGTTGATGCGTTCTTCTTGGCAGTCGAGCGGTTGGGATCGAAGGCGGCTGCGGCTGCCGAGCTGGGGTTCAATCCGCGCACGGCGGCCCGGTGGGGCCGCGTGAAAGGTGTGGGTGGGCGGTCGCCCCACCCGGGCCGGGACGAATACTCACGGCTGCGATCCGCCGGCGTTCACCGGCTCGAGGCCGCGCGGCGGATCGGCGTGAATGTTCGCACCGCCCAGGACTGGGACCTCGGAATCCGACACGTTAGTAATAAGCGCATCCGCCCTGATGGGCGCGTGATCGACTACACAAGTGGAATGACCACCCTTCTTCCTGCGGTGCCGGCGGCACTGGAGCAACCGATCAGCGACCGCTACCTGTCTTTGGCAGACCGGGAAACGATCCGGAAATGATTGCCGCCGGCTCGTCGCTGCGGGCCATCAGCTCCGCGTTGCGCCGGGCACCGTCGACAATCAGTCGGGAGGTCGCCCGCAACACCGTCCCGGTCCATGGTTATCTGCCGTATGCGGCGCATCGCGCCGCGGCGGCCCGGCGGCCCCGGCCCAAGGACCGCAAGCTGCAAACCACCCCGCGATTGCGCGCTTACGTGACGAGCAAGTTGCGGATTCGCTGGTCACCGGAACAAATCAGTCACACTCTGGTCAAGACTTATCCTGACGATCAGGAGATGCGCGTGACCCACGAGACGATCTACCAGGCCCTGTATCTCCAGGGCCGTGGCGGGCTGCGCCGAGAAGTGGCCGCGACGCTGCGCACCGGCCGGGCCCGCCGAAAACCCCAGAACACTGGCGAAGCCCGCCGGCCTCGCTTCGCCGACGAGATGGTCATGATCTCCGACCGTCCTGCTGAAGTCGACGACCGGGCGGTGCCAGGCCACTGGGAAGGCGACCTGATCACCGGCACGCTCAACCAGAGCGCGATCGGGACCCTGGTCGAACGCACCACCCGCTACGTGATGCTGCTGCACCTGCCCCACGACCACACCGCCGAGTCCGTCCGAGACGCACTGGTGACCACGATGGGCGCCCTACCCGAACACCTGCGCGGGTCACTGACCTGGGACCAAGGCGCCGAAATGGCCGCCCACAAATCGTTCAAGATCGCCACCGACATCGACGTCTATTTCTGCGACCCGGCCAGCCCCTGGCAGCGCGGAACGAACGAGAACACCAACGGGCTCTTACGCCAGTACTTCCCCAAAGGCACCGACCTCACCGCCTACGGCCCCGAAGACCTCGAACACGTCGCCCAAGAACTCAACGCCCGCCCACGCAAAACGCTCGACTGGGATACCCCAGCCGAGCGCTTACGTGATCTACTTCAAAGCACCTAAACCATCAGGTGTTGCAACGACCGCTAGAAACCGCCCGCTCCATGGGGCCTTTTGGCGCATCTCGCGAACCCGACTGGCGGCGAATCGCGGCATAGTGCCCCTTGGCGGGCACCGAAGAGGTACTTTTGCGGCAATTCGGTGCGGGGTGGCTCGCGTGCGGGGGTGCGGCGCCCCTAGCGGCGGGGACGCATGCTCAGTTGCACGGCCACCGCGGCAACCAGCATCAGCACCACGGCGATGATCGAGGTGACCCCCACCCCGCTGTCGAAGGCCGCCCTGGCGGACTCGGTGAGCGCGGCCGCCTGG
The DNA here is from genome assembly GCF_052113745.1 of Cryobacterium sp. W22_MBD10_FK3. Taxonomy (NCBI): domain Bacteria; kingdom Bacillati; phylum Actinomycetota; class Actinomycetes; order Micrococcales; family Microbacteriaceae; genus Cryobacterium; species Cryobacterium sp. W22_MBD10_FK3. The sequence goes on from NZ_JBGQOH010000021.1 coordinate 47,127, forward strand.
GCCGCGGGCAGCTCGCCGGCCACGCCGAGCGCGCCGCCGAGGGTCTCGCCGGCCTGGGCGGAAGCGCCAGGGCCGAGGCCGAGCGGCAGCACCACACTGGCCCGATAGGAGGCCGCGAGGATGGCGCCGAGCACGGCGGTGCCCAGCACCGCACCGAGCTCGTAGGCGGTCTCGGACACCCCCGCCGCGGCGCCGGCCTTGTCCGGCGGTACCGAGCTGAGAATGGTGTCGTTGGAGATGGTCTCCGCCGCACCGACGCCCACCGAGAGGATGCCGAAGGCCAACATCACGACACCCGCGGTGAGGTTCTCCCGCAACAGCACGATCAGGCCGAAGCCCGCGCTCGAGAGCAGGATGCCGCTGACGATCACCAGGCGCGGCGGCACCCGCCGCACCACATAGGCCGCGGCGAGCCCGGCCAGCACCGACAGCACGGCGCCGGGCAAGAGCAGCAGGCCGGCCGCCAGCGGGTCGAGGCCGAGCACCAGCTGCAGGTGCTGCGAGACGAAGAACAGGAAGCCGACCAGGCTGAACACGGCGAGGAAGTTGGCCAGCACCGACCCGGCGAAGGGGGCGTTGCGGAACAGGGCCAGGTCGAGCAGCGGGTTGTCGATCCGCAGCTGGCGGCGCAGGAAGAGCGCCCCAGCCACCAGCCCCAGCACCAGTGCGCCGACACCGAGCACACCGACGCCGTCGTGGGTGAGGGTCTTGATCGCGAACACCAGCGGGGCGAGGGTGAGCAGTGACAGCGCCACGCTGAGCACGTCGATGCGCAGCGGCGCCGGGTCCTTCGACTCGGGAATGAGCACACGCGCGAGGGCCACGAGCGGCAGCAGGAACGGCACCGCGATGAGGAACACCGCGCCCCAGTGGAAGTGCTGGAGCACGACGCCGCCCACGATGGGGCCCAGGCTCGAGCCGGCCGCGAAGGCGCCTGCCCACACCGCGATGGCCAGGGTGCGCTGGCGGGCATCCAGGAACAGGCTGCGCAGCAACGACAGGGTGGACGGCATGATCATGGCGCCGAAGAAGCCCATCACGGCGCGGGCCGCGATGAGCAGCTCGGCTGTGGGCGCGAACGCGGCGGCGGCCGAGACCACGCCGAAACCGGTGGCGCCGATCAGCAGCAGGCGGCGGCGGCCCACCCGGTCGCCGAGGGTGCCCATGGCCACCAGCAGGCCGGCCAGCACCAGCGGGTAGATGTCCACGATCCAGAGCAGGGTGGTGCTGCTCGGCCGCAGGTCGAGGCTGATCGCCGGCAGCGCGAAGCTGAGCACGGTGTTGTCTACCGAGATCAGCAGCACGGGCAGCATCAGCAGCACCAGGCCCAGCCATTCTCGGCGGCCGGCGCGGGGCGCGCTGGTGGTGGTGGCCGCGGAGTGGGTGCGGATGCTGTCTGTGGTGCTCATGTCTACCTGGCTGGGATTGGGGTTCTGCGAGAACGGCAAGTTTTACTGCACCATCGGGTACAGCAGAAATAGACTATACCACCAAGTACAGTAAAGTGGCGGTCATGGCCCAACACCGCGACAGCGCCCGCGAGAGCATCCTCACCGCGTTCCAGGAACTGCTCATCGACACCAGCGGAACCGGCGTCTCACTGGACGCCGTCGCCCGGGCGGCCGGCGTCACCAAGGGCGGGCTGCTCTACCATTTCGGCTCGCGCGACGGCCTGGAGACGGCGCTCATCGACCGGCTCGAAACCCTGGCCGACGCCGAATACGAGCGGATGCGCGCCGCGCCGCACGGTGCCGCCGCGTACTACGTGAGCCTGGCGGAATACGTGAACAGCCCGCTGGACCGGGCCACCCTGTCCGGCGGCTCACTGGCCCGGCGCAACCCGCGGGCCCGCGCCGTGATCATCGAGATGCGCCGACGGTACTTCGGCATCCTGAACGACGATCTGCACGACCCCGATCTCGCCCGTGCGACGATGCTGCTGGCCGACGGCCTCTACTACGACGCCACCACGATCGGCGAGCCCTTCGAGCACGAGCTCGACGTGCCGGCGTTCCTGGCCCGGGTGAGCCCGCGGCCCCCGAAGGGCTAGGCGGCCTGGGCGACCTCGGCGACCTCAGTCTGAGCGGCCACCGCACGGTAGAGCGACGCCAGCAGGAGCGGCAGCTGGGTGGCGGGCGCATCCGGAGCCTCGGGGTGCCACTGCACGCCGGTGATCGGCAGCGCCTGGTGCTCCACGGCCTCGACCAGGCCGTCGGGGGCGGTGGCCACCGGGGTGAGGCCGGCGCCGAGCCGGCCGACGCTCTGGTGATGCGCGCTCTGCACCGAGACCCGGGTGTCGCCGAGCGCGGCAGCGAGCGTGCTCGTGGAGCGCAGGACCACGGCGTGGGTGGAGAGGATGTCGTCGATGGGCACGCCGATGTTGCGGTGGATGCCGTCGTCGATGTGCTGCACGAGGTCACCGCCGAGGGCGACGTTGATGATCTGCAGGCCGCGGCAGATGCCGAGCACCGGGGTGCCGCGGTCGGCGGCGCGCTGCACGAGGGCGATCTGGCCCTCGTCGGCGTCGGCGAAGTGCACGGTCTCGCCCTCATAGCCGGCCTCGGCGCCGTAGAAGCGGGGGTCGATGTCTTCGCCGCCGACGATCACGACGGCGTCGGCCGAGTCGGTGAGGTCAAGCAGCGCCGCGGGGTCGAGGTCGGCAGCGGCCAGGCGCACGACGGTCCAGCCGCCGTCGGTGCCGGCATCCACGACGGTGGCATTGAGGGTCTGCACCTTGGCGTGATACGCGGGGCGGTCAGGCCGCTTGCGGGTGACCTCGATCACGGCGAGGGTGGGGCGCACCGGCAGGGGGGTCATGGTGGCGAGCGTGGGTGTGGTCATGACTCGCCTCTCGTGACGGGATCGGTGGCTGGGCTGCGGATGCTGCGGGTTCCAGTGTGCCCGAGGCCGCCGGTCGGCTCCCGGGCGGCGGTAACAGAGCGCAACAGAGCGAGGGGTTCTATGCTCGATGGAAATCTGCCGCACCAGACAGCTTTCGAGGAAATGGACCCCATGCAGCCAGGCCGCCCGCACATCCGACCGACGATCTGCGGGCTTGCCGCCCGCGCGGCAGCGCTGGTCGCGATGGTCGCCCTGGTGCTGATCGGGACCGGGCTGGGCACGGCCCTGCCGGCCAGGGCGGATGACCCGGTGACCTTCGAAGAAAGCCACATCGTCGACACCGTGGGAGCCCTCGGCGACAGGGAACCCGAGGTCGTCGCCGCGCTCGACGCGCTGTTCGCCGGCACCCAGATCGACCTGTTCGCGGCCTACGTGTCGAGCTTCGACGGGGTGGACGACGTGTCGACTTGGGCCGACCAGACCGCGATCAACAACGGCTTCGGTGACAACGACGTGCTGTTGGCGGTGGCCACGGATGACCGGCAGTATCAGTTGTCGGTCGCCACCGACTTCGTGCTCGACGAGGCCCAGCTCGCCGCGGTGCAGAGCACCGCCATCGAACCGTCGCTGCGGGAGAACGACTGGGCCGGGGCCGCGATCAACGGGGCCACCGCTATGCAACAGAGCGTGGCCGGCGAGCCGTTGTCGGATCCGGTCATCACGCCGGGAGACGCCAGCCCGAGCTCCGGTGGCGGATTCCCGCTTTGGATCGCGGTGCTGCTGGTGCTCGCCGTGGTCGTGGGGGTGATCGTCGTGGTGGTGCTGGTGGTGCGCCGGCGGGGCACGGCGCCCCTGGCCGGCCCGGGTCAAGCCGGGCCAGGTCAACCCGGCGCCGAGGTGCCGACGGCCGAGCTGAAACGGGAGGCGTCGAGCGCCCTGATCGAGACCGACGACGCCATCAAGACCAGCGGCCAGGAGGTGGGCTTCGCACTCGCCCAATATGGCGCTGCGGCCGCCGAACCGTTCCAGGCGGCCGTGAGCAGCGCGGCGGGCAAGCTGAGCCAGGCGTTCGCGCTGCAGCAGCGCCTGGACGATGCCGAACCCGATACCGAGGAGCAGGTGCGGGCCTGGTACCGGCAGATCATCGCGCTGTGTGGCGAGGCCAACCACGCGCTCGACGAGCAGGCCGCGAGCTTCGACGAGTTGCGCCAGCTGGAGGCCAACGCGCCGGCCGCCGCCGCCGAACTGGACACCGAGCTGGCCGCGATCGACGCCCGCCTCGACCAGGCCGAGGCCCGGGTGGCCGAGCTGAGCGGGCGGTTCACCGCCGCCGCGATCGACACCGTGGCCGACAACCCCGACCAGGCCGCCGAGCGGCTCACCTTCGCCACCAATGCGCTGGCCGAAGCGCGCAGCAAGCTCGCTGCCGGCGAACCGAGCGCCGCGGCCATGGGCATCCGGGCGGCGGAGGAGGCCATCGACCAGGCGAAGCTGCTGGTGGACGCCGTCGACAGACTGGCCGCCGACCTGCAGCGGGCGGAGGCCGGCATCCCCGCGATGCTCGCCGACCTCGACACCGACCTGGTCACCGCCCGCGCGCTCCCCGCGGCGGGCGAGGCATCGGCCGCGGTGCCCGGGGTGATCGGTCGCACCGAACAGACGCTGGCCGAGGTGCGCGCACGCCTGGCGGCGCCACCGGTCAACCCTCTCGAACTGCTGCAGACCCTCGAAGCCACGAACGCCACCATGGATGCCGCGCTGCAGGGGGTGCGGAACGCGCAGGTGCAGGCGCAGCGTCTGCAGGCGGCCCTGGCGCAGAGCCTGCAGGCCGCGCGCAGCCAGGTGTCGGCGGCGGAGGACTTCATCACCGCCCGGCGCGGGGCGGTCGGCGCCGAGGCGCGCACCCGGCTGGCCGAGGCGGGCCGGCTCACCGCGCAGGCCGAGTCACTCGTGGCGGCCGACCCGGCCGCCGCCTTGGCCGTGTCGCAGCGGGCCGGTTCGCTGGCCGCCGAGGCGACGGCGATGGCCCGGCGCGATGTGGACAGCTTCTCGAACGACGACGACTTCGGCGACTTCTTCGGCGGTGGTGGTGGCAGCCGCCGGGGCGGCAGCAACGGGTCGATGGGCGCGGTGCTCGGCGGCATCCTGATCGGCCAGGTTCTCGGCGGGGGCGGTGGCGGCCTGTTCGGCGGCGGGGGCGGTGGCGGCGGCTTCGGCGGGATGGGCGGCGGCGGCGGCCGGCGCAGCAGCGGTGGCGGGTTCGGCGGCGGTGGCTTCCGGCCCGGCAGCTTCGGCGGCAGCGGCACCCGCGGCCGACGCGGCGGCGGCGGCCGGTTCTAGGTCGCCTCGGCGCCCCGCCCGCGACATCTCGCAAGACCCACTTCCCGCGAGAGGACAATTGGGTCCAGTGGGGCGCGCCTCAACTGGCCCGAAGTGACTTCTCGCGAGCCCCGCCTCCCGCGAGAGGACAGTTGAGGCCAGTGGGGCGCGCCTCAACTGGCCCGAAGTGGCATCTCGCGAGCCCGCCTTCCGCGAGAGCTCGACTAGCGATCGAGCGCGAACAGGGGCGGGGCGGGGATGTCGACGGTGAGGTCGGCGAGGATGCGGCCGACGGTGGGGGTGAACTTGAAGCCGTGGCCGGAGAAGCCGGCGCCCACGATCACGGGGCCGCGCCGGTCGAGCACGAAGTTGGTGTCTGGCGTGGTCGTGTAGGTGCAGCTGATCGCGGCGAAGCTGTCGGGGTCGGCGCCGGGCAGCCACTCGCGGGCGTACCGGCGCAGGGCCAGCAACTGGTCGGGCTCGGCGGTGAAGTCGCGGTGGTCGGGGTCGACGACAGGGCCCACCCCGTGCCAGCCGGCCTTGATGCCCTCGCCGGGAGTGTGCATGCCGTAGACCGGGGAGCGCCAGTACTCGTAGCCGGGGGCACCCGGCCGGTAGCCGTGGTTGAAGCCCGGCCAGGTGAAGCTGGTGTCGAGCACGGCGAAGTGCGCCGGCTGCTCCTGGGTGACCACCAGGCGCGGCAACGGCAGCAGGCCGCCGAGCAGGCCGTTGGTCCAGGCGCCGAGGGTGACGATCACGCGTTTCGCCCTGAACTCCTCTGTGTCGGTGGCCACCAGCACGCTGTCGTCGCCCAGCACCGTGAGGGCGGTGGCCGGCATGCCGTGCTCGATGCGCGCACCGTGGGCGGCCGCGGCCTGCTGCAGCGCGGTCACCGACGCGTTCGCGTTCAGTCGGCCGGCCTCGGGTGTGTAGAGCACCTCGGTATCAAAACGGATGCCCGGCCAGCGTTCCTGCGCGGCGTCGACGGTGAGCATCTCGGGGTCGAAACCCACCCCGGCCAGGGCCGCATAAACCGCCGCGAACGGCTGACCCTGGCCGTGGTTGACCAGGCCCACCTGCTCGAGCAACCGGGTGTCGGTGTCGTCCTCGAGTTCCCGCCAGAGCCGCAGCGCCTCCACCAGCATGGCCACGTAGGTGGGGTCGGAGTAGCTGAGGTTGAAGTTGCGGGAGGCCCCGTGCGAGGCGCCGTTGGTGTGGCCCGGCGCGAACCGCTCGAGCAGGGTCACCTCCCGGCCCCGGCGGGCGAGCTCCCACGCGGCGGCGGAGCCCATGGCGCCGCCGCCGATCACCAGGGTGTCGACGCGGGTGGTCATCCGAGCACCTCACGCACCGTGAAGTCGAGCGCGGCCACGGTGAGGGCGATCGACGCGACATCGATGCGTTCGTCGTTGCCGTGGAACAGCATGCGGAAGGTGCCGTAGTCCCAGCGCGGGCTGAGCAGGCCGAACCCGTAGGCGGGAACGCCGCGGCGCCGGTAGAACCTGGCGTCCGACCCGCCGACGCTGAGCACCGGCAGCAGGTCGGCGTTCGGGTAGGCACGGGCCACGGCCGAGCTGAGCGCGGCGAACAGCGGGGTGTCCACGGGCGAGCGGGTGGCGGCCTCGAACCTGTCACCCACGATGTCGATGTCCACCATCAGCTCGCCGAGCGCGTGCCGCAGGTAACCGTCCACGTGACCGGCGTCGGTGCCGGGCAGCACCCGGATGTCCAGGTCCACCGTGGCCAGAGACGGGATGACGTTCTCCTTGTTGCCGGCGCGCACGATGTTGGGCGAGATGGTGGTGTGCGTGGAGGCGTGCGCGAAGCCGGCCAGGGTGCCCAGCTCGTGCACGGCACCGTCGATGCGGGCCGGGTCGGTGAGCCGCTCGGCCAGCTCCGCGGGCAGCCCCAACACCTCCACGTAGTGCCGCCAGTCGGCGGTGATCTGCACCGGAGGGTCGAACCGGGCCAGCCGGCTCACCGCCTCGGCGGCGATCACGGCGGCGTTCCGGGTGCCCCAGGGCGCCGAGCCGTGGCCGGGGGTGCCGTGCACGACCAGGCGGCGGCCGGCGATGCCCTTCTCCCCCACCGTGGTGGTGATCGACGGCCGCACCCCCACCGGGGCGCCGCCGGATTCGGTGAGCACGAAGTCGGCGTCGATCAGGTCGAGCCTGTGCTCGGTGAGCCAGCCCACCCCGTACAGGCTGCCGCTCTCCTCGTCGGCGACGGCCGCGAAGATCAGGTCGCCGCGCGGCCGGAACGGGCCCATCGCGAGGTCGCGGATCACGACGGCGTAGCTCGCCGTGAGGTAGAGCATGTCGAGGGCGCCGCGGCCCCAGATCTCCCCGTCGATGAGCTCGGCGGCGAACGGGTCGCGGCTCCAGCCATCCGGGTCAACCGGAACCACGTCGGTGTGCCCGACGAGGGCCAGCGACGGCGCGGTGGGGTCGGTGCCCCGGATGCGGGCGATCAGCGACGCCCGGCCCGGGTGCGGTTCCACCACCTCGAGTTCGAGGCCGGAGCCGGCGAAGAAGCCCTCCAGCGTGCGCACGCTGCGGATCTCACCGGCGGAGTCGGCGGTGCCGTCGTTCACGCAGGCGTTGCGGATGAGATCGCGCAGCAGGTCGATGGTCTGGCGGGTGAGCACATCCGGGTCGGTCATCAGCGCACCATGCCGTTCAGGCTCAGGGCGAAGTCCTCCAGAATGGCCCGGCCGGCCGGCCAGGCGCCGAGCTTGCTGACCGCGTTGACGTGGCCGAGACTGCCCACCTCCACGAACCCGGCGCCCCACGCGGCCGCCAGGTTGCGCGCGGTGCCGAGCGCGCAATACGGGTCATTCGAGCTGGCGAGCACCAGGGCCGGGGTGCCGAGTACCGCCGGTTCGGCGGCGCGGAAGGTTGGAGCCGCCTGCGGGAATTCGGGTCCGAACCGGTCGGGCGGGGCCACCAGCAGGGCGCCGCGCACCCGGCCGGGGTTGTCAGACAACCAGGCCGCGGCGGCGATGCAGCCGAGGCTGTGCGCCACAAGGATCGTGTCCGGGCTGGTGACGGCCGCATCCACGGCGGCGATCCAGTCGGTCAGATCGGGTTCCTCCCACGACGACGGGCGGATGCGCACGGCATCCGTCTGCGTCGCCTGCCAGCGGGACTGCCAGTGCTTGTCCAGGGAGTCGTTGATGCCGGGCACGATGGTCAGGCTGAGCGGTGTCGGCATGACAGCCACACTATCCGGCAGAGCGAAGCTCCCGCTGAATCAGGTGAATGTGGAGGTGAACGCGGTAGTTTCTAAGCGTTGATCCCCCGTCGAAAGGACATTCACATGACCAAGCAGTCGATCTTCGGCCGCATCGCCCAGCTCACCAGGGCGAACATCAATGCGCTGCTGGACTCCGCGGAAGACCCCGAGAAGATGCTCGACCAGATGGTGCGGGACTTCACCAACAGCATCGCCGACGCCGAGAGCGCGATCGCCGAGACCATCGGCAACCTGCGCATGCTCGAAGACGACCACCGCGAAGACGTGCAGGCCGCCGGCGAGTGGGGTCGGAAGGCCCTCGCCGCCAGCCGCAAGGCCGATGAGCTGCGCACCGCGGGCAACACCGCCGACGCCGACAAGTTCGACAACCTCGCCAAGGTGGCCCTCGGCCGCCAGCTGCAGTCCGAGAAGGAGGCGAAGGACGCCGAGCCGCAGATCACCAGCCAGACCGCGGTCGTCGAGCAGCTCAAGACCGGCCTGAACACGATGAAGACCAAGCTGGGCCAGCTCACCTCCAAGCGCAGCGAACTCATCGCCCGCTCCAAGACCGCGGCAGCGCAGTCGCAGGTGATGGACGCCGTGAAGAGCATCGACATGATGGACCCCACCAGCGAGGTCAGCCGGTTCGAAGACAAGATCCGCCGCGAAGAGGCCAAGGTGCGCGGCGCCAGCGAGCTCGCCGCATCCAGCCTCGACGCCCAGTTCGAGAGCCTCGACGACCTCGGCGAGCTCACCGAGGTGGATGCCCGGCTCGCCGCCCTGAAGTCAGGCTCGCCCTCCTCGATCGAACAGTAACCACGCGTCACACCGCGTCATCCGGACGGCCTCGGGAATACCCCGGGGCCGTTCGGCATTGTCACCCCCATGACTACTCTCGGAATCATCGGTGCCGGTAACATCGGCAGCCAGCTCGCCCGCCTCGGCGTGTTCAATGGATACGACGTCGTGCTGAGTAACTCCCGCGGCCCGGCCACCCTCGACGGCCTCATCGCCGAGCTGGGCCCGCGCGCCCGCGCGGCCCTGCCTGCGGAGGCCGCCGCGGCCGGGGACCTGGTCATCGTGACCATCCCGCTGCACGCCATCGACACGCTGCCGCTGCCCGAACTGGCCGGCAAGCTCGTGATCGACACCAACAACTACTACCCCCAGCGCGACGGCAACATCGTCGCGCTCGACGAGGAGACCACGACCACCGCCGAGCTGCTGCAGGACCTGCTGCCCGACGCGCGAATCGTGAAGGCGTTCAACCACATCTACGCCGCCGACCTCACCACCGACGGCCAGCCTGCCGGCTCGGCCGACCGCCGCGCCCTGGTCATCGCCGGCAATGACCCCGAGGCCCGCGAGATCGTCACGGCGTTGCTGAACGACTTCGGTTTCGACACCGTGGACCTCGGCCCGCTGAACGAGGGCTGGCGCATCCAGCGCGACACCCCCGGTTACGGTCCGCGGATGGACGCATTCGAGCTGCGTGAAGCGGTGAGCACGGCCATCCGGTACCGGGACATGCCGCAGGCCGTCTAGGCTCGCACCCCCAAACTGGCAGATGCGCCGGGCCGGGACCGTGGAGCATACTGGGGTGGTGTCCCCCAACTACGTGGTTGTGCCGCAGTGGCAAGGTTCGGTTTCACCGCGCGCGATGCGCCTGGTCGACGGAGCTGAGGCGATCCGGGGTGATCTGCCGTTCTCGGTCACCTACCCGGTCGACGTGCCCGCCGAAGCCGGCGACGCGCTGGACACCGGCATCCACCGGTTCTCGTCGCTGCTCACGGTGCGCGACCGGCAGCTGGCGGTGCTGCGCGCCAGCACCGACCCGGTGCTCACCATCGGCGGCGACTGCGGGGTCTCCTTCGGCGCCGTCGAGCACGCCTCCCGTCAGCACCCCGGCGACCTCGCGCTGATCTGGTTCGACGCGCACCCCGACCTGCACACCAGCGAGTCGTCGCAGTCCGGCGGGTTCGGCGGCATGGTGCTGCGCGCCATCCTCGGCGACGGCGTCGACGGCCTCGCCCTCGACGCGGATGCCCGCATCACGCCGGACCGGGTGGTGCTGGCCGGGGTGCGTGACATCGACCCTGCCGAGGATGTCTACATCACCGAACAGGCCATCCCGCTGGTGCCGGTGGAGAGCTTCGGCAGCCCGGAGGCCCTCGTGGCCGCGGTGAAACGCACTGGCGCCGCGCACATCTACCTGCACATCGACCTCGACGTGCTCGACCCGGCCACCATCGTCGGCCTGTCGAACATCTACCCGTTCGGCCTCGCCGTGGAGAGCCTCACCGCCGCCGTCCTGGCCCTCCGCGCCGAATTCAGCCTGGCCGGGGCCACCATCGCCGGCTTCGCTCCGTCCTCCCCCGACGCCGCCAACGACGACTTGCCCAGCATCCTGCGCATCATCAGCGCCCTCACCCGCTGAACCGCGCCCGGGCGGAACACCCGCTCGACAGACCGATCGAAGGAGATCCTGTGACGACTGCTGCCGCCGCACACCCAGAACCCACCACCACGCCCGCGCGGGTGGTGCTGGAGCGACGGGGTCACCTGCTGCTGATCGGGCTGAACCGGCCCGACAAGCGCAACGCGGCCGACTTCGCCATGCTGCAGCAACTCGCGCTGGCCTACGGGCAGCTGGAGCGCGACCCCGCCCTGCGGGTGGGCGTGGTGCACGCCATCGGCGACCACTTCACCGCGGGGCTCGACCTGGCCGACGTGGGGCCCCGGCTCGGCCCGCACGGCATCGACATCGTGCCGGAGGGCGGCATCAACCCGTGGCAGGTAGACGGCACCGCGCTGAGCAAACCCGTCGTGATCGCGGTGCAGGGCACCTGCCTCACCCTGGGCATCGAGCTGATGCTGGCCAGCGACATCGTCGTCGCCGCCGAGTCCACCAGGTTCGGCCAGATCGAGGTGAGCCGGGGCATCCTGCCGTTCGGCGGCGCCACCATCAGGTTCCCGCGCGCCGCCGGCTGGGGCAACGCCATGCGCTGGCTGCTCACCGGCGACCTGTTCGACGCCCGCGAGGCGCACCGGATGGGCCTCGTGCAGGAGATCGTGCCCAACGGTCGCGAGCTGCACCGGGCCATCGAACTCGCCGAGCGGATCGCCGCGCAGGCGCCGCTGGCCGTGCAGGCCACCCTCGCGAGTGCCCGCGCCGCGCTCCGCGACGGTGCGGCGGTGGCCGAGGCCGAGTTGCAGCCCGCCCTGGCCCGGTTGGCCGCCACCACGGATGCCCGGATCGGCATGGAGGCGTTCCTCTCCCGCCAACCCGCCGAGTTCCAGGGTCGCTGACGCCAGGCGCCGCCGCCGCCGCCGAGAGGGCAGTTGGGGCCAGCCACGACCTTCCTGCACTGGCCTCGAGTGTCATCTCGCGAGAGCATCCTCTGGATTCTTCCCGGGAACGGTGGGTAGGCTGCGACGATGAGCGACGCGACTCCGGCATCCGACACCCAGCCCACGACATCCGCCCCCACCGGTAACGACGCCCGAAGCTACGACGTCGTCGTGATCGGGGCGGGACCTGTCGGCGAGAACGTGGCCGATCGCACCGTGCAGGGCGGCCTCCGTACCCTCATCGTGGAGTCCGAGCTCGTCGGCGGCGAGTGCTCCTACTGGGCCTGCATGCCGTCCAAGGTGCTGCTGCGCAGCGGCGCCGCCCTCGCCGCCGCCCGCCGGGTGGCCGGCGCGGCCGAGGCGGTCACCGGCCGGCTCGATGTCGCTGCCGTGCTCAAGCGCCGCACCGAGTTCACCCACGACTGGAAGGATGACAGCCAGGTCAGCTGGCTCGATTCCGCCGGGATCGACCTGCTGCGCGGGCACGCCAGGCTCAGCGGGCCGCGCGAGGTGACCGTCGAAACAGCGGATGGCCCCGTGGTCGTCACCGCCACCCATGCCGTGGTGCTCAGCACCGGCTCCGACGCCCTGCTGCCCGACATCGAGGGCCTCGCCGAGGTGTCGCCGTGGACCAGCCGGGACGCCACCGCCGTGACCGACCTGCCCGGCCACCTCGCCATCATCGGCGGCGGGGTGGTGGCCGTGGAGATGGCCGCCGCCTACAGGTCGCTGGGCACCGAGGTGACCCTGCTCGTGCGGAGCGCCCTGCTGCGCGACCAGGAGCCCTTCGCCGGTGAACTGGTGGGCGCCGCGCTCACCGACGCCGGCGTCTCGGTGCTCACCGACGCGAGCCCCACCGCCGCCAGGCGCACCGAGAACGGCCAGGTGCTGCTGCTCCTCGCCGACGGGCGCACCGTCACGGCCGACGAGGTGCTCGTGGCCACCGGCCGCAGCCCACGCAGCCTGCACCTGGGCCTGGAGACCGTGGGCCTCACCCCCGGCGACTGGGTCGCCGTGGACGACACCATGCTCGTCACGGGCGACTCCGTCGCGCTGGCCGGCGACTGGCTCTACGCCACCGGCGACGTGAACCACCGCGCCCTGCTCACCCACCAGGGCAAGTACCAGGCCCGCGCGGCCGGCGACGTCATCGTCGCCCGCGCCACGGGCACGGTGGTCGACGACGCCCCGTGGGGCACCCACGTGGCCACGGCCGATCACGCCGCCGTGCCGCAGGTCACCTTCACCGACCCCGAGGTGGCGTCGGTGGGCCTCACCGCCGCGGCCGCCGAGAAGGCCGGCTACCGCACCAGGGTGCTCGACTACGACCTGGCCGGGGTGGCCGGCGCGAGCGTGCTCGCCGACGGCTACACCGGGCAGGCGCGGGCCATCGTGGACCTCGACACCGAGCTGCTGCTCGGGGTGACCTTCGTGGGCGCCGGTGTCGGCGAGCTGCTGCACGCGGCCACCATCGCCGTGGTCGGCGAGGTGCCGATCAGCCGGCTCTGGCACGCGGTGCCCAGCTACCCCACCCTCAGCGAGGTCTGGCTCCGCCTGCTCGAGGCCTACGGCCGTCCACCGGCCACCAGTGAGCGGAGCCTGTGATGCGGCGGCTCCTGATCGACTCCCCCGTCAGCCGGGCCGGGTACCTCTACGCCACCGCCGTGGGGCTGGTCTGGGGCGCGGTCTGGAGCACCGGCCGCATCGAACGCCGGAACGGCCTGGTCGTCTTCCGCGGCCTGCCGGCCTGGTCTTTCGGTCGCGGCGGCTCCTGCGTGGGCGCCGTGTACCTCACCAACCAGAACGTGTCGGCGGATGTGCTCGAGCACGAGGCCGTGCACAAGGTGCAGTGGCAGCGCTACGGCATGCTGTTCCCGCTGCTGTACTTCATCGCGGGGCGGGACCCGCTGAAGAACCGGTTCGAAATCGAGGCGGGCCTGGAGAAGGGCGGTTACCTACGGAAAAAGCAGGTGGTCACGCGTGCTCGGCGCGACCGTCCCGCCAGTACCCCATGAAGGCCACCTGGCGGCGGTCCACGCCGACGTCGGAGACCAGGAAACGCCGCAGGCGCTTGATCACGCCGGCCTCGCCGGCCAGCCAGGCGTAGAGCTCGCCGTCGAGGGCCGAGCCGTCCAGCGCCGAACCGTCGGGCACTTCCCAGAGAATGGACTCGTCGATGTCGACGTCGGGGAGCTCGGTGCCGGCGTGGTGCGCGGTGATGAAGCGGGCGGTCCAGCCCTTCACTGCGGACTCGAGCGCCGACCCGTGGCTGGCGCCGTTCCGGGGCAGCCAGGTCACGGTGACGCCGGCGGGCGCATCCGTGTCGTGGGCGTCGCCGTTCTCGGGCACCTCGATGTAGGCGCAGCCGCGCGCGGTGCGGGGCAGGGCCGAGAGGATGGCGCAGATGGCCGGCGCTGCGGTCTCGTCGCCCGCGATCAGCACAGTGTTGGCGTTGCCCGGCGCCCACTCGATGCCGACACTCGGGTTGTCGCCGTGCGACACCGGACCCACGATGGCGACCTCGTCGCCGACGAGGGCGGCGCGCACCCAGCGTGAGGCGGGGCCGGCGTCGCCGTGGGTGACGAAGTCGATGTCGACCTCACGGTGCTCGGGTCGGGCGTGCCGCACGGTGTAGGTGCGGATGGGGTTGCGGCGCTCGTCGGGCAGGTCCCGCCAGGTCTCGTACCAGGAGTCGTTCTGCGGGAACGTCGAGACGCCGACCCCGGGCAGCGGCAGAACGATCTTGATGCGCTGGTCGAGGCCGGCGGTGCCGAATTCGTGCAGGTCGGGGCCGGTGAAGGTCACCCGGGTGAAGTTGGTCGACAGTCGTTGCACACGCGCCACCGAGACGGCGAACGGGCGGTAGCTGGGGCGCGGAGCCCGCACCCGGGCGGGGGCCTGCACGGGAGCGACTGTCGATGTAAGCATGCCCTAAGTATGGCATGCCTAACCTTAGGGTCGCCCGTCGGGTTTTGATTACGCGGCGATGACCCACTCGCTGGTGACATAGCTGCCGGTGCCACGGCGGGTGGCCGGGCTGATGTAACCGGTGGGGGTGCCGGCCGGACGGCCGGTGCTGACGTAGCCGGCCGGGTTGGTGCTGGCGGTGGTGCTTCCCTCGGTGCTGGCGATGATGCTGGCGGTGGTGCTGATGTAGCTGTTCATGATGCTCCTGTCGGGGTGGTGCGGTCGACGCAGAGCTTCATTGGACGCGTTCCGGGTACCGGGGGGGGGGGGGGGGGGGGGGGGGGGGGGGGGGGGGGGGGGGGGGGGGGGGGGGGGGGGGGGGGGGGGGGGGGGG